>CBDTUI010000102.1:0-10014 GCA_965363765.1 uncultured Acidimicrobiia bacterium
AGCACATGGTCGTCGATGTCATCGATTTGGTCCTCGTCGAGATAGTCACCGACCCCCGAGACGTGGCCGAGCAGGTGCTCGATGGTCACCCGTTTGTCGACGAGTGGAAGGTCCGCCCCGGTGTAGGCCGACAGTGGGCTGTCGAGGGCCATCTCCCCGGACTCTATGAGCGAGGCCACCGCCAAGGCTGTGAAGCCTTTGGTAGCGCTGGCCGCTCCGAATCGGGTGCCGATCTCAATCGTCCGCTGCTCGGCCCGGTCGGCGTAGCCTGCCACTACCTCGGCCAGCCGCTCGTCGCCGCGGTCGACCACTGCAACTCCCGAGAATCCGGTTTCGAGGGCGATCCGGCTCAAATCATCCTGCAACGCCATCGTCGTACCTCGCTTCTACATCGCTTGCCGGTCTCCAAAATAGCCGAGACTACGGGTTCATCGGCGGCGTGGAAGTCCGGGGCGTTGCGGTTGGAGGTCCGAGCGCTGCGCTGCCATTGGCAAGCTCGTAGACCCGTTCGAGATCGCCCAGCGACCAGTCGACCTATCGGGGTAGGGTTTCCTGACCGGGCATTTGAGGAGGGGTCAACGTATGTCGAAGGTTTTCATCTTGCTAGCGGTCGCCTTATTGGCTCTCGCAGCCTGCGGTGGTAGCAACGGGGCCAACCCGCTTGAGGCGATACAGGACGCAGCCAGCCCGGCATCTGGAGACACTACGAGTAGTGGGGTGATCGACCCTGCCGCCAATCCGAGTTCGAATTCCGATGGCCCTGGGACGATGGACAACCCAACTCCTGAGGCGTCTGGTGCTCTTCCGCCAAACGGTTTCCGCATTGGGAATACCGTATGGGAACGCACGGTCCCGATGACCAGCGGTCAGTGTTTCGTCCAGGAAAGTGAAGGAGCGACTCCTTTTGCCGTATGGGGGACCCTCGACGGTGACGATGCCCTTGATTTCAGCGTCAGTTTTGACTCAGACACTGATTCGACGAGTGCTCAAGTGACCAGTGACACCATGTTCTGGGTAGCTGGAAAGCAGGACGGCTCGCAGCTGGCCGTCGAGCACGACATAGATGCTCAGTCAGTCGCCGGCACCGGCCTGTTCCTCAATCTGCACACCAACGAATGGGCCGACGGTTCCTTCCAGTTCACCTGTGAATCGGAGTGACGAACCCGTTCGAATCCGAACTGGTCGGGTGACACCGCTCTCCCCCATCGACATGCAGGTGGCGCCCCGACGTCCAGGGTTAGAGACAACGGGGAGCTGGCTCAGCTGGCTGTACGGCGCTGCTGTCGCCCCAGGCACCTAAATGAGACCACAGATCGCCGCTGCAAGCCGCCTGGCGTCAGTCTGACGACAGGACGCAGAACTCGTTGCCCTCTGGATCGGCGAGAACGACCCATGAGGGGTCGCTCTGGCCGATGTCGATTCGAGTCGCGCCGAACCCCACGAGCCGTTCGACTTCGGCATCGCGATCGTGCGGCCGAAAATCAAAGTGGAGTCTGTTCTTGATGGTCTTTGCTTCGGGAACGAGAGCAAACAGCATGCCGGGCATTTGATCGATGTCTGGCCGGATCTCGAACTCATTCGGATCGTCGTTGACGACGACCCAACTCAGTGCGGTACACCACCAGCGCCCCAGGTCCACCGGAGCGATCGAGTCGACGATGACCTGCTCCCATGTAAGGCTCATGCGTGCACGCTACCAGTCGTTGCTGAGGGCGTCGCCCAATCTCGCAACCGACGCCATATCCCGACCGAACTCATCGCAAGAACCATGTTCGGCGCACGTGAATTGAGTGACGCGCCAGTCCGCCGGTTCAACCTACAATGCGACAACCAGGAGGGCCGGCATGGCAACGATTGCACTCTTTCACTCAGTACTGGGCGTACGTGACGGTGTCCGCGTCGCCGCTCGCAGGCTCACAGAAGATGGCCATACCGTCTCGGTGGTAGACCAGTACGACGGCAAGACCTTCGACGACTATGACGAGGCGTCAGCCTTTGCCGAAGGTATCGGCTATCCGGAACTCATGGCTTCTGCAGCCGACGCAGTGGCCAATCTGGACGACGGGTTCATCGCTACGGGGTTCTCCAACGGCGGCGGCATGTCCGAGTACGTTGCAACCGTTAGATCGGTCAGTGGTGTCGTGATGTTGTCGGGGGCGCTGCCGCTCCACATGCTCGGTGTGCAGACGTGGCCTTCCTCAGTGCCAGCACAGATTCACTACACGGTTGACGACCCCTTCCGGAACCAGGAGTGGATCGACGCTGTGGCTGATGCGATCCGCACGTCCGGTGGATCCGTCGAGTTGTTCGACTACCCAGGTGATGGTCATCTCTTCACTGATCACTCGCTACCCAACGAATACAGCGAAGAGGATGCCGAACTCTTGTGGGAGCGAGTGATTCGGTTCTGCAATGAAGTGGCGTAGATTCCTGGCGTTTGCGGTTTACCTCGCTCGTAGGCCGAGCTCAGCCTGGTCCACAATCGTGGTGACGCGAACCGCCTGAGTCTCCTCCCTTACTGCGCTGACTACCCACCAGAGCATTGCCTTACGACTGCTCGGGGGGAAGCTATCCCAGTTCTGACGGGCTGGGATGTTGGTATCGAGTGCTTTAGCGAGGATCTCCGGTTCAACGAGGTCTTCGACTGCGTCGGAGATGGTCCACCAGCCATTCGACTTCGCCGCGTCGGCGGCAAGTCGCCCGGCGTCGGTCATGAGGCCAGCGGTCTCCATGGCGGCGAATCGCCCACGGTTGAGTCGGCTCCAGCTGCTCTTGGCCTTGCGAGGCGTGAGCATCTGCAGTCCGCGTTTGTCATCGAGCAGGAGCATCGTCGAGTCGATCCAGCCAAAACAGATCGCCTCTTCAACGACCTCAGGGTATGGGCACCGCGTCCTGTCAGGCTGGTTACGCCATGAACAAAGCCAGAGTCCGCGAAACGACGCGTGATTCTCCTGCAGCCACGTTCGCAACTGGTCGCGGCTTTCTGCGTGGTAGATCGGGAATCCGAACTTCCACGTCGCCGGATGGTCCGATGCTGGTGTCATTGTTGCTGTCCCTCTCGCGAACGCGGGCCCGGCCGGGAAGAGATCAGATCGTGCGTCATGCCAGAAGCATATTCACTCGCGTCGTCAAACGGGTCCAAGCCGATGATTGGCCTGCGTAAGGGGCGACCAAAGTCAGTCCGCCTCCTGTGGTGGACTGACGACCATGCGGACCTCAACGCCTAGGTATTCCCATCGCCCTAATGTCGACATTGCGTTCGTCCCTTTGGCTATATGGCCGAATACCGAGACCTGCCCGGCGTCAGCGTGCCCGTCGAGATTGAAGCAGTCATAGTCCTGTCGCTCGATTGACCGAGATCATCGCACCGAAGACGGCCGCGGGTGGCCCAAGGATCGGGCGGTGCTCTCCATCTTCCACGCATTCCAAGAAGAAATCGATCCCATCCGCAGCCGGGCCGGGAGCTACTGATCGGCCAGGATTTGTTGGGCGGCAAGTTTGCCGGGGCCGCCCATGACGCAGCCGCCGGGGTGGTTGCCTGAACCGCATTGGTAATACCCTGCCAGCGGGGTTCGATACTGATTCCAGCCAGGGGCCGGGCGGTTGAAGAACATCTGGGATCCGAACAACTCGCCGTGGAAGATATTGCCTTCGGTGATGCCAACGACCCGTTCGATATCGAGTGGCGTGACCACTTCACGGTGCAGCACGAGGTCGCCAAAGCCTGGGAAGACTTCCTCAAGCGTCTCCTGGACGATATCACCGAGCGTTTCGCGCTCAGAGTCCCAGTCGCCTTCGGCCAGGTGATAGGGCGTATACATCACGAAGCATGAGATGATGTGCTTGCCAGGAGGTGTCATGTCGGGGTCGACTGTCGACTGCATGCAGCAGTCGAGGAACGGCCGGCGGGATATTCGTCCAGCTTTGGCGTCGGCGAACGCTTCCTCCAGGTAATCCATCGTCGGCCCGACGTTCGTGAACCCGCGGAAGATCTCTGGTCCATGCCCAGGCAGACCAGGGAACGTCGGCAAGTCTGATAGCGCAAAGTTGACCTTCGAAGCGGAGCCCTGGAACTTGTAGGAGCTGATCGCTTCGATGAGGTCGGGCGGCATCTGATCTGGGTCGACCAGCTTGGTAAACGTTTGACGTGGATCGAGCGAACTTACAACGACGTCGGCTGAGATCTCCTCACCGTCGGAGAGGACCACGCCAACTGCCCGACCGTCGCGCTCGACGACATGGTCGACCGAGACCTCGGTGCGCACCACTCCCCCGAGCGCTTCGAAGGATCTGAGAAGCACCTGGGTGAAACCACCGTTGCCACCCTTGTGGAAGCCCCACTCTCCGAAGATGCCGTCCCGTTCCCCCATGACATGCAGCAGATAAACGAGCCCGGACTCAGGCGACCGGGGTCCGCACATCGTCCCGATGATGCTGCTCGACGAGAGCAATCCTTTGACGAGTTCTGACTCGAAGTATTCGTCGAGGACGGCGGCGATGCTGCCGTTGTACAAACGATCGAGCAGCTTTCGGACGTCGGGATCAAGACTGTCCAAATACGTGTTGAATGCCGCCAGAGCCGCCTGATCTTCGGGTGCCTCGCTCTTCGGGTTCGGTGGAATCTGATCCATGATCGGCTTGAGTGCATGCTGGAGCCGGTTCAGGAGAGTCCCAAACTCCTCGTAGGCTTCGGCATCCGCCAGTGAATGGCGGGCGATTTCGTGGTAGTTCAGGTCGTCGTCATTGCCGAGCAGCAGGTATTCGCCACTTGGCGAAGGATGGAACGCCCACGAGAACGGCAGAGTCATGAGGCCATGATCAGCCAGGTTGAGATCTTGAATAATGTCTGGCCTCAGAAGGCTAAGTGCGTACGAAAATGTCGTGAACTTGAATCCAGGAATGAGCTCTTCGGTGATCGCCGCACCTCCGACAATCGGCCGACGTTCGAGTACCAGCACATTGAGACCGGCTTTGGCCAAATACGAACCGTTGACGAGCCCATTGTGACCACCCCCGATAATGACGGCGTCATACCGTTCGGTCATGCCGATTGCCTCGCAGTCTTTCTTGCCGGGTTGTAGAATGGGAGCTCGACGGTGCTGGCCAGCACGTTGGCTGGTCGGTGAATGATCGGGATTTCGAGTTCGACTTCAGAACCTGGCTCTGCGAGGTCGAGCGGCAGTTTGGCGATGGCGATGTGCTGACTGCGAATCGACGACCAGATGAAGCTGGTGGCGTAGCCGGCATACTGCCAGGGCGGATCGGATCGTCGATAAATCGACATTGTGTCTTCTACGACGAGACCGTCTTTCGGAGTGAGAATCCCTGCGTCTCGATGCAGCCGGTCGTAGTCCTTCCAGTCGATCGCTAAGCCAACCGTCTTCCAACGCGACGTTCCTCCGGCCATTTCTGCCTCGATCGCTGTACGACCGACAAAGGGGCGGTCGTCAGCGCCGAGGTTACGCAGCATCCAGTCCCAACCGAGCTCAAGTGGTGTTTCTCGTTGGGCGTCCGTCCAGGCATGGCGGGCGCTGTGAAAGTCAACACCGATCAGGAGCAAGCCAGCTTCGATGCGGGCGATCGTAAGAGCCCGCAAGCCAAGCGGGATCATGTTGTAGTCCAGTCCTGCTTCCCAGATGGCATCAAAGACGTTGGTCGCCGCTTCGACTGGAACCCACACCTCGTAGCCGAGGTCCCCGGTGAACCCGGTCCGAGAAACGATCACGTCGGTACCTCCGATGGTCGCATCGGTGACCCCGAAAAACCGCAACCCTTCGAGCTCGGGTGCGAGTTGGCGGAGCACCGAAATCGAATGCGGGCCTTGCAGGGCAAGGATTCCATAATCGTCGGTCACATCGGACACCGACACGTCGAAATTGGCGGCATGCTTCGTAAAATAACGAAGGTTGCGTTCGGCAGTGGTGATGAGGTATTCCCTCTCGGCGACCCGGAGCACTACGCCATCTTCGAGAACGAATCCGGCGGCGTCGCACCAGGCGGTGTACTGAGCCTGGCCAACCCGACAAGTCCGGATGTCACGGATCATCAGCCCCGAGAGCAACGCTTCGGAGTCCGGTCCCGAGATGCGGTATTTGAACAGCGGAGACGTATCTAAGAGCCCAACGGCGTTGCGAACCGCGTAGTACTCGACGAGTTCGGAGTGTTCGTAACTGGTGGCTGCCAAGTGGCCTGCCCAGTGCTCCCAGATCTCCGGCTGGTTCATGGGTTCCAACCGATGATGGAACGGTGTGCGTCTGACCAACGTGGCTCCTCGTACGAGTGTGACGCCGGAAGTATAGGGTGGCGACCCCGGCGACAGCAGGGCGTCGAGATGGCCATATTTGGGGATCCTCGCTGCCGGGGTGTCGCTCCCGGGCGTCATCTAACCCTGTTTCAATCCAAGCCATCTGATAGGAGTCACACCATGGACCAGACCAACTGGGCCTCCAACCTGATCTACCGGGCCAACGCGGTTCACGCTCCGGACTCGGTACAGGGTGTGCAGGAGCTCGTGGCTCGCTCCCCCAAGATCAGGGCGCTCGGCACCCGGCACTCCTTCAGCGATGTCGCTGACTCCCCCGGAGGTGAACTGGTATCCGTTGCACGTCTAGCGCCCGGGATCGTCATTGGGCGGAAATTCTGGAATCCGTTCCTTGATGAAACCGCTGTTCGGTCAGAGTTCGCAGGTGACCAAAGCGTGGAAGTCGGCCGGATCATCAAGGCTCTTGAAGACACCGTCATGGACACCAAAGTCGAGAATCAGGTTTGAGCCGTCCGAAAGATCCTCGACTTCGATGAAGACATAGGGATTGTCTTCGCCGTCGACCATGGTCCCGATGAGAACGGGAGTTGTCTTGGCCGGATCGAACGGAAACACCATGATGGCATTCAGTTCTGAGCCATCCGGGAGTTCCTGGGTTCCGATGTTCCAGAGAGAGCTGGCAGGTCCGGTTTTGTCAGGTGTGTAGGTGCAAGTTCCATCAAAGCTCCAGGTTCGCCCGTCGTCGAACACCACCTCGATCTTTCCGGAACCCGACGATGGCTCAACTGCGGTCGTGGATGTCGTGGTGGTAGTGGCGTCGGCTACGGCTTGATCGGCAGCCGGTGCCGCGGTGGTTGCAACACCATCCGATGGAGCCGCAGCTGCTGCAGTTGTCGTGGTGGCTCCGTCGCCGCCACATGACGCAAGCGCCAATACCGACACACTCAATAACGCGACGAATCGTTTCGATCTGGCCATGAAAAATTCCCCCTGTTTTGCGAGCCACCCAGCGGTAGCCCGAACCTGACGAGGCCCCCACTATCAGTCATGGCCCCTACCGAACGTGATGCTAGCCACGACAAAACCCCGATAGCTCTGGTGTGGAGCGGATTTCCAAGAAAGATGGCTTCTCGTAAAAGGCCTTGTGCGGTACTCACCGGTTCTCCGGACGGTGATCGGGGTCTCCTAGAGTTGTCTGGATGGACCCGGCAACTGTTGTTCAGGCCTTCTTCGAACGGATGGAAGCTCGCGACTGGCGCCAGGCAGGTGCGCTTCTGGCTTCGAATCTGCACATCGAGTTCTCAGCCACCGGTGAGCACTTCGATGGGCCGCATTACCTGGCGATGAATGAGGCCTACCCCGAGGGCTGGTCGATCGAAGTGGCTGAGGTACTCGGCGCCGGTGACCGAGTAGCCGCGCAGCTACGCGTGCGACACGGAACCGACACGTTCTGGTGCGCGGGCTTTTATACCGTGATCGATGGAGTGATCTTCTCAGGTGTCGAGCACTGGGTTACGGAACGTTCGGAGGCAATACCAGACTGGCGGCTCAAGTTCGGAACGCCCGAGACATAGGCCGATTGCCTTCAGTGGCGCGGAGTGAGCCAATCGCACACGGCGTCGATTACCGCCTGATTGTGGAGGATGCTCAGGTGGTTTTCGCCACCAACTAGCAGCACGTTCGAGGCTGTTTCACTTGCTCCTGTTGTGCTACTTGCCGGTCGAACCAGAAGGTCCCCGACGGCGCTCCCGAGCGGATTGCGGGGATTCCTCGATGCAGTGGCTCCGACAAAATGTTGACGAACGCTGGCTGGCAGAAAGTGACCAACGTCTTCGCCTCGGTGGCCGTAACCGGGCTGCGGATCCGCGCCGTCATGCTCGATGGGCCCGAGGCGGAGATCCTTGATGCCGGCGCTGCGCGTGCTGAGAAAATCGGACAGCGGACGGGTTGGTTTCGCGATTCCGAGCCCCCACTGGGCGAAGCTGACTGCTTTTTCAACCGGAGTCCCTCGATGGGGCGTTGCCAGGGTCACGAGGTCCGTCAGAGACTGCAACCAACCGTGGCTGGCGTTGCTGGCCGCAATGCAAGCACTGTGCGCTACGAGGCCACCCATCGAGTGGCCGACCAGGGAAACGGACTGCACCGGTACAGGCCACTCGGACACGATCGACTCAATGAGAACGGACAGCTTTTCCGCATTCTCGGCAACCGTCAGTCCCGAGTTGTATCGGACAGCCAAAGGAGTCAGTTCACCATGGGTTTCGAGGGCGGGCCAAAGGCCGGGTTTTCCGTCAATGCTCTCGAAGCACCGTTCCGTATCGAAAAGGCCGTGCAATAGAAGAACCAGGTGACCTGAAGGTGCGGCGAATTGCTCTAAGAAATCGACACCGACGGCCACGGGTTCGCCCCGTCGGTTCCGCAGGCCCATTTCAACCTCTACTGATTCGCCTCGCCGACCCAGCGCATCACCCCACAATCCGTTGACGACGGCGTGGGAACGGGTCGTTTGTCGCTCGCCCGCTGCGTAAGTTAGGTCGACAATCGCACCCGCTGACACGTTGGCAATGCGGATCGTGGCATAGGCAATACTGAGCACCGAGTCATGGACGATTCGGACCGGCTCCGCTCCGGGTCCGAGCCGACGAAACCATTGGTTCGCTATCGCCTGGTGCATGCCCTCTATGGGCTTGATCACTCGTTCGGTCGCAAGGGAGATTGCAGTGCCGAAACTCAAGAGTTGCGCCGTTCCATAAGGGCCAAGCGTAGTGGCCCGATGAGTATTGGACGCCGGTCCAGGTCGGGCGCTGATTCCCTGGTCGCCGCCCGCAGTTCAAAGGGCCGTCATGCAGGGAGGGCCAGGCGCTCTGCGGTGGCTCCCCGACGATGAAGCTACGCTGGCTTGTCGCAGCAACGCACGCCGTCAGTGACAACGACCACCGAGAGAAAACCCATGGACATCGACAACGATCTCCGCACAATTGCGGAACAGGAATTGGCGCTTCAGTTTCCGATGTTTGACGAGGAGTTCGCTTGGCAACTCGGCGGGGCGTTGCGCGAAGCCGCTCTCGAGCGCGATGCGGCGGTAACGATCGACATCAGGCGCGGTGATGAGATTCTGTTCTTTCATGCCATGAGAGGAACCGCGCCAGCCAACGCCGATTGGGCTCGTCGCAAACGTAACGGGGTTGAGCTCCTGGGCCGAAGCTCCTATGCGCTCGGGCTTGAGCAAAGGCGTGACGGGATGACCTTTCATGAACAGATGGGTCTGCCAATGCGCGATTTTGCGTTCCATGGGGGCTGCTTCCCTATCCGAGTATTGGGCTCGGGCCAGGTGGGGACGGTGACCGTTTCGGGTTTGCCACAGCGGCAAGATCACGCCCTGGTCGTCGAAGTCGTGGCACGTCTCCTCGGCATGGAGTACAACGACCTCGCCCTCGACTAGGCATTGGCGTCGCCGACCCGGTTATGACCGGGATGGGGCTCCCGGCGCGTAGGACGGCTTGGTCGAGCTACCGACACGCCGCCAACGACTGTGCATCAGTAGCTCATATAGGTCGATTGATGCACAGTCGATCGGTGGTGACGGTGGTGGGCAGCCGGCGCTCCTGCACGCGCCAGCTGCATGGCGCTACATCGTGATGACGAGCTTTCCGAGAGCGTGCCCTTCACCGAGGTAACGAAGCGCGTCGGGCAGTTCGGCCAGAGGATACGTTCGTTCGATGACCGGAACGACTTTTCCTGACTCGAGCAAC
>CBDTUI010000103.1:0-9610 GCA_965363765.1 uncultured Acidimicrobiia bacterium
GCATCTCATAGGTGCCCTGGAGTGCCGTGAACAGGCTGAACGGATACTGACCCGCGAACGGAGTGAGCGATTGACTCGGGACGTTTCCAGTCAATATCGCCGGTACCGAGTGTTCGCTTTGTTGTTCGACAGTGACTGCGTTCCTGAACCACGTGCCATCGGCGGCCAGTTCTGCGAAGTTGGGGTATCGCTGTTCACGGAGGTTGCCTTGTGGGTCGATGAGCGAAGCCAGCGGGAACTCATCGAACACGATCACGACGACAGGGATCGGCCCGGACACATCTGCCGCGCTCCCGATCCCGCGGCCCGAGTCGGTGACGACTGCGCCAGCCGGGGTGGCGAATAGGACGAGAGCTGCAAGCAGCAAGGGCGAGATCGAGAGGTACTTAGCGAAGAGTCGGGTGCGACTTGATCGATGGAACGTCCGCACAAGGACCGCTCCGCCAACCACAGCCAGCAACGTCGTGACGACCCACGGAAGTGGGAGACGACGCACGTACAGGAGAACCAGTGAAGTCGCGGCTATGGCGATGATGAGGTCAGCCACGCGGGCCCCGATTCGTCCAGGCAGGCTGGCCAGCACACCGCCAGCAAGCGGGATGGCAACAATCAGCAGCAGGCCGATGAGGACGACTTCTGACTTAGGCGACCGGCGCGCCAGGAAGAACTCAGCATTGTTGGCGAGGAGGTCGGCGACTGGCCAGGTAATTCCCAGTAACACGAGGGCCGTCGCCGCTGCGAACCGTTCGAAACGTGTTGGGAGCGTTCGCTCCACAGCGGTCGTCACGTCAGCTGGCCGGGACGAGATGGAAAAGTCGACGACCTTCCAGTTCCAACTCTTCCTTGATCGCGAATCGCTCAGCCAGGTAGCTTCGCAGCGTCTCCTCGTCGTAGTCGCGATGGATCTCTGATGGCCGTTTGTTCGCGGTAAGACGTCGGGACATTGGGTCCTCGATCGGTACCCACTCAAAGACAACTTCCGAGCCGAATGACGCCACCCAATCGATCACAGACTGAAGCGGCAGGTTGGCTCCGATCACGAGATGATGAATCACCGCGAGCATCAGCACGAGGTCTGGCCGCCCACGATCTTCAAGCCGGCGCCGTTCGGCTCCTCTCCATCCGAGCCCAGGGGACGGATCTGCCAGGTCCATGACGAGTGGGAGAATATTGTTGGGACCCTGATCGGCGAGTGTTCTGTACACGCGGTCAATGACTGCTTCATCGCCGTCTATGGCCACGACCGTATCGGCGAGATCGGCGACCGCCCGGGAGAAGTGAGCGTCGTTGGCGCCCAGATCCCACACCAACCGTCGGTGTTTCTGGGCGGCGATCTTCTTTACGAACTCCTCTTTCGGCCCGCGTTGGGTAGCGACATGTTCGCAACCGGCGTACTCGGACCACGTGGATTCGCCTGGCTCCCAAGTCGTCTTTTCGACGACCTTTTGGAGGCGGTGAACGTTCGTGAGAATAAGCTCGGCGCTAAACCCCGCAGAGGACATTTCGGAGCGTACGTTTCGAGAAGTGCCCGACATGCTTTTCTCAGCACGACTCTGCAACATGACGTCGGCGGCCACCCCCGGCCGTGTGGCGCGTCGGCCCCTCAGCAGGGAACGAGCCGTCTCAGCGGGTATGCCATCGAGCGATCCCCGGAGCATTGGCTGAAATGGAACATCAGCGTGGGCGCGAACCATCAGCGGGTAGAGGAACTGTCGGCAAAACTGCCGGTAGCCAATCCACGGTTCGCCTGGTTCATATTTCGTGAATGACCCGATATCAACAAAGACCGGTTCGGTGCCGATGAATTGGACGTTGTATGGGGTGGCGTCTTTGAGAGTGAGGCCCTCGAGTAGGGAGTCTTCGAGTAATCGAAGATGCGTGGCGGCGGCGGTCTTGAGCATCGAAAATGGCCACTCATACGGGTAGCTCCAGAATGGAATCCGATCATGGGCGAGGATGTGGTCGTCAGAAGACTCTCGGGTTCCGATCAGCTCCCCTGATGCGGTCCACCGTTCGAATAATTTGGATGTCTTGAGAGCCAGCCAGTCGTCGTAGCCTTGGTCGGACAGTTGGCGGAAGACTTCGTGGCCTCGGAAGAATACCCGGCTGGCGGGGTCGCGAAAGGACCCTGGATCGAACGCGGCGTCTGAGGGCGCCGATGAAGAATCGATGTCTAGGACTCGGTTTTCTGCTCCGCCAACGTCGGTGTCTGCACTTCGGTCGTGGCGGGCTCGGTGACGGCCTTGCGGTCTGCAAAGCGCTTCTTGGTGGACTTGAACAAAACGGCCAGACCAGCCGCGCCGCCGAGGACGGTTTGGATGATCAAGCTGCCGGTTCCTGGGTCGAGATAGCCAAGGATCATGGTTTAGGTCTCCAAATCAACTGTTCCGCAAAACAACAGTCTACGCAGTTCGTGGGCGTGTGGGGCCGCGGCGGCCTACACAGGCACCGCCATTTCGGAGATGTCCGTTGGAGCGGCGTCACGCAAGGCTGCCTGGGCAGCGGCGAGGCGTGCCACCGGAACCCTGGGCGGGGAGCAACTCACGTAGTCGAGTCCGAGCGACCTACAAAAGGCGATGGATGCAGGGTCGCCGCCGTGTTCGCCGCAGATTCCGGCTTCTAGTCCCGGGCGAGCGGCGCGACCTTCCCTCACGGCGATCGACATGAGTCGGCCGACGCCTTCCTCGTCGATGCTGGCGAACGGGTTCCGGTCCAAAATGCCCTCCTCGAGGTATTTGACGAGGAAGGCCTTCTCGGCGTCGTCGCGGGAGATCCCGTAGGTCATCTGCGTTAGGTCGTTCGTTCCGAACGACACGAACTCGGCGTGCTCGACGATCTGTCGCGCCGTCAAGGCTGCCCGGGGTATCTCGATCATCGTCCCGAACTGGTAGTCGATGTCGACCCCTGTTTCGTTCATGACCAAGGCGGCTTCTTCCTCCAGTGAGGCGCGCTGGCGGGCCAGTTCGTTCACATGCGCCACCAAAGGGATCATGATCTTCGGGTGAACTGATACGCCATCGCGTTTGACGGCGATGGCCGCTTCGAAGATCGCTCGCACCTGCATTCTTGTGAGAGCGGGCATCATGAGACCGAGCCGCACGCCACGCAGCCCAAGCATTGGGTTGGCCTCTCGTAAGGCTTCAACTTCATGCAACAGGTGCTCGGCCGACTCCACTCGGACCAGAAGCTGGTCGACCTCAGGCAAGCTCCTTGCAGAAAGCAGTTGAATCTTGAGATCGGCCAGGTCTGCGGTGATCTCTTCATAGCTTGGCAAGAACTCGTGCAAAGGCGGGTCGATGAGTCGAATCGTTACCGGCAACCCGTCCATGGCTCGGAACAACCCCGTAAAGTCGCGCCGTTGGAAAGGCAGTAGTTGGGCGAGCGCTTCGGTTCGTTCCGATGGGCTGGTCGCCATGATCATTCGCTGAACGATCGGCAGCCTTTCTGGATCGAAGAACATGTGCTCAGTACGAACGAGGCCGATTCCCTCCGCACCGTAAGAGCGCGCCAGTTCCGCATCGGCCGGATGGTCGGCATTGGCCCATACGCCAATGTCGCGTACGTCGTCGGCCCACTCGAGGAGCCTCCGCAACGCCGGGTTTTCGAGGTCGGGTGTTCTCGTTTCGAGCTTGCCTGAAAAGACTTCGCCAGTGGTGCCGTCGATTGAGATCCATTCGCCTTCGTTGATGGTCTCGTTGCCGACCTTCATGGTCCGTTCCGACAGATCTATCTCAAGGTCGTTGGCGCCGACCACGGCCGGTTTCCCGAACTGGCGGGCTACGAGCGCGGCGTGGGAGGTTCGTCCACCTCTCGTCGTCAGGATGCCTTCGGCGGCGAGCATGCCGTGCACATCGTCAGGTTTGGTCTCCGGTCGCACCATTACGACTGATCGACCCGACTGTGCCCACTCTTCGGCGAGGTCGGCGTCGAAGGCGATGACACCGACTGCTGCTCCTGGCGAAACGTTCAATGCAGTCGTCAGATGGCGACCTGCGTCCAGTGCTTCCTGTTTGCTCTCGGGCGTGAAAGACGGATGGAGGAAGAACTCGACCTGTTCGGGTGAGATACGTTGGACTGCTTCGTCGCGCCCGATGAGGCCCTCCTCGGCCATGTCGACGGCGATTTTCACCGCCGCTTGGGCAGTCCGCTTCCCATTGCGAGTCTGGAGGATCCACAAGGTCCCTCTCTCAATGGTGAATTCCATATCTTGCATGTCCCGGTAGTGACGCTCAAGCGACTGAGCGATCGTCTCATACTGGGTGTAGATCTCAGGCATTTCCTTGGCCAGCTCGGTCATGGGTTTGGTGGCCCGGATCCCGGCGACCACGTCTTCTCCCTGGGCGTTGGTGAGGTAGTCGCCTTCGAGTCCCGACTCACCTGTTGTTGCGTTGCGAGACATGGCGACCCCGGTCGCAGAATTGAGTCCCATGTTGCCAAACACCATCGTCTGGATGTTGACGGCCGTCCCGAGGTCGTGAGGGATCTTGGCCGCGTTGCGATAGTCGCGCGCCCGTTTGCCGTCCCATGAACGGAATACGGCTTCAATGGCGAGGCGTAGCTGTTCAAACGGGTCGTCGGGGAATGGTCGGCCAGAGAAGCGTTCTACGATCTGCTTGAACTCACCCGTGATGGCACGCAGATCGTCTGCCGACAGGTCAGAGTCTTCCGCCACATCTCGTTTTTGACGGTACGCAGCCAGGACGGCCTCAAAGGGTTCGTCTCGTACCCCGAGGACTACCGACCCGAACATCTGGACCAGTCGTCGGTAGGAGTCATAGACGAAGTGGGGATCGTCGGTTAGTGGAATGAGGCCCTCGACGACGGAGTCGTTGAGTCCGATGTTGAGGACTGTGTCCATCATGCCTGGCATCGAGAATTTCGCGCCAGAGCGGCAGGAGACCAGCAGAGGGTTGGCGGTGTCGCCGAATTGTTTTCCACTCGCCTTTTCTATCTTTTTAAGGGCGCTCGACACCTGATCGAGCAAATCGGCTGGCATGACGCCATCCGACTGGAGATACGCGTTGCAGGCTGCGGTACTGATGGTGAACCCCGGTGGTACCGGAACGCCGATTCGGGTCATGTCACCGAGATTGGCCCCCTTGCCGCCCAAAAGGCCTCGAACCGTATCCCAGTCGTTTTCGCAAAAGACCTCGGCTTCTTCCACCTGGTCAAAGCCGTAAACCCATTTCGTCATGGTGCTGCTCCTAAATGTAAAAGGTCCAAGCAACAAGTTTGGATGAGCCTTGCCCAAAGCGTCCAGGGCCGTCCGTCATGATCGGTTGGCCGGATGCCCTAGTTCACACCTTTTCAGGTCTGATCAGGCGAGGGCGGTCTCGATGGCGATGATCGTCGAACGGAGTCCGGCGCGGTCGAAGGGGTTGAGTGGCTCGTTGGCAAGCAACCTGTGTTCGAGCCGTTCGATGAGACCGCTGACGAGGTCGGAATCCTGGTGCAGTGGGGCGGCGTGACGGCCGATTTCAACGAGTGTCTGCATGGTCGCTCGATCGTCGTGAGCGTCCCGGTCGTAGGTGAGGCTCGGGCCGTCCGACAACGTCCACATAAGGTCGGTGATGTGGTCTGCGAACCCAACCATCTTCGGATAATCAAGCCGGTCGGGGGTGTCTCTCGGCGTGTGATAGTGCCGATCCCGGCCGGTCGTATAGAAGACGAAGGGAATGCCCGCTCGTTCGAATGCGTAGTGGTCTGACAGAGGAGGTATGACGTCGGCATCGAGTCGTCTGGGGCGAATCCGCTCGTCGAGACTGCCCAGTTCGTCGATGACCGCTCCAAGGCCGGACCGCTCGGCGCCAAGGGCGAACACGGTCCGCCTCACTTCGTCTGGCAAGCTCTCGGGGCCTAATGAATGTCCGATCAGGTCTAGGCACACCATGGCGTCAAGTTGGCTGAGGTCGATCGTTGGCCGGTCTACGAAATGCACCGAACCCATGTCGTCGGTGAGAAAATACGGTGGCTCTTCAGCATCAAATGCGCAGATGAGCACGGTGCGGTCGAGGTTGTCCAGCTCGGTGAGCTGCCGGGCAACGTCGAGGAGGACGGCGACCCCGGCGGCGTTGTCGTCTGCTCCGGGATGGACCCGCCCGAAGTATTTGCCGAGATGGTCGTAGTGGGCTCCCAGCATCACAAATCGGTCAGATCTTGGACCTTGTCCGGGAATGGCGCCAATTAGATTCGCGCCACCGATCGCAGCGATGTGGTGAGAGTATGTCCCGTCGTCGCCTGCCTGTACGAGTCCGAGATCGGCGAAGCCGTCTTCGACGAATCTCCTCGCCATGCGGCCACCCTCGGTGCCAGGGGCGCGGCCTTCCATGGCGTCGGACGCCAGATGTTCCACCTGTTGGGCCATGACGGCGGCCCGTTTGTGCATATCAGGCATCGGTACCCCCCAGAGGTCACCCGTTGCAACCACAATACGCTTAAACATCTCGTTGTGGTGTGAGAAAGCCGCCACAGAACGCAGACTCTTCGGGTTCGTCGTCGATTCGCCTGGTCGCCGCTGAACTTAATGCTCGCGGAATCACTCAACAAACATCGCGATAGGGGCCCGAGGTACTTGCAGTCTGCCCTATCTTGAAAAGACGACCACTGAGAGGGACTGCCCATGGCCGCCGATGTCACCACGCCCGATTTGCTTCGCGCCGACAACGCCAAAGTCATTTCGAATCCGACGAAGACACGACCATTCTGGGGAGGACGCAGCCCGAAGTGGATTTGTCGGGTGATCCAGGGGACCGAGGGAGGGTGTCTGCCGGTGACTGGCGGTCGGTACCAGGTGAATCAAGTCAACCAGCCATTCCTCCCGATTCAGGCTCAGCACGGCGGAACGCCTCTCAACCTGCCATCGAAGAACCTGCAGGTACACCATTCGCACCAGGAGGGTGCCGCGGTTCAGCACAGTTTCGTTGACTACGCAGTCGAACCCCGCGTTATCGAACTGCAAACGATTCAGTCCGTTGTCAAAGTCCATCGTCGGATCGTCGACCTGTATTCGGATCAGCACGATCAGTTGGAGCAACAGTTGGGGATCGTTGCTGACTACATGTACGAAACCAAAGAGAATCTGCTCTTCAACCATCCTGACTATGGCTTAGTCAAAAACGTGGCTCCAAAACTTCAGCTAGGCGATGCAGGACCTCCTACGCCCGATGTTCTCGACGATATGCTCAGCCGGGTATGGAAGATGCCCGAGTACTTTGTGATGCATCCGGAGGTGCTCGACGCGTTCCATCGTGAACTAAACGCGAGAGGTCTCGTCGCCGAGACGGTGCAAATGTTCGGGTCGATGTTTACATGCTGGCGAGGGCTTCCGATCCTCCCCACCAACAAGCTTCACCTCGTCGTTGACGGCAACGACTTGGAGGACCCCCAGATCAAAGATCGCAAGATTGGCAAAGCCCAGTCGACAATTCTCCTCATGCGGGTCGGAGAACCCAAACAAGGGGTCGTGAGCCTATATGCGGCAGGGACAGAGGGAACGGACCGGTTCCCGTTCATCGATGTGGAGTTCATGTCGTATGACTCTTCAGCCGTAGCCTCGTATCTCATGACCATGTACGCGGGTATGGCGGCCCTGACGCCTGGATGCCTGGCGTCTGCGGTCGTGGCGGTCTAATCGTGGCTGAGTTTTTACCGGACCCCAAGAATCTTGAGCATGGATTTATCATCGATCAACTGACGCCCCCCCAGCAGAGTCATCTTGGCTTCCTCGGAGCGCCCTTGCCGGCCCCCTTCGAGGGTCCGCCGGTAACGATCCTCCGCGGATCTGATCGAGTCTTCGCCCCGGCCGCGTCCCTCGAAGCGGGGGCGGTGTCAGCTGCCATGCCGCTGGCGGGCGATGTTTCGGGAATGGTTGGTCAAGCAGTTGGGGCCGAGGAGCATGACCCGAGGAACGTCGTAGGAGATACGGCAGGATTGTCGAATATGGGCGTAGGGGACCTCGATGCAGTCTTTTCTGCCCGCGTACGCGAGTGTTGGCCGAAAGTCATGGCGTCATTTATGACGATGATGGAGGCAGGCGTGCCCACTGAGGCGGGAGATAGTGGCCCAGCGGATGGTTGATCATGCGGCGCTGCGCACCAACCAGGCGTTCATTATTGGCCTGTTGGTGCTGGCATTCGTTTTTGATTCTGCGGTGCTGGTCGGGGCCGTCGCTGCCATCATGGCCGCCGGCACAGTATGGCCTGAAGCAGGGTTGTTCAAGATTATCTATCAACGGGTACTGAAAAACCGGATGGTCGCGCCCGACTTGATCGTTGACAATCCGCAGCCGCATCGTTTCTCCCAAGGGTTCGGGGCGGTTTTCCTTGGACTGGGTCTCGGGCTTTTTGCCGCGGGTCTCCCATTCGCGGGCTGGGTAGTCGTCGCGATCGTTGTCGTCCTGGCGGCCCTGAACCTGTTCGCCGGCTTTTGCGCGGGTTGCTACCTCTACTACCGCCTCGCCCGAGCTAACGTCGCAGGGTTCCGAGCGGAGCCGCTCGGTGATGGTCCGCTCGGAATGCGCCCACGCGAGACCTCATGAATCCTGTGCTTGCTCGTACGCTTTTCGTTGTAGCCGTTGCCGCGCTTTTCGTTGTCGGCTACCGCGCCTGGAAGGTTTGGTCTCTCCGACGCTCCACGTTGCGGGTCCAACAGAGCGGTTCTCACGGAAGAGTGTCACTGCTCTATTTCTCCGGTCCAAACTGTGCCCAGTGCGCGGCTCAGGAAGCAGTGATCCATGATGTGCGAACCGCGGAGCCGAGTGTTGAGTTCGCGTCATATGACGCCAGTGTCGACATCGCCATGGCCTCGCGAGTTGGCGTCATGTCTGTCCCAACGACAGTGATCATTGATGAGGCCGGTCGGGTACATGCGCGAAACGGTCGATTCGTCAAAGCTGATCTGCTTCGACGTCAGCTAGAGGCAGCGAAAGCAAGCGTCGGTTCCTAGCTGGCGTTGATTGACACCAGCAGTCTGACCGTCGTCTCGATGTCGATTGAGCCTGATACGAACGCTGGACCCGCACTGTCTGCCATCAGCATCTTGCCAGCCATTGGCCCGGGGCCGTTGTGGGCACCTTCCTCGATGTGCACGACAGCACCGACACTGACTCCAGCCGCGTCGGCGAGGACTGCCGCTTTGGCAAGTGCGTCTGCAACGGCGGAACGCCGGGCGGCTTCTTCAAGCTCAGCGCGTCGGGTCGTGTCGAACACCAGCGCCTGAACGGCGTTGGCGCCGGCGTCGATGGCCGCGGAGATGATCCTGTCGGTGGCGTTGACGTCCTTGATCGCCACGGTGATGTCGGCCGATGCCTCGTGGCCGGTCAGGCGCTGTCGGTTGTTGGAGTAGTCATAGACGGCGTTCAGCCGAAGGCGGGAGACCTGGATGTGGTCTTCGCCAATCCCAGCGGACACCAGCGCAGACCGAACGTCCTGCACCGCCTGGCGGGCTTCTTGGAAGGCGTCGCTTGGGGCGGCAGCGGTACGTGAGGCTGCCAGTTGGAGGTCAGCCTTATCGGGTTCGACGGCGACTCGCCCCGAACCGTAGACGCTGATCCCGGTGGTTTCGTGAGTTGTCATGTCGCCGATTATCTCATGGGCCGGAAGTTGCGCAACTC
>CBDTUI010000104.1:0-9499 GCA_965363765.1 uncultured Acidimicrobiia bacterium
CGGCGTCGTGAAAGCAGTCGCCCAGTATTCCGAACCGTTCTGGCGTCACGCGGGGCTGTCAGGGTCAGCAATCGCTCCGGGTCAAGCGTTCAATGAGATTCACGACATGTCTGGCCCCGACGGGACGCCATCGATGCTCTTTGGCTTTAGCCACCTTCGACACGCCGACCCGATCGAAGCGTTCGTCGAGGAGTTAGTGCTTCTCTTCGGGCCGCAAGCGCAGTCGCCCATTGCGACGTTCGTTGCTGACTGGGGGAGCGAGCCGTTCACCTCACCGATCCAGCAACCTCGCCAGCCGCGTTATGACCTTTACGGCTCATCCGACCTGCGAACGCCAAGCTGGAACAACCGACTGCACTGGACATCGACCGAAACCTCCCCGGTCGCGCCAGGTCACATAGAGGGAGCGCTCGCCGCCGCTGAACGCACCATTAGCGACCTTGCACCCCGCCCTTGACTCGATCGGTCCGATAGTGTCTGGCCCGTGAAGGGTCTTGTCGTTCCATCCCCAAGCGAAGATTTCACTGCAGATCCGGTCGAGCTATTTTTCGATCTGGCGTTTGTCTTCGCATTTTCGCAACTCGTCTCGCACCTGGTGCATGACCCCACATGGGAGGGTGCATCCGAGGCAGCTCTCCTGTTCCTGATTCTCTGGCTTGCTTGGTCGACGTTTACGTGGGCCGCCAATGCAGTCTCGGGGAACAGGCGCGAAGTTCGTGTGATCTTCCTCATCGCGACGGCTGCATCGGTGCCAATGGGCGCATCGGTGACGAAAGCCTTCGGTTCCGGCGGGAGCACCTTTGCGATTGGGGCGTCAATCATTGTGCTGATGGGTATCGGCCTTCAGCTCTGGGGGCTTGGGAGCGAGGGGACCGCAACGAGCGAGTCAAGACCGTTCTCCAATACAGCATCCCAAACCTTGCGGCGGTTGCACTGCTTATTGTGGGATCTTTCTTTGACGACGGCGCCCGCAAGCTGATGTGGACTCTCTTCCTGCTCGCCGTCGCCGTCGGTGTGTTCAGAGCTCGACAAGGTGACTGGATCGTGCGCGCCGGGCACTTCGCAGAGCGCCATGGATTGATAGTGATCATCGCGTTGGGCGAGATTGTGGTCGCAATTGGCATCGCCGTTGTCAGTTCACTCGACGAGGCGGAAGGGTTGCCGAATGACACGCTGATTGCATTGGCGGCAGCCGGGGTGATGGCGGGGTTGTTGTGGTGGGGATACTTCGATCGAGTGTTGCCAGCTTTGGAACACCGAGCGGAGACCCTGACCGGTCGCGATCGAGCCCGCTTCGTAGCAGACGTGTACACGGTCCTACATATCCTCATCGTCGGCGGCATCATCGCAATCGCGGCGGCGGCCGAAGAAATGCTCCTCCATCCCAAAGACGCTGCTCACACAGAATTTCTCATCATGTTTGTGCTCGGCATCGCACTGTTCTTTGGCGGAATTGCCGCCTCGGCATTCCGCGCCTACCGAGCGATTGCGAAAGAGCGAATTGTTGGTTTGGTTGCGGTCGCCGCTGTTGTCCTTTTTGGCAGAACGTGGAACGGCGTCACGCTTTTGATTGCCGTCGATGTGGTGCTGCTTCTTACCCTTCTGGCGGAGCAGCGTCGCATTGAACAGCCTGCTGTGGCGACATAGAATTTTGCGAAGTGAGAGAGTGACATGAACCTCGCCGTTTGCCACCATCTGGATCAACGAAATGGTGAGCCGTCAAGGCTTACTACGGTCGGTTAGGTTGGCCTCGTGAAGGAGGCCGTCGGTGACGTCGTAGACGAAGCCACGGATGTTTTCTTTGTGGGGAAGAAACGGGGTCATGTAGAGGCGCTGGATCGACTGAGCGACATCTCGGTACGGGTCGGTGAAGGCTTCTAGCGACCACCACGGCTTGACCCCAAGCTCCTGCTCCAGTTCGTTACGGAACTCGTGCTCGTTGACCTTTTGGAGTCCGCAGTCGGTGTGGTGCACAAGGATGATTTCACGGGTGCCGAGTAGGCGCTGAGACAGGCAGAGCGATCGGATCACGTCGTCGGTGATGACGCCTCCGGCGTTGCGGATGATGTGCGCTTCGCCGTTATCGAGACCGAGAATCTTGAAGGTGTCGATTCGTGAGTCCATGCAGGCGACGATGGCGAGATGGCGGGTCGGCGCAACCATTAGGTCAGCACCGTCGAAGCCGATCGCTTGCTCGGCGTTGTAGCCGAGTAGCTCGTCGGCGCTTGGGGTGAAGTGTGGGGTCATTGGATTCTCCGTCCATCTGTTTGGTTGGCGATTTGATTACTGACTCTCTCGGCTGGAGCGAGATCGTCGATGACGAGGTGTGCATTGGTTGAGGTGCGATGCACGGCTCGGAATAGCAGGTGAACGCCCACGGGGAGGGTCAGCACCATGGCCGTGCCCGCGATCACAAGATGTCCGGCGCCCGTCCAGCCCAGTTCGATACTGGCACCGACTGCGGCGACGAGGAACGCGACGGGGCTGGATTTGCCTGCCGCGTGGAAACGGGCGTAGGAGGTCGAGAAACGCAGGACGCCGACGCCAGCGAGGATAGCAATGAGTCCGCCAAGCAACATAAGGGAGTTGGCAACGGTGGTCATGGTGACACCTCTGCGCTCTGGCTGTGCTCGTGTTCGATGAATTTGCTCGCGGCGGCGGTGGCGGTGAATCCAATGATCGCGATTACGACGAGGAGCACGAGGTAGGTGGTTTCGTTTCGTCTCGCAGAGTCAACGGCGATGGCACCCATGAGCGAGATAAGGATGAGGTCGAGAGCCATCACCCGGTCGGCAAGACTTGGCCCGGCCAGAAGTCGATAGGTTCCGCAGAGACCGGCGATTCCAAAGCAGCAGATTGCAGCGATAATCATGTTGATGCAGTCCTTGCGGTCGTAGGGAGAGCAGCACACGCGAGACGTGAGAGCTCTTTGACGTGTTCGATCGTTGCGGCGCGGCGATCGTTGTGGAGTAGGTGGAGATAAAGGATTCCGGTGTCGCGGTCGGCATCGACAACGGCTGTCCCTGGGGTGACGGTGATGGCAACGATTAGCAGCAGGAGGTGGTCGCGGCTCTCGGGTCCAACATCGACCGCGATGATGGCTTCTTTGGTGTGGTCTGTAGGAGTGACGATCTCGATGGCGACACTAATGGTTGACTTCACGAGATCGACGGCGACTAGCCACAGCAGACGACTGAGTGGAACGAACCGGATGCCCCCGGATCCCGGCGTTCCCACACCGAGCGCCATGACGACGAGAGCGACGATGAGACCTGCTGCGACGTTGGCAACGGTGACCTCGCCCCAGAGGCCGCACCACACCAGGGTGAGCGCAGCTATAGCGATGAGTTGGCGAGGGCGAAGCAGGGCGTTCACGGCGCAACCGCCTCGACATAGGCAGACGAGCGAAGGTCGTCGGCGGCCCGCTCGCTTAGTTCGAAGAGCGTGCCTGCAAAGAGCGAGATAGCGAGGGTGCCCGTGGCTGCGAGACCAGTTGCAGCAAGCATGGTGGTCCGATTTCCCGGAGCATCGCGCCGCTCAACTCCAGCTTCAGGTGGTGTGCCCCAAAACACGCCAAGCCAGATTTTGGTCATGGAGAGGAGCGTCAGCGCGCCTGCAATGAGTGCGACGATCACGATCGAAGTAGCACCAGCACTTATGCCGGCGGAGATCACTGAGAACTTTGCGACAAATCCCGAGAACGGTGGGAGGCCAGCGAGGCTGAGGGCCGGTATGGCGAAGAAGAGAGCGATGAGTGGACGTCTGGCCGCGAGACCGCCCGTGCGGTCGAGGTTACTAGTCCCCTGGTCGTTCTCGATAAGCCCTCCAACCAGGAAGAGCACCGTCTTGACCGGCATGTGGTGGATGAGAAACAGAATCGCTCCTGTTGTTCCGGCCGCGGAGAACAGTCCGAGCCCCATCAGCATGTAGCCGATCTGACTGATGATGTGAAACGACAAGATTCGTTTCACGTCCGATTGAGCAAGTGCGCCGAGTGCGCCGATAATCATCGTTGCGCCTGCGATGATCAGCATGATCGAGCCGAGCTCGTCCATACCGGTCAGGGTGTGGAACCGGATCATGGCGTAGATGCCGATCTTGGTGAGCAAGCCGGCGAAGACGGCGGTGATCGTTGTTGGAGCAGTGGGGTACGAGTCGGGGAGCCATGAGAACAAGGGAAAGATCGCGGCCTTTGTACCGAACACGATGAAGAACCAAGCACCGATACCTAGGCGAACGCCCGTGGAGAGTTCGGGGACTCGTTCGGCGAGCAGAGCCATGTTGACGGTACCTGTTGCCGCATAGACGAAGGCGAGCCCGAGGAGGAACAGTGTTGATGAGAGGAGATTCATGACGACGTAGGTCATGCCGGATCGGATCTGGCCTCGTCGACCCTGGTGGGTCAGGAGCACATAGCTCGACACGAGGATGAGTTCGAAGGCAACGAAGAGCGTAAAGAGATCACCAGTAAGGATCGCAAGCGAAACCCCTGCGGTCAGAACACAGAGGAGGGGCCCGGCGAGTTCAGGGTTTGCTCCCCACGCCGTTCGACGTTGACCGATTGCGAAGATCTCGACGACAAGAATGATGACGAGGGCGACGGGTAGAACAAGCACTGCGAAGAGGTCAGCCACAAGGGCGATGCCGAGCTCAGGGTCCCAGCCTCCAACACGAACAACGTGAGGGCCTTCGTCAGCCACTCGGATAAGCAAAGCAATCGCGGCGGCTGCCGCCGTGCCTAGCCCCGCGATGGTGGCACCGTCACGGAGCAACGTCCGTCGCGCCAGCAGCCCAAGGGCCGCTCCGAGGAGGGGAGCGATGATTGTTGCGGCGATGAGTGCGTTCATGGTGCGCCCTCGATGCCAGTGGTACTTGAGCGAGCGACCCGCTGGTCCTCGAGATCATCTTCGACAAGGTCATCGCCGGTGAGTTGGTGTTGACGGCCTGCGAGAGCAAGCAGAAAGAGAGCGAGGCCAAAGGAGATCACTATGGCCGTGAGAGCAAGTGCCTGGGGAACAGGGTTTGCCGTCGGTTCTGTTCCTGTTCCGGCGATCGGCGCCGCGCCGGGGGGACCGCCAGCGGTGAGAAGTGCGATGACTGCGGCGTGTCCGAGGAGTGAGAAGCCGAGGATGATGCGACTTAAAGATCGGGCCGTAATCAGGTAGAGGCCAACGGAAGTGAGTCCGCCGACGGTAACGAGGAGAGCGATGCTCATCGGAGGCCTCCTTTGGTGGCATCGGGCTCGGCGATTTCGGTCGCGGTGAGTCCATCGAGGAGGGCGACGACGAGTCCGACAACGATCGCGGTGACGCCAATGTCGAACAGCAGCGCACTGCCGGTCTTGATCTTGCCCAGTAGAGGGAGCGTTGTGGAGATGATCTCCTGATCGAGGAGTGCGTTGCCCCACACCAACGGAGCGACGGCAACAGCACACACGGTGATGATGCCGGCCGAAATGAGGGCCGTCGCATGCGAGGGGCGTTGCATCCCGGCAACCGTACGAAGCGTGATGACGGCGCCGTAGACCAGGCCTGCAGCAAAACCGCCACCAGGATTGTTATGGCCGGCGAAGAGAAGGTAAGTGCCGACCACGAGTGCTAACGGTGTTGCGGCCCGGACGCCGAGACCGACGATCGGGGATCGTGAGGCAATCATGCTCCAGCCTCCTCTCGGCGGACTTTGGCGAGGGCGAGAATGCCGATCGCGACCGTGGCCAGTACAACGACCTCGCCGAGCGTGTCGAGAGCGCGAGCATCAGTGAGGACGACGTTGACGACGTTGTTGCCGCCACCATCATCAACGGCGGCTTCGGTGATTGCCGCAACGGGGCCGCTACCGGTTGGTGCCGACCCTGAGGCTACGAGAGCGAGCGTCGTTGCGACGCCGCCGGCTATGGCGACAACGATTCGCGTGGTTCGCCAGGTGTTGTTGGTACGCGGAAACCGGTGGCCGAGGTGGCCGAGTCCAAGGACAAACCCGACGACAATAATGGTCTCGACCAACAGTTGGGTGAGGGCAAGATCGGGGGCGCCGTGGACGACGAAGAGCCCGGACACGCCAATGCCTACTGCGCCGAGCGTTAAGGCGGCGCCGATCCTCGAGCCGACGAATGCCCCGGCAATCGCAGAGGCAATAATTGCTGCGGCAAGGGCTGCCTGGATTGGATTGTCCCACCAGACGAGGTGGTCTGCGGACAGCTCGATGAAGAACGGCACGGCCGCGATACTCACGGCCGCGGTCAGGGTCGCCACGTACACAGGAAGTGAGCCGTGTTGTACGCGAGCGGTGAGGCGTGGCGCGAAGTTGAGCACCGAGTCAATCGCATGGTCGGCGAGGTTTGCGCCGACCGGCTGTGGCACCGCGGGGACGCGTCGGGCCAGGAGGAATCCGAGTGCACTGCCTGCAGCGAGGATGCCGAGAGAGACGATGAACGCCGTCGTCAGGCCAGGCCAGCGGATGAGCTCGTAGGCGCTCGACTTTCCGTTAAGTTCGATAGCTGCGGCCGAGACGATCTTGTTGGCGGCGCCCACTGCGAAGTAGCCGACTATTCCGGCGGCCCCGAGCATCACCATCGGCACCGTCATGGCGAGTCGATGAGGCGCAACCTTGGTGGCGGGCCCCCGTCCGAATACGGTGATGAGGAAGCGAACGGTGTAGGCGACGGTGAGAACCGATCCACCAATCACGGCTGCAACGGCAACGAGTTGTTCGATGCCTGACAGCTTGAGTACCGCCTCGACCGCTGCTTCTTTCGCCATGAACCCGAGCAAGGGGGGCACCCCAGCCATTGACATCGCGGCGAGGACAGCGACCGTGAAGGTGACCGGCATGGATCGCCAAAGCCCACCGAGTTCGGTGATGTCGCGTGTTCCAGTACGAATGTCGATCTCACCGACGACGAGGAACAGCGCAGCTTTGAACAACGCATGGGCGAACAGGATTGAAACCCCGGCGAACACTGCCTTCCCGGTTCCCAGTGAGAACAGCGTGATCAGAAGACCAAGCTGAGAAATGGTTCCCCACGCGAGGATCAGCTTGGCGTCACGATGACGCAACGCCCCGATTGCCCCCCACAGCATCGATGCAATGCCAAAGCTGATGCCTACCGACTTCCAAGCCGTGACTTCGGCAAAGGCTGGTCCGACAACGGCGACCAGCAGAACGCCGGCTTTCACCATGGTCGCCGAGTGCAAGTACGCGCTGACAGGGGTTGGTGCAGCCATCGCGCCCGGGAGCCATACATGGAACGGAACCTGCGCAGACTTGGTCGCCGCGCCAATGAGAATCAGGATCGCGGCGACAGTTGCACTGGTCCCCGAGATTGGAGCGATGCCGGTGAGGTTCGTCGAGCCTGTTTCGCTCGCAAGCACGAGGAGGCCAGCGAGCAACACCAGGCCGCCTCCTCCCGTGATCAGGAGGGCCCTTCGGGCAGCAATGCGGACTGATTCGACTTCATGTTTATGCCCGACAAGGAGGAACGATGTAATCGAGGTCAGTTCCCAGAAGATGAAGAACGTCCAGATCGAGTCGGACAGCACCAATCCGAGCATCGAAGTGGAGAACCCGAGCAGTGAGGCAGGAAAGCGCGTTCCCCCCGCCGCCGTAGGGGAGAAGTAGCCGACTGCGTACACGAACACGAGGGTCCCGATGCCGGAGACAAGCAGAGTCATCAGGAGTGCAAGCGAGTCGGCCCGGAACCGTATGGTCAGATCTAGGCCTTCGACCCAGACCAGTTCGTGCGTAGTCGGGGCGACATCGCCGACCAGTCGTGAGGTGGCCCAGAAAGACGTTGCGGCCGGAGCAATTGCGGCGACCAGAAGACCGGAGCGCATCGATGTGCGGCCAGCCACGACAGCGCCAACCACTCCAATCAAATGTGCGCTCAACAACCACCAAATCATGTAGTCACCGTATAGCTATGTCGTAATAGATACAACGCGATAGATGTATTTAGAAGTAGCTATTAGGGTGATGATATGTCGATCACTGCTGCGCTCATGAAAACTCTCAACCGACAGGCCGCATCAATGAACCCAAACCAATTAAGCGATCTGAGCCGGAGGATGCCGTAATGCTCGGGTTCGTCGTCCAGACCACCGCGTCGAGAAAACGCCGCCTCTGCTCGGCATCAAAAGGTACATAATGTTGGCTATTCCAGGAAACCAACCTTCTAATACAGGTAATCTCATCACTATGTTGACGGCGCCAGAACCCAACTTGCCCGCGTGGACGTTTCTGACCAACCACGCCCACGTGCTAATTGCAATAAGTCGCGATCCCGATGCGAGGCAAAAGGACGTCGCCTTCGCTGTCGGAATAACGGTCGGCGCGGCGCAGCGGATTATTGCTGATCTCGAGCATGAGGGGTACATCAGCCACGACCGCGTCGGTCGCCGAAATCACTACCGCGTGATTGATGACAAGTTGCTCCGGCATCCGCTAGAGAACCAACACTCGGTTGGAGACCTCATCACTTCTCTCGACCAATAGCGGGCCGCCGATCGCTATAACTTGACGGGGCTACGAATCGCGGCCGGCCGCCTCGTGTGGCTTGTGGGCGTTCACGATGTACCGGAGTGGGCGGTGGGGCACGGGTGGAAGGTCAATGGTGATGGAGTCGCCGGGCAGCACTTCGCCTCCGGTCAAGACGATGCCCATCACACCACAGTTGCGGACAGTCTTCCCATCCTTGCGATAGATCAGATGACTGAGTAGCCCGTCCTGAAACCCGTCAATCTGAGGGCACGGATTGCGTAGTCCGGTGAGCTCGACAGTGGCCTCTGCACCGATGCGCAGCACCGTCGCTGTTGGCAGCGAGATGAGGTCGACTCCGAGCGTGGTGATGTTCTCGCCAAGCTGGCCAGGAGTAACGGTGTAGCCTCGCTCGGCTACTGCGTCGAAGAGCTCTTGGTTAATCAGGTGTATCTGATTCAGGTTCGGCTGGGTTGGGTCGCGCTTAACCAGGTATCGATGCTTGACGAGTTCTCCGGAATGGGCATCGCCTTCGACCCCAATGCCGGCAATGAGCCTGACTGCGGCCAAGTTTGGCTTGCTGAAGCTGTGGTCTGGGCTCGAGCTAACTGCGACTACTGATTGCGGCATCTCCGAAGCGTAGCGCTCGGTACGGCAGGCCGAGAAGAGGGCCGAGGCCGTCGAATCGGCGGCCCGGGATCTGATGTGGTTCGGTTCGGCTCTGGGTCCGGTGGTTGAGCGATCCGTATCGGTGTGAAGGCACTAGCTGTGCTGTACTGGGCTTGTGTCACATGGGTCGCTCGCAAAAACTGAAGATGATTGGCTCGAAGCCGTTACTCGCAGCGCGGTTGGCCACCTCGGAGCACCATGAGTCTGAGGCGCCCCCGCCTCGCCCGCTTCGGTCGGCGTGCTTCTACTGTAACCACCGCCGATGCCGGCCTTGTGGGTGACTTGATTCGCGCTATTGGCAAGGAAAAGGTTCGCAACGACGCGGCCGAACGAGCGCTTCTTCGCCGTGACGCATCGG
>CBDTUI010000105.1:0-9431 GCA_965363765.1 uncultured Acidimicrobiia bacterium
AGTAATGTGCTCGCTGCATGTCACTGACACAACCGCCAGCCTGGGTCGCCGACGCGGTCTTCTATCAGATCTTCCCTGACCGATTTGCGTCGTCGGAAAAATGGGAAAAACCACCCGGGCTCGAACCCTGGGACGCCCCTCCGTCTTTCCATGGGTACAAGGGCGGCGATCTGCTCGGGGTAATTGAAAAACTCGACTATCTCGTTGAGCTCGGGATCAATGCGATCTACTTCAATCCGATCTTCGCTTCGGGATCGAACCACCGCTACCACGCCTGGGATTACTACCGAATCGACCCGCTGTTGGGGAACGATGAGATTTTCGATCGGCTGATCACTGAATGCCATGGGCGGGGCATAAAGGTTGTGCTCGACGGAGTTTTCAATCACACAGGTCGCGGGTTCTTCCAATTCTCGGATGTGGTCGAGAGTGGCCAGCAGTCGCCGTATACCGACTGGTATCACTTCCATTCGTTCCCGGTTGATGCGTTCGGCCGTACGCCGAACTACGACGCCTGGTGGGGAATGCCAGCACTTCCGAAGCTCAACACCCAGACCCCCCAGGTTCGCGAGTACCTCATGCAAGTTGCCGAGCATTGGATTAGCCGCGGAGCTGACGGTTGGCGACTCGACGTGCCGCAAGAGATTTCCACGCCCGGGTTTTGGGAGGAGTTTCGCGAACGAGTCCGTGCGATCAACCCGCAGGCATACATCGTCGCCGAGATTTGGGAAGATGCCTCCGAGTGGATTTCTGCAGGGGACCGGTTCGACGGGACAATGAACTATCTGTTCGCCGGTTACACGTTGGCCTTTGTCGCTGGCGACCGCATCCCTCGAGCGCTGACCACCAACCTCAACTACCCGATGCATCCTGCACTCAACGGCGAAGAGTTCTCGGAGAGGATGTCCGGCCTCGTCGATCTGTACCCCTGGCCCGTCACGCTGGCGAACATGAACCTCCTCGACAGCCACGACGTGCCACGAGTGCTGAGTCTCTGCGCCGATGACCCAACCGCCGTCGAACTTGCGGCAGTCATTCAAATGACATCGCCCGGCGCCCCGAGCATCTACTACGGGTCAGAGGTCGGAATAACCGGCGGTCGAGATCCGGAGAACCGCAAGGGCTTCGACTGGGATCCGGCCACATGGAACCAACAGCTACTCGATGCCCACCGTTCGCTTATCCAGCTGCGACACGGCCACCCGGCGTTGCGAACTGGCACGTTTCGAGTGCTTCCAGCCGGGCCAGACCTGTACGTCGTCGAACGAGATAACGGAACCGAACGTATCCTGATCGTCGTAAATGCGAGCTATCTCGCTCAGTCCGCCACCATCGAAGACCTACCGGCATCTGGCGTCACAACACTTTACGGTGAAGGCGGAATCACAACGGACAGCACCACAGTGCGGGTAGCAATGGCGCCTCGCACCGCCGCCGTGTGGCAAGTTGAATCCGACCGCTAGTTCACTGTGATGGTGACGGTAGCGGTTGAGGTCAACCCTTCCGGGTCAGCCACGGTATACGAGAATGTGTCAGTGCCGGTGAAGGCGCCCGGGGGCGTATACACGCACGCCGCATCACACGCCACAGTTCCGCCCTGCGCCGATGTACTGTCGAACGCCACGATCGATCGCTGTTGGCCTTCTGGGTCCGAATCGTTGATTAACACGTAGATGACAACGGGGATCCCGACCGTGGTTGAAGCACTATCGGCCCTGGCGACAGGCGCATCATTGACCGACGCCACATCGATGGTGACAGTGGCACTGTCCAATCCCCCCTTCTGGTCGGAAACGACATAGTCGAACGTGTCGACTCCGTTGAAGTTGAGCGCTGGCGAATAGTTGCACGACGTTGAACTACAGACGATGTCTCCGCCGAACGCGCTCCGGGTGTCGTAGCTGCTTATGACCAGCGCATCGCCGTCTGGATCACTGTCGTTACCGAGGACCGCCACAGAGATTCCTACGTCTTCGTTGGTCGCCGCCACATCGTTGACCGCCACCGGCGGACGAAGCGGAGACAATGTCGTGGTCGTCGTAGTCGGTCCCGGCGGAGTGACGGCAGGCACTGTCGTCGTAGTCGTCGTTGATGTCGAGGAAGTTGAGCTGGTGGTGCTCGTTGTCGTAGTGGTACTGGTGGTTGTGCTGGTCGGCACACTCGTAGTTGTGGCCGCAACTGTGGTCGGAACTACCGGAACGGTCGCAGGCGTCGACGTGGCATCCGGGCCATCTCCCCCGGCTCCATCGCCGTTCGAGGCTCCGGCAATCGTGGTCGCCACGGACGACCCAACCGCGGTCGGAGTGTCGATGAACCCGCCCCGGACTGCGCCAAACAGCGTGAGAAGAGCCAGGCCCAAGATGGAGAGGTCACGTCCGATCCGTTCCAAACCGCCGATGAAGGGAATCTGGGCGAACCATGATGCGGGGCCGATCGCCCAGCGGATCTTTCCTAGTGAAATACCCATGAAGGCCCGCACGATTGCTGGGTCGAAGTGTGTGCCAGCCGCCCGAGCGAGTTCCTCGCGTGCGGTGTGCGCGCTAATCGGGGTCTTATAGGAACGGGCAGCTGTGATGGCATCGTACGAGTCGGCCACGGCCACGATCCGAGCCGCATACGAGATCCCCTCGCCTGCCAACCCGAGCGGGTATCCGGTGCCATCGTACTTTTCGTGGTGTTGCTCCACCGCCAGGGACCACTCCCCGAGCCACGGGACGAGCGGGCCGATGAGCCCGGCCCCATACGTCGGATGGAGACGCAGCTCTTCCCACTCGGCATCGGTCGGTCGACCGTCTTTGTTCAGAATTTCGGGGTGAACGTCGAGCTTGCCGATGTCGTGGAGTAACGAGGCCCACCTCAACCGGTCGCGCTCGTAGTCATCCATATCGAGTTCCTCAGCGATGAGGTCGACAAAAACTCGGACGCGTTCGGCGTGTCCCCTGGTGAGGCGATCATGAGCGCTGAGCGCACCAGCGAGGGCAAGGACGTTCTCGGCGTTGGACGCTACGTCGTCGTTTCCGGCGGCTTTGGCTTCGTCCAGGCGCTCCTCAAGGCGTTTGACGGACCCGGCTAGTCGCACCATTTTCATGCGGGTCGGCGCCCGGTCGGGAAACAGCATCGTTAGTTGCATGAGGACAGCCAATGGCAAGGCGCGTCGAGCCAAGCGGTCAACTAACAACATCGTCGAGGTGGCGATCCCTAGCAACGACGCCCACCAAATAACCACACCAAGTGTCGTGTCGGCTTCAGGCAGGAACTGGGCTGCAACGATGGCGGCGCCCACCGCTGCTACGACCGGGGCGAGAAAGACGAAAAATCGGAGCAGGCGCGCTTGCCAGACGCGCGAGGTCCATCGATTCTCCGTGTCTTGCAATGCCATCAGGGTCGATCTTGGGGGCTACCAACTATTTCGGCATTCGTTGGTGCTCTCTCAAGGAGTTTGCGTTACCCCTCGTCCGGGCCTTGGACGAGCGTGTCCATCATCATCATCGAAACGTCCCGGACGACTACGTCGTCGCGACCTAGTTCCTTCACACCGTCGTCGATCATGACGTAGCAATACGGACATGAAACAGCTACCTCTTGGGCGCCGGTTGCCAGGGCTTCCTCGGCGCGCTCGATGTTGATCTTCTTTCCGATCTGCTCTTCCATCCAGAACCTTGCTCCGCCGGCGCCACAACACAGACCTTTAGTGCCGTGGCGGGGCATTTCTACCAACTCGATGTTGCCTGACGCCATGACAACCTCGCGTGGCGCCTTGTAGACATCGTTATGCCTGCCGAGATAACAAGGATCGTGATAGGTGACCCGTTTCTGGGGTCCGGTCGGCTTGGTTCGCAGTCGCTTGGCTTTGAGCAGTTCGGCAAGCATCTGCGTGTGATGGACGACCTCGTAATTCCCGTCGAGTTGCGGGTACTCGTTCCCAAGCGTGTTGAAACAGTGGGGGCATTGCGTGATAATTTTCGTCACGCCGAACGTGTCCAGCGTCTCGATGTTCTGGAGCGCTAGTTGCTGGTACACATATTCGTTGCCAGATCGACGGGCCGGGTCGCCGGTACACATTTCCTTTTGTCCGAGGATGGCGAATTCGATGCCGGCTTGGTGAAGCAATCGAGCCGTTGCTTGTGAGACGGCGATGTTGCGGTCATCGAAGGACCCGGCGCAGCCCACCCAAAACAGATACTCGGCCGATTCGACGCCGTCCTCGCCGAGTACGGGCACAGGGAACTCGAGACCCTTGGTCCAATCGGCCCGGTTGGTCTGGCTCAGCCCCCACGGGTTGCCCTGGTTCTCCATGGCCACATACGCCTTGCCCAACTCTGTGGGGAAGTCCGCTTCCATGAGCGACTTGTAGCGGCGCATATCAAGGATCTTGTCGAGGATTTCGATGTTGACGGGACAGATCTCATCGCAAGCTCCGCACGTAGTGCAGGACCAGAGTTCCTCCGGAGTCACGCGTTCAAATACCGAGGGCGTCTCGATCGTGATTCCCATTGCCATCGAGACGGGCGTCGTGATCGGCTTGGGTGCGGTTGAGGCGGCGACCTCGCCTACTTTCAGCACCATTTCACGGGGATCTAGGGGCTTTCCGGTCAGGTTGGCCGGACACACCGACGTGCACCGCCCGCAAACCGTGCACGCATCCGTATCGAAGATCTGCTTCCACGAGAAGTCTTCGATGACCGCCGCGCCGATCGTTTCGATCTCGTTCTCCATGAGATTCGGGATGGCCCGCATCGCCCCCTTGGGACGATCGTTCGGTGACATAAACATGTTGGCCGGCGAAGTGACCATGTGACGCAACTTGGTCGTCGGAAGCACAATGAGGAAGGCAAAGAAGGCCACCGCATGGATGATCCAAAACAGCTGATGGAGCCCAGCTGCCGCCGAAGTAGGAATCAGGTAGGAGAGCGGATAACCAACAAACGACGCAAGCTCAAAGGTAGGACGACCGACTAACGCGATTCGGGCTGCCTCGGTAAGCAATCCGGTTATTCCGATGAGGGCCAGAACACCCAGAATGAGACCGTCCTCTGGCTTCGTCTTGGAGCGGAGCCTCCAGGGTCGCTGCCCGTAACGACGGATGAGAGCCCACAACAGGCCACCCAAGAAGGCCAGGGCTGCAGCATCGAGAATCGCCGAATAGACCTGATACGTCGTACCTTCGAGAAACTTCCAGGCGATCGGGAGAAGGTGATCTATTTCCAACGTCACCGTACCAAGGAACAGCAGCAAGAAACCCCAGTACACGAGCGAATGCATAAGGCCAGCCGCACGATCACGCATGAGCGTCTTCATCGACAGGCCAGCGGCCAGCCGCTTGACACGCTCCTTCCACTGGCCAGTCCTACGATCGGCCCCGCCCCGCTGCCAGTTCTCCGCTCGCAGCGCGAACAGGTAGAACATCACCCCGAGGAATCCCGAAACGCCGATGTAGAACAGCGCCTGGAGCGGGATTCCGATATTGCCGAACACCTCACGGCCGACTTCGGGAACAAAGTGCCCAGGCAGTGTTCCAACCCACCAGAGAGCCAGGGTGCCTAGGAAGGACGCCAACCCGACGGCAAGTAGTAGCTGGCTGGCTTTTCTCGGCATCGTCAGACTCCAGGGTTCTCGGCCAATCCGAGTCTAAACAGTCACCTGGTCCGCGACCCTGCTTGAGATGGAGTTATCCGACCGGATCTCAATCGGCCTAATGACGACCCGGTGCCAGCGTACCGGCACCGGGTCGGGAAGGCCTGCCTACTCCGTGATTCCCAGTTCGGCGCGCAGTTCGTCGAGTTTGGTATCGGCCCCTGCGATTGAAATGGCCTCTCGCAGCTCGTTCTCGGCGCCCTCAGGGGTGGCCTCACGAAGTTCGGCTCGGGCCTTGGCCTGTGACAACCGACCTTCGATCTTCTCTTCGACCCGCTCGAGGCTGGGTGCTTCCATCTCCATTGACGCACCGATCGATTCGACGGCAGTGTTGACAGCCTCCTGCATCTTGGCCTGCTGGATCTTGCCAACAAGTTCGTAGCGTTTGGCGCCTAGCTCTTGCAGCCGCATGGCATTCTGCTGAACGGCTTTCTTGGCGTCGTCCGATTGAGTTACTGCAAACTCGTACTGTTCCTTGAGGCCATTCAGATTGTTTTCAGCTGCCTGGAGTTTGAGTGCCTGAGCGGTGGCTGCCTGGGTCCATCTGACAACCTGCTCGTCCTGTCCGGCGACCTTGGATTCTTCGGCCTTCAACAGGGCTTTCTTGGCCATCTCCCGGGACTCGCCAACGGTGTCGGCAGCTTTCTCGATCTTCGATTCGAGCTGCGTGCGATGGGCAATGATCTTGGCTGCCTGATTGCGAAGCGCCTGGTCTTGCTTCTTGGATTCAGTGATCGCTTGCTCGATCTCCACTTCCGGGTCCATCGCAGCTTCGGCACTCATACGGAATAGTTGCTTGAGATACCCAATGATTCGTTTGAACATTTTTCACAATCCTTCGCTGGCTTGCCTTTATCGTACCTGTCACCGACGGCGACTCCGCCCCCGGCTGATGGACTTTCCTTGAGATCGTTTGGCGGTTCTCGTCCTTGTCGGGGACGGGCTGCTCCGCCTCGTCGTTCCCAACACACCTCCACGGCGGGTTGGCTGACGCCGACCACCCCCAACCGAGTACGGAATCCGGGAGCCGTCAACAATGACTGAGAAGATGTCCATCCATTCAAAGCCTCCCCCACCGGAATGGCGGGGAGCTTGGGGAGCAGGGACAGCCTTGCCGTCCACCGGTATCGATGCTGGTTGAGGAGGGTTCGAGGAGCGCAGCCTGCGAGCACAGTCGCGACAAACCCCAACGGTCTTGTTGCCTGCGGCGGTTTCGATTTCGACATCCTCAATCCCGGCCCGGTGAGTCGGGTCGAAGAAGCAGGCCATCGTGCGTTCGGTTGGTCGGTCGGGTACCTCATCACCATTAAGGGTCGCTTCGGCAGCATCGAGTTCCCACCTGGCTGCATCAAGTTGGTCGGACAACTTTTCCAGAGCGTCGAGGCTGCCCGCTTTGGCGACTTCCACTTCGACCTCTGCATACGTGGCTGAGGCCGCCCGATACAGCTCAGAGGCGGCGGCGTTGTCGCCGATTTCAATCGCGGAACTGAGCTCAACAATGTCGTTCGCGACGAGATCTACCTGGCGGGCCAACTCGGTCCGGGCCTCGGCGAGGCGCGACTCGGTCTGCTCTTCGATACGACGCCGGCGACGAACCGTGGCAATCGCTACTCCTCCTAAGCCGACCGCACCGACCCCAAGCAAGACAGCCCCACCTCCGATTCCCCCCGGGCCGCTGGCAAAGGCTGCGACTCCGGATGCCAGGTCGTCGTTCGGTCCAAGCGCTTCCACGACTCGATCGAGTCGTCCATCTACCTCGGCCGAATCAAAGTCGAAACTCGCCCCGCCGATCGAGTTGGGGGTAAGCACGACAACACTCCCGAATCCGATGCGCGCCAGGAGACTGTCGGCCAACGCTGACGGGTCGCTGATGTTGTCGTTGAGAGCGACAAGAAACGGGGCGCTTGATCCCGCATCATCCATCGCTCCAGCGAGACCAGCTGTCGAGTAATCCGATTCGGCATAGAACCCGTCGTCGAGGAGGGCCTGGCTGATCGCGTCAACATTTTGGGCGAATGCAGGCACCACGAGAAGCAAGCCGAGAAAGCTAAGGATCGTTATTGCGGTTAGTCGGTGCATTCAGGTGACCCTACCAACGACGACGGCCCCGCTAAGCGCCTGCCACCATCGATTCGGTAACCCCACCCCTGATCGATACGGCCCGGGGAAGCTCTACGACGAACCGCGACCATCCGTCAATCCGCTCGTAGCGAATCGTCCCTCCCATGTCTTCGAGGAGGGTGCGTACGATCGATAGCCCGAGCCCCATCCCACCACGAGACAGGCTGGCATCCTCGTAGTGCGAGAACCGTTCGAACATCGTTTCAACTGTGTCGTCGGGAACCCCGTCGCCGTTGTCGGCGATCACCAACCGATATCCGTCTGCCTTCCCTCGACCAGTGACAACAACGGACTCACCGCCGTAGCGGGCGGCGTTGGCAAGTAGGTTCCTAACGATCTGGCGGAACCGCAAGCGATCGGCGCGAACATGGCCCTCGATACCTACTAGCGAAACGTCGGTTCCAAGCTTGGCCATCACCTCAGCTACGTCGGCGACTTCCGTGGCAACATCGACAGATTCCAACTTGTAGGCGAGCTCCCCTTCGGTCAATCGGGCAGCAGTGAGTAGGTCCTCGACCATGCGCACCAGCTCCCCGGACTCGCCGTAGATCAGGCGAATCAAGTCGTCCTGTTCTTCGGCGTTGTCGATCAGGCCGGCATCGAGCAGTTGGGCGAAGCCGAACACGGCGGTCAGGGGCGTGCGCAGCTCGTGCGAGACGTTGGCTATGAAGTCGTCCTGGGACTTACGAAGATCACGCTCATACTCGACCTGCTCCTGCAGAATTCGTTGAGATTCTCGCCGGCGATAGGTGCCGAGGGCGAGCAAACCGACGACGAGTGGAATAGCCAAACCAATGACGAACCGGGTTGCTTGAGCGGCCGCCGCCGCACGGTCGTCCATCGACTGGAGCGCGCTGCCTTGGTCGTTCCTCAATTCGATCAACCGGCCGACCAGCAGTTCATATGCTGCTGAAAGCTCACCTGCGACAATATTCGATGCCTGCTCGAACGCACCATTGCCAACCGCGTCGACAACCTCGGTCGCCGCATCAAAATATCGGGAAGCGATGGTGTCGAGGTCAAGAATGAGAGGGTCGAGCTGGCCAACCCTGTCGCGACTGATGGCAATGGCCATTGAGGCGGCGTCGAGAATCCCGTCGCTCTGGTTCGGATCTGCTTGTGAGATTGCTACGGACCGCTGAATGGCTCCCTGCGATGTGGCCAATGCGGCTACCGCTGACTCAGTCCTGGCGAACGCGAGGGCCTCCGAGCTGATGTTGGAGCCCCCAACCGAGGATGCGAAGACCACCGCCACACCGACGATCAGGGCCGACACCACCAGGGCAAGCGCGATCGCTGAGTAGCCACTTCGTTTAGTCACAGTGGGTCAAATATCGACCGGAACCTTGCCAACATTAAGCCTTCTTCGGGGTCCACACGCTGACTAGTCCCTACGCGCGGGCTTCAAATGCTCCTTCGGGCCAACGGGGTTAGCTGTCGATACGTTAACCGTGGGTACACATAGAAAACGCTCAATTGCATCGGTAACAACCCTCCTGGTTGTCCTTCTCGCGCTTGGCCTCCCGGCCGCCGCCGATTCAAGCTCGCACGGTAACTCGAACCCCCACAACGCTGTCGACGACTCGGGCAAGCACCGCGACGAATCCGACGCCGACCACGACAACGGATACGGCAACGACGACAAAGAAGACAAAGACAAAGACAAAGACAAAGAC
>CBDTUI010000106.1:0-9342 GCA_965363765.1 uncultured Acidimicrobiia bacterium
TCGCGGCGGGACCGCTCCTCATCGCCTCGCGAACCGATGATCCGACGCTCGTAGCGAGCGCCTTCCTACTCCAACAGCTCCCGTGGCTCCTGGTCGGCCTTCACGCTGGCGTGCTAGCCGACCGCCTCAATCGTCGGCGGCTGGTAATGGTCGTCAACCTCATCCGGGCAGGAATCCTGGTCGGACTGGCCTCGTTCATCATCACCGGAATGGTCAGCGTGACCCTGGTTCTGGTAACAATGTTCCTCTTGGGTTTATCGGAGACAATCGTCGATACGACCGTCTCGACGCTCCTACCAATGGTGGTAGAGCCCGACGACCTCAAGGTTGGCAATGCCCGCCTCTCGTTTGGATTCATCACGCTGAACCAACTGGCCGGCGTACCGATCGGAGCAGTGCTCTTCGCAGTCGGGAGCGCCGTTCCGTTCGTAACCCAGGCCGTTGTCCTTGGGCTCGGAGCGATCCTGATCTCCCGGATCGCTATTGGCGCACCGGATCGCCCGAAGGGGTCTGCCACTGTCCGGGGAGAGATTGCCGAGGGACTGCGATGGGTTCGCAACCACGCCGCGGTCCGAACGCTGACTGTGACGGTCATCGCCTTCAACATCACCTTCGGCGCGGTCTGGTCGATTCTCGTTCTGTACGCCTCCGAGCGGCTCGGCCTCGGGGAGATCGGCTTCGGCCTGCTGATCACCGCCACTGCAGTTGGAGGCATCCTCGGAACGGTGACCTACGTCGCGGTCGAGAGCCGGATCGGCATGGCGAACATTCTACGAATAGGCCTCATCATCGAGACCCTCACCCACCTCGGCCTCGCGATCACTAGGTCCCCGGCTGTTGCATTCGCGATCCTGTTCATGTTCGGGGTTCACGAGGCGATGTGGGGCACGACCGCTGGGACCATCCGACAGCGCGTCGTCCCCACCGAGCTCCAAGGCCGAGTGTCCAGCGTCTACATGATGGGATTGCGTGGCAGCCTGGTCGTTGGTTCGGCGCTCGGAGGTGTGATCGCCAAGGTGTTCGGCCTGACCGGCCCCTTCTGGTTCGGCTTCGTCGGATCGGCGCTCATCTTGACCTGGATCTGGAAAAGGCTTATGGCTGTCGCGCTGGCTGAGGCGTAGATCGCGCTGGTCGGGTCTCTTCCCGACGGCCGCTCCGTTCCGGCTGGGGACCGACAATCCTTCGACAAACCGTTCCCCAGAACGGTTTGTCCGTTTTCATAGTGACCGTAGGTGACACACAGATAAGCCCCGGACGGGTCCGGGGCTTGATCGTGTTGGCGGAGAGGGAGGGATTTGAACCCTCGAAGAGGTATAAACCCCTTACTCGCTTAGCAGGCGAGCGCCTTCGACCACTCGGCCACCTCTCCTGGTTTGTCGTGCGAAACCTTAGTGCTTCGCGAACTAGCTGCGGTCGGCGAGTCCCTCACGATCCCCTACCGTCAGCCTGGCCGAGTAAGCGAAGTCGAATGCCACGTCGGATGCACCGGACTCTCTCAGAAGAACAAGTTTCTCTCCAGCTTCGGCAAGGTCGGGTCGGTGGCCATCGGCAACCCACCACAGCACTGACGTCGCTTCGCTGGACTTCTCAAACCAGTCCTGACGCTGTCGAAACACGTCGCGATGAGTTCCCTGATAGGCGAATCGCTTGAGGTGGTCGATCGATTCCCACACACTCAGGTTGATCACGAGAAGCGGGTCGTCGAACATGCGGAAGCCGATCGAGTTTCCGCTTTCATCCTTCAACCGCCAGACAAACCCTTCCGATTTCTCAGCGAGACCGTTGACTTCATCGAGGCGACCGATGAATCCCTGGGCTAGATCAGTATCGGGGTCGATCGCCCATCGGGCGATGTTGAGCTGAGCAAGCTGCATGCCCTAAACGGTAGCGCGCCGACCCAACCGGCCGACGAAACGCTGCAACCCAGGGTTGCAGCTAACGCGAGCGGGCCGTTCTCGGGGCTCCAGCTATCGGAATCCGGGGGTGGGAACCCTGGGTTTAACCCAGGGTTCCAGCAGTCGCAACGGAGGAGGGCCCCGGTTTGCCCGGGGCCCTCCTTGTTCGTTTGGGTTAGGTCGGGCTGACTACGGGAGCCAGGCCTTCCAGGTGGCCTCGTTGTCATCAACCCACTTCTGGGCGACCGCAACGGGATCGTCACCGTCGATCTCAACCGGGGGCAGCATCGAAAGCTGATCCTCAGTCGTGATCTTGAAGTTGCTCAAGAACGTGAACACATCCGCGTCCTTGGCCTGAAGCAAGCCCGAAGCAGCCTTGTAGATGACGTCCTCTGGGTAGTCGCAATCGACCGCACCGTCGCCGGCAGCCTGCGAAGCGGCACAGTCGTCGTTATAGGCAGGCAGTGCCACGTTGACCAGGTCGAACATCGACACAGCCGCGGTAGGAGTCCACCAGTACAGGACAATTGGCTCTCCAGCGGTTACTCGCGCTTCGACCTCGGCGACCGTGGCCGGCTCTGATCCGGAGAACTGAACCTGGAACGGCAACTCAAGGTTGGAGATGATCTGTTCGTCGTACTGCGAGTACGAAGGGTCGGTGCCAAGAAAACGCCCATTGTCACCGGTCTCAGCGGTTGCAAACAACGCGGCGAGGGCGGGATCCTTGAAGCCTTCCCAAGTGGCCAGTTCCGGGTGCTCGTCAATGACGTAGCTCGGGACGAACCAACCGATCTTGCCAATGGTGCCCAGTTCGCCGATGTTCACGGCGGAACCGTCAGCAAAGTAGGACTGTTCAGCGTCAGTGACACCAGACGGCCAGATCTCCAGAACGGCATCCAGGTCGCCATCGGTCAAACCGGTGAACATGGCGTCGTTCTCATTGACGTCGACGAGTTCAACCGGGTTACCAAGTTCTTTTTCGATGATAATTTTGGCGACCTCTGCGTTGAGGCGGGAAGCCGTCCATGGGTTCACTACGAGTCGAATCGCGGGATTGTCTCCGCTAGCTGCGACCGTCGTGTCCGTACCGGTATCGCCACCGGCGTCCACGCTCGAGTCGCCGCCGCAGGCAGCTGCGACAAGCGCAAGTGCCATAAGCAAGGCAAATAACTTCTTCATTGTTTCCTCCTATTAAGTCGGTCCGCGCGGGACCGGTGGCTACATTACTTATCAATGACTACTACCGCACCTCCAGATACGGCTGTTCTCTCGACCGAACACGTGTGGAAGGTGTTCGGGAACAAAGCCGAACGGGCCATAGAACTTGCCGAGGCCGGCGAGAGCCGCTCGGATATCCTGGCGGACACTGGATGCACCATTGGAGTGCGCGACGTCTCGTTCGCGGTCAAGCCAGGTGAAACGTTTGTCGTTATGGGATTGTCAGGTTCGGGCAAGTCGACGCTGATTCGATGCGCGGCCCGACTTATCGACGTCACCCGGGGCACCGTGCACCTCGACGGCGAAGACTTCACGGCAATGAACAGCCAGAAACTGCGCGAAGTGCGCCGTCAAAAACTGTCCATGGTGTTCCAGCATTTTGGTCTGTTTCCTCACCGCCGGGTGATCGACAACGCCTGCTACGGGCTGGAAATCCAGGGTGTCCCCAAGGCCGAACGCCACGAACGAGCCCTCGACATCCTCAACGTCGTCGGCCTCGAAGGCTTCGAATATCACTACCCCCAGCAGCTGTCTGGCGGTATGCAGCAGCGGGTCGGTTTGGCACGCGCCCTGTGCGTCGACCCGGAGATTCTCTTCTTCGACGAACCGTTCTCGGCACTGGATCCGCTCATTCGGCGAGACATGCAAGACGAACTCATCCGCCTCCAGGAGTCCATGAATCGAACGATCGTGTTCATCACCCACGACTTCGCAGAGGCCATCAAGCTTGGCGACCGAATTGCGATTATGAAAGACGGAGCGTTCGACCAGGTGGGCACCGCTGCCGAACTAATCCGCAACCCAGCCACCGAATATGTGCGCGAGTTCACCAAAGACATCCCCAAGGCGAAGGTGTTGACTGCCCGCGACATAATGAGTCCGGGCGGTGATTCGGCCCGCAAGGTGGACCCGTCGGTCACGGTGTATTCGCTCATCCCGATGCTGCTCGAGGACCCGTCTCCGATCGCGGTCGCCGAAGACGGCTTCGTCGTTGGCCACGTAGATCGGGCGGCAGTGGCGGCGTTCCTGGACGAGGCGTGACGGCCGCACCGGTCGAAGCGACTCCTGCCTGGCGACGGTACGGGCCATATGCAACCCTGGTAGTCGTAGTCGTGTTGCTGCAAATGCTCGTGACGTCCGAGTTTCCTGCCAAGCTCGACTTGTTCTTCTCGGATCCGATCGACCGGCTTGGCGCTTTGGGTCAGGTGAACCGACGGAGCGGCACGAACCTGCTGTTCACAGGATTCTTCAATCCGCTTACCGATGGGATCGAATGGGGAATCGAGTCGCTCGAGACAATCCTGGCCTGGTTGCCCTGGTACACCATCCCGGCGGGTATTTTTGCTCTCATCGCCCGGCGCCGGCGCTTCCTCGATGCCGCGGTCGCAGCCGCCGTCATGCTCTACCCGGGTCTCATTGGGATTTGGGATCCAACTCTTGAGACGCTGGCGCTCATGTCGTTCGCAGTCATCGTCTCGGCCCTCATCGGCATCCCCCTCGGCATCTGGGCCGCCTTCCGACCCCGCGTCGAAGCAGCCCTCCGCCCGTTCCTCGACATCATGCAGACCGTGCCGGCCTTCGTATATTTCTTGCCGTTGCTTGTCCTGTTCGGGATTGGCAAGACCAACGGTGCCATCGCCACGATCATCTATGCCCTTCCGCCGGTAGTCCGGCTGACGACGCTGGGGATCCGCTCAGTGCCACCTCAATCGGTGGAGGCGTCCAACATGTTTGGTGCCTCCGCATCTCAAACGCTGCTCAAAGTGCAGATTCCTACCGCCATGCCGACCATCCTGGCTGGCATCAGCCAGACGATCATGATGGCGCTGGGCATCGTGGTCCTCGCCGCGCTTGTGGCGGCCGGCGGATTGGGCGGATTGGTTCTCCAGAGCTTGCAGGCTCGTACGACCGGCCGCGGGATCGCGGTGGGGCTGGCCATCGTGGCCGTCGCAATGGTCCTTGACCGGATCGGCCGATCGTTGGCCGACACCGACAGATCGCACGCATTGACGCGCCCGGTGCAGCTAGCTGTCATCAGTTCGCTCGGCATAGGCGTGGTTTTAGGCAAGATCATGGATTGGAGCACCTTTCCAAGCGTGTGGACCCCCCGGTCGTTTGATCCCATCGACACGGCAGTCGACTGGGCGATCGCCAATTGGTCCCAATACACAAGGGCCATCAACGACTTCGTGGTCGGCGATATCGTCGTTCCGGTGCGCAACTACCTGATGGACACAGTCGCTTGGCCAGCGCTTCTTGTCGTCGTGGCGTTCGCTATCTGGCGAATGGCTGGCCCGCGGCTCGCCGCATTTTCCATCGTTTCCATGCTCTTCGTGGGCCTCATTGGCCTGTGGGACAAGTCGATCGACACGGTTGTACAGATAATGCTGGCCGTTCTGGTGGCTACCCTCATTGCTGTTCCACTCGGAATCCTCACCGGCCGAAACCCCCGAGTAGAGGCGGCCCTTGCTCCGATCCTCGACGGCCTCCAGACGATTCCGTCTTTGGTCTACATCATTCCGGTAGTGACGCTCTTCACGCTTGGCCCAATGCCCGGGCTGATCGCTTCAGTTCTCTACGCGGTAGTACCGGGAATCCGCATCACGGCGCTCGGCATTAGAAACGTCCCTTCCGAGTCCATCGAAGCGTCACAAACGTTCGGAGCCACCCGACCCCAGACCATGCTCGGCGTACGAATCCCTCTGGCAGCACCGACCATCATGGCGGGTATCAACCAGGTCATCATGATGGTGCTGGCGATGGTCATCATCGCTGGTCTCGTCGGTGGTGGCGCGCTCGGCTTCGAAACCGTCCGAGCGCTCACCAGGAATCTCTATGGTCACGGCTTCGAGGTAGGCCTCTCACTCGCATTGATCGCCATGGTCCTCGACCGAAGCACCCAAGCGTTGGCTCAGCGCTTCCAGCCCCCCGAAGCGACCTAGGCCACGTCGACCAGACTCTCAGAGAAAGCCCAGCGCCCAATCCCACTGCGACTCGGTAGACGACGCATGCCACGTATGGTATAACGTATGGCATGGCCACGAAAACCACCATTTACCTGCCTGACGAGTTGAAGCAAGCGGTCGCTCGGATGGCTCGCATGGAGCGGGTGTCTGAAGCGGAAATCATCCGTCGTGCGATCGCGTCGGAAGTAACTCGACCAGCGCCCCGATCGGGCATCATCGAGGGTGAACCGATCGCCGATCGCGTTGACGAGTTGCTGACCGGTTTCGGCGAACGGTGATCATCGCTGATACAAGTGGTCTGCTGGCATTCTTCAACCGATCCGAACCGCGGCACGCCGCAGTAACAGAAGCCATCGAGGCGTCGCCAGGACCGGTCGTCGTTTCTCCCTTCGTGCTGGCGGAACTCGACTACTTGGTGGCGACCAGAATGGGAGTGGAGGCCGAACTCTCGATCATGACCGAATTGGCATCCGGTGCCTACGCTTTGGCGGAGTTTGGAGTTACGGATCTGGCCATGGCCGCAGAGATTATCGACCGGTACCGAGACCCACAGATCGGCCTCACCGATGCGTCCTTGGTCGTGTTGGCCGACCGATTTCGCACATCGAAGGTTCTGACATTGGACCGCCGTCACTTTTCCGTGCTCCGCGCCCTGTCGGGCGAACCGTTCGAAATCCTTCCCGCCTAGATCGCGTGCGCTCCTCGGCAATACCCGCGTCGAGGCCTAAAGTCGCGTCGTGACTGATCTCTGGTACAACCTGAGCCGGGCGACCGGAATCGTAGCCGCCGTCTTGGCAGTCGCCTCGCTCGTGTGGGGCTTCTTCTTTTCGGCTCGCAACTTCGGCGGGAAGTACAAGCCGGCCTGGTGGCTTGACCTGCATAACTGGCTGGGCGGTATCGCTCTCGTCTTCACTGTCGCCCACCTGATCACGGTGTACTTGACGCCCGACTCCGGAATCGGTCTGGTCCAGCTGATCGTTCCCAACACGGCCGTCGGTCAGCAATGGCCGATCACCTGGGGTGTGCTGGCGTTCTACCTGTTTGCGGTGACCGTGTTTACGAGTTGGCCGAAGCGTCAGTTCTCGCGTGCCTTGTGGCGCACGATCCACCTGACGTCGGTTGCCGGGGTGGCGATGGCGTTGATGCATGCCTATCAACTCGGCCCGGACACCTCATATCTGGCCTTCCGAGTCGGGTTCGTCCTAGCGATCGCCTTCGGCCTGTACGGCTTGTTCCGACGCCTGATCGGGCTCGCTTTCAAGGTCTCACGCGCTTCGTAACCAGCGCTTAGCCAGCGTTTAGCCAGACCTTGTTACATAGTCCCATGAGCCTGCCGCCACCACTTCCCCCAGACGAAGGCCCCGGTTCGGTTGATCCCGCGCTAGCGGCCCGGATGGAACGGCTCGCTCAGCGATCGGCCGCAGCCAAAGAGGCTGCGGCCAGTCGCACCGCCGACACCTCGACCGCACCGAGCCCGCGACGCCCAGGCAAACGAACCCACGCCGCCCGATCGGCCCGCTGGCTTTCGCTGGCCATGTCGCTGCTTGCCACGGTCATTCTCACGGTCTCCTTTTCAATACTCAGCTTGCCAGCTGCCAACCAGGTGGCACTCGCGGCGGCCGCCACCCAGACGACCACGGCGACCTCGACGGTCAGCACCACGTTCGACGGTCAAGTCGTTTCGACCCGATGGGGACCCGTGCAGGTGCAAGCCCAGTTCAAAAATGGCGTCCTGGAGGATGTCGTACCGCTGGTCTATCCGAACGACCGGAGCACGAGCATCAGGATCAATGAAGTTGCCCTGCCCATGTTGCGCACCGAAGCGCTCACCGTTCAGAGCGCCAACGTGGACACCATTTCGGGGGCGTCGGTTACCAGCCGTGGATACGCAGCGTCACTGCAATCGGCCATCGATGCTGCTCAGGCAGCGGGTGCGATCAGCCTGTGATCCCCGAGTTGGTCACCGCCGATCGATTCCACCACGTCGAGTTTGTCATGGGCATGCCGATCAGCTTCGACATTCGCCCGCCAGTTCCGCCACTTGGTGTCGTACGCGACGCCATCGGTTGGTTGCACCACGTCGACGAAACATTCAGCCCGTATCAGAACGACAGCATCCTCACCCAAATCGGACGTGGCCTCATCTCTGAAACGGAGGCTCCGCTCGAGGTACGAGAAGTGCTCGACGAGTGTCGGAGACTCAAGCTCCTCACGAGCGGAGCCTTCGATGCATTCAACGTGCCTGCCCCGAACGGGACGATGCTCGACCCATCTGGTCTCGTCAAAGGATGGGCGGTGCAACGGGCGGCGGAAATCCTCGAACGTGCCGGTGTGGAGAATTACTGCGTCAACGCGGCCGGAGACGTTGCGATTGGGGGAACACCCGACGCCGATCGACCCTGGGTCGTCGGGGTCCGGCATCCTCACGCGGCTGACATGCTCGCCACGACCCTGCATCTACCCGGCCCGGTCGGGATTGCCACGTCAGCCCGATACGAGCGCGGCGACCACATAGTTGATCCCCGAACAGGCCAGTCCGCCCGAGCCATGCTCAGCGCCACCGTCTTCGGACCCGACCTGGGAACCGCCGATGCCTACGCGACATCTCTGTTCGTGATGGGTCCCGACGGCCTCGACTGGATCACCGACCAACCCGGCTACGAGGCCTACCTCGTCACGAACGACGACATGACCGCTTGGACCGAAGGGTTCGAAACTGCCTGGCCAAACCGGTGAACGGTCCGCGCTGACTCATCCCTCGGGAGAGTCAGGCACATTCAGACCTTCTCGGCAGCGGTCCATGACTTCCGAGGCCCGCTTTTGGTCTTGACCGGGGATCCCCTCCAGAAAGACACCATCGCCGGTCGGGGATTGTTCTACCGCATAACCGTTGTCGTTGGTGCATTGGACCACCAGAGTCACTACCTCAACCCAGTCGATGTCCTCGTAGGCCACATCGTTGAAATCGCCGTACCCGGTGTAGTTGCCGCAGGCGGCGACGAGCAGCAAGACGACTGTCACAAACCGGAAACCGGAACCTCGTTTGGCTCGCATAATCATCGCTAACCCTGCTGCTCTTTGATGGCGGAGAGAGCGGGATTCGAACCCGCCGAAGCCGGAACCTCTTGCAAGGTGACAGTAAGACTGTCACCTCTCGTGGCGGAGAGAGCGGGATTCGAACCCACGAAGGCCTCAACCTCATAGCAATGTGACAGTAAGACTGTCACCTCTCGTGGCGGAGAGAGCGGGATTCGAACCCACGA
>CBDTUI010000107.1:0-9267 GCA_965363765.1 uncultured Acidimicrobiia bacterium
GTATGCGCCTCTACGACATCGCGGCCGTAGATCTCGTCGTCTCCGACGCCGCAGTAATAGCCCCCTTGCGGAGCCGGATAGCCATGCGATGGCCAACCATGTACGCGCCCATCCTTAAAGAACGTGTACTCCTGCTCGATGCCGAACCACGGCTCAAAGCTGGCGTACATCTCCTCGGTGGTTAGACAGGCCGCCCGCGTATTACTCGGGTGAGGCTCCATGTCAACCGTGAGAACCTCGCACATGACCAGAACGTCATCGCCACCGCGGATCGGATCGGGCACCGTCAGTACCGGGCGGAGAACACAGTCGGAGTTCTTCCCGGGCGCCTGGTTAGTCGAAGATCCGTCGAAGCCCCAGAGGGGCAAGCCTTCGCCAGACGGAACGACCTTGGTCTTTGACCGGAGTTTTGAGGTTGGTTTGGACCCATCTATCCAGATGTACTCGGCTCGGTAACTCATTGTGACCTCATGATTCTCGACAAAACGTACTTGCTACAACCAGCGTCACAGGATGCCGTTTCTTCGCCGTTACCCAAATGTGAACGCTGCGTTAACTCGGCCGACGGACTTGCCGGAAATCAAACCCCGAAAGCCCTGACCAGGTTGGAGTTTAACGACAAATCGTCCAGGGGCGGGTAACCGACTCCGACCGGTCCACCGGTGACCTGGCGCGCTACCGTTACAGGCCATGACAGCTGACAAGCAGGCCGAGTACGTTCTTCAGACCGTCGCCAAACGCGGGATTCGATTTATTCGACTCTGGTTCACCGACGTCCAGGGCTTCATGAAATCAGTGGCCATCAGTCCAGCCGAACTGGAAACTGCCCTGACCGAGGGGATGACCTTCGATGGATCATCCATCGACGGTTACGCCAGGGTGCACGAAGCCGACATGATCGCTCGCCCCGATCCGACGACGTTTCAGATTCTCCCTTGGAGGGAGCCTGAGGGGGTCGCCCGGATCTTTTGCGATATCCACCACACCGACGGAACACCGTTCGAGGGTGACCCGCGCAATGTTCTGCGACGCAACTTGCGCGAGGCTGCCGAACTCGGGTACTCCTTCTACGTAGCGCCCGAACTCGAGTTTTTCTACTTCGCCGACTCGGGACCCGAGCCCAAGGTTCTCGACCAGGGTGGCTACTTCGACCTCACTCCACTCGACACCGCCCAGGAATACCGACGGACCACGATCGAGCACCTCGAAAAGCTCGGTATCCCTGTCGAACAGTCACATCATGAAGTAGCTCCTTCTCAACACGAGATCACGCTTCGATACGACGACGCCATGGCGATGGCCGACAACGTCATGTCGTATCGGCTCACCGTCAAGGAGGTTGCCCTCGCCCACGGTATCTACGCAACTTTTATGCCGAAACCTCTCGAAGACCATGACGGGTCGGGGTTCCATACCCACATGTCACTCTTCGAGGGCGACCAGAACGCCTTCTATTCGCCCGACTCCGAGCACGGGCTGAGCAAAACCGCTGAAGCTTTCATCGCCGGACTCATCCACCACGCTCCGGCGATGACGGCAATCACCAACCAATGGGTCAACTCCTACAAACGACTCGTTGCCGGATTCGAAGCACCCATCTATGCCTTCTGGGCTCGCAACAACCAATCGGCTCTCGTCCGGGTCCCAACGATCAAGGCCGGAAAGTCATCCTCAACCCGGATCGAATACCGCTCACCGGATGCGGCTACCAACCCGTATCTGACGTTCTCGGTGCTACTGGCGGCCGGGCTCGATGGCATCAGAAACGGCCTCGAGCTACCCGACGAGTTGAGCAAGAACGTGTTCGAAATGTCCGGCTCGGAGCGACGTGACCTCGGAATCAAACGTCTGCCGGAGACGCTTTCTCACGCTCTCGACGAACTTGAGCAATCCGAGCTGATGAAGCTCGCCCTCGGTGAGCATGTGTTCGACTGGTTTCTTCGTAATAAACGCAAGGAATGGGACGCCTACCAGCACCACGTGTCACGTTTCGAGCTCGAGCGATACCTGCCGATCCTGTGAATGGCCTGGCGCTCTTCCCAGAGGTCCCGAGCGCCGGACTCTCAGAAGCTCTGCGTTCTGCCGCGCTTGAACCCCTTCTTCTGACCGCCACCGACCTAGAAAAAACCGACGAGGCGGCCAATTGGTGCCTCGTGCTCATCGAACTCGCCGACGAACCGCTCCGTCGTATCCGTACTGCCCGGCGCCTCCACGAAGACACTGGCGTTCCGATCATGCTTGTTGTCCTCAAAGATCAGATCACGCTCATTGTCGACGAAGACCTTGAGATCGCCGACTTTGTCGTTCTGCCCACCGACCCTCAGGAACTGCGGGCGCGGGTACGCCGCCAGGCATCTGCTGTGAATGTCGAGGAGGTACTCCGCTACCGTGATCTCGAGCTGAACACGGCCACCTATCAGGCGCTCATCGGCGAACAGCCCGCCGACCTGACGTACATGGAATACGAACTCTTGAGGTTCTTCGTCGAGAACCCGAGCCGGGTGTGGAGTCGGGAGCAGCTCTTGTCGAAGGTGTGGGGCTACGAGTACTACGGCGGCGCCCGCACCGTAGACGTGCATGTTCGCCGGCTCCGCTCCAAGATCGGTGAGCAGCGTTCGTCGTGGATCACCACCGTCCGCTCAGTTGGGTACCGGTTCGGCTAGGAGTCTGCTGAATAATACCGTTGTGCAGATTGGCGGCCAGACGCGCCAGTCGCAAGGCCGAAGTTTCGCCACTCCTTGAGCCGGAATGGCGGGGCTGAGAACACCGCGAGTGGTGATGGCTGGCCGTCAGGATGCGTGACATGTGTTTGTTCAGCGGGCTCCTAGTCGTCCACCGGAGCTGCGGCGCCGTCGAGCGCCCGGTTGAAGGTTTCCCGCCACGTTGCTGGCATGGTCCCGAGGGCGACGGCTACGAGACGCTTCGCCCCATCCGCCACCATCTCATCAAGCTCGCCACCGAGCTGGCGGACGACAGCATCGGCCCGGCCGGCGCACGACGCCAACCCCAATTCCACGGCCAATCGGGCCGCCCGAGCGGCTGGCTCCACTTCCTGGTGGCTCGATGCCTGAGCGATAAGGAGTTCGATGGCGGGTTCGTGCCATTGCACCGCCAGAAGGTCTTCGACTAGTTGGTCCGCCGAGTGATCAATCGGCGCCCCCCGTTCGTAGGCGATCAGGTGACCAAGTGCTTCACAGGTCAGCCGCCACCGACGGCCGCTGACCCCGTCGGGACAGGTGGCGAGAGCGTTGGCGAGTTCGTCGTCTGCTTCCTGAAGCGAACCTCTCGCAAGATGCGCTTTGGCTAGCAAGAATCGAGCGGCATTCTCCCAGGCTGGCAGCTGGTGAAGCACGACTCCAAGCATTTCGCGTGCGGAGGCTTCGGCATCAGGCCCGAATCCGAAAGCGCCCGCTCCTTCGGCCCGGGACATATGGACCAGAAAAGCCGGCCCAACATCGCCTGAGACAGAAGCGAGTGCCAGTGCTTGATCTGCGGCGCTCAGCGCCTCGTCAACTCGTCCCAGTCGAAACAAACAGCGGGATCTCCAGGCCAACAGGTCCGCCATGCGCTCATCTGAATCGTCGACAACTGAACCAATGAGCCTGGCGAACCCGGCCTCGGCGTTGCGGGCATGACCACGGTCGAACTCGATCCACGCCTGGTTGTAGGAGGCCAGGAACTTCTGATGCGGTTCGCCGACCTCGTCGAGCACTAACCGGCTTCGGGCTGAGCAGTCGTCCGCCTCAGTCGGGAAACCCAGTCGATTCAACACGTGAGCCTGGAGAGACAGGAGCGAGGCCGCTTTGGCTGGGGCGCCCAATTGGCGCGCCAACAGCTGACCGACACTTGCTATCCACTCAGCCGAGGCCGGATCCTGGCGATCTGAGGCGATCTGGGCCGCCCAGCCCCTGGCGTCTACTGCTCCCAGGCCGGTCGTGAACTGAACCGCCTCACGGAGCGCCTGGTCGGCCAGGAGCGGCCAGCCGGCCAGCCGGTGGCACGACGCCAGCTGAAGATGCACATGACCCCAACGCCCGCTCGACTGTTCCCCAACTGCCCGTAGACATCGGGCGGCGGCCTCAAGCAACGGCTGGGCCTCCGAAAGATGCTGCAAGGCTACATATCGATCGGCGGATTCGATCAGGGTATCGGCTGCCATTTCGAAGTTTCCAGCCAGTTCCGCAACCAACCCAACGACTGCACCATCGGCTAGCTCAACCTGATCCACCCAGGCATCGAGCAGGGCCTGGGCAACGGCGGTCCGTCGGACCGCGCCAACTCGGTCTGACAGCTGGCTGGCGGACAAGGACGCACTCACCGTCACGCCCCGATCCGTCTCATCGAGGAATCCGTTAGCGATCAGGTGGTCGAGTCGGTCAACCACCTCAAGGGGGGTCTTCCCTGCCAGTCGCGCCACCACGCGCAACGGGATCGTCTCGGCGGCGACAGCACACGCCTCAACGATCAACCGATCAGGAGCCGGCAAGTTGGCGACCTGGGTTGTGAGTGGCAGCGGCACGTCTTCGGGGAACGCTTCCCCAACGAACGAGACCTGACCATCCGACGATCGCAAAGACCCCCGATCCCGCAGCAGCTCCAACACCCGGCTCAGCTCATATGCGTCGCCGCCGGTCTGGGAGAACAGCCAGTCGGCTAGGGCAGTGTCGGTCACCGCTCCAATCTCTGAGCGACTCACCCGATCCACCTTCAGCTCGATCGTGGCGACTCCGGACCCGAGTTGACGCAGGGCCTGATCGGCCCTCCCCACCTGGGGCTTCTGGCCAACCACGACGAGCGTGGGGGTGTCGGATCGAAGCTTGGCCGCCAAACTCGCCAGAGAATCAGGGGCGGCGTGATGGGCGGATTGCACGATCAGAGCGCTCGGCCGCCCGGTCCCTGCGCTCAGGCGTTCCATCAGGGAACCCGGTGCTTCTGCCGCGAAGGCCCTCACCCGCTCGACGTTGAGGCCGGCCGCGTCCGCAAGGAGGGCGGCTTCGTCGAGTAGTCGCTCCACCCCGGCCTCTGGTTCGCCGATCACCCGGACGAGGGCGGAGGCGCCCGCCGTGACCATCGCCACGGCTTCGGCAAGGGCGGCGACCGGACGACTGCGCCCGATCAGCGGAAGCGCCGAGAGGTCGGCGCTGGCCCGCCCTGGCAGCACAAGTGATGGATCCTGGCTCAGGATTTGGTGCTCGAGCTGCTGCAGTTCCGGACCAGGATCGATACCGAGTTCGGTCAATAATGTTTCGGCTGCATTGCGATAGGCACTCAACGAGTCTCCCTGCCGACCGCTCCGATAGAGAGCCAACATGAGCTGGAAATGGAGCCGTTCTCGGTAGGGGTACCGATCGACCAGAGCCTCCAGTTCGGGGACCAGCTGCGCATGCTCTCTCAGGGCCAGGCGGGCTTCCGACAGGTCTTCGAGGGCGGTCACTCGCTCCTCGGCAAGCCGATTTGCCACCGCCGCGGCAAATCCTTCGTACGCAAAATCAGCGATCGCTTCCCCCCGCCAGAGATCAAGTCCCTCACGTAGCCGGGTGGCTGCCACAGCCGGATTGCCTGCTTCGAGGGCGGCCCGGCCTTCGGTCGCCAGGCGATTAAACTCCGGGGCGTCAACTTCGCCCACCCCTACTCGCAGCGAGTAGCCGGGGCGCCTCGTCAAAAAGACGGCGGGTTTCTGGTCACGACCCACATCGGGTTCGAGCGCTTTTCGAAGGCGACTTACGTAGACCTGAACAATGTTGTTGGCCGTTTCGGGCGGATCTTCATCCCATAACGAGTCGATGATCCGATCGATGGAAACGACTTCGTTGGCGTTGAGTACCAGCAAGACCAGCAGGGCGCGTTGACGCTCGCCGCCTAGCGCTAGCGAATGCCCGTCTTCGTCGAAGACGTCAAAAGGTCCCAGGAGCTGATATCGCACGCCGGGCCGATACTACCCAGAGCACGATTAGGAACGGACTGCGACTAGTCGCGGACGGCCACCAGTTCGATCTCCACCAGGAAGCCACCGGGCAGGTTGGCTACTTCGACCGCCGAACGGGCCGGGGCGGCGGCCCCAAAATGTGAACCGTAGACCTCGTTCACCGCCGCGTAATCGTCCATATCCTTCAGGAAGATCGTGGTTTTCACGACCGCATCGGTGGTCAAGCCGAGGTCGGTGAGGATGGCAACGATGTTTCCCATAACCTGTTTGGTTTGGTCCGTAACATCGAGGTGGGTCAACCGCTCGTTGGTGGCAGGGTCGAGAGCTACCTGGCCCGAAAAGAACACAAATCCATTGGCCTCAGCCACGGCCGAATAGGGACCGAGAGCCGCCGGGGCGCTCGGGACCGAAGGGATATGTTTACTCACGAAAAAGAGTTACCGCAGCCGCAGCTTTTAGTCACGTTCGGATTGTCGATGGCGAAACCGGCGCCCATCAACCCGTCTTTGTAGTCGAGGGTTGAACCGCGCAGCATCTCGACACTCTGAGAGTCAACCGCGATGCGAACTCCGTCACGAAACTCTTCAACCACGTCGTCTGCTTCGGTTTCGGCATCAAAAAACATCTCGTATGAGAAACCGGAACAGCCTCCGGGGCGCACGGCAACACGCAATGCCAGGCCCGGGTCGCCTTCTTCGGCGAGCAGGACGGCGAGCTTGCCAATGGCCGGCTCGGTCAGGGTCACTGCTCGGGCTGGCTTGGACGACTTGATCGTGAGGCCTTGCACATGTACTCCTTCAATAACTGGAGATTCCAGTATACGGCCTTACACCGTCAACGGGACTGCTACTTGGCGCGACGGCGTACTATGACCGCCATGCCTACCCGATCTGACGTAATGGAGACCCTCAAGGGGGTTATCGATCCCGAACTGGGAAGTGACCTCGTTGACCTGGGGATGATTCAGGATGTCCGCGTCGATGATGACGGGGTCGTGACCATTGACCTGGCGTTGACGATCGCCGAATGCCCGATGCGCAACCAAATCGAGTCCGACACGGTCCGCAAGGTCGGTTCACTCCCTGGGGTGACCCGGGTCGATGTCCGGACCACCGCGATGACGAAACAGCAGCGAGCCGACCTGATGACAACCGCTCGGTTCCGGGTTCGCGAACGCGCCGAACCAACCAAACTGTCGCCCACCACCCGGGTGATCGCAGTCAGTTCCGGCAAGGGCGGAGTCGGCAAGTCATCGGCCAGTACCAACCTCGCTCTCGCCACCGCCGCTCGTGGATATCGGGTCGGGTTACTTGACGCCGATATCTGGGGCTTCTCGATCCCCCGCATGCTCAATATCAAAGAACGAATCACGGCCAACGAGGACCGCAACCTGGTACCTGTCGAAGCGTTCGGCTTGAAGGTCGTGTCGACTGGCCTGATCGTGGAATCAGAGGAAACTGCCCTCATGTGGCGAGGACTGATGCTGTCCAAAGCGCTTGAACAGTTCCTCAAACAGGTCGAGTGGGGCGATCTCGACTACCTCTTCATCGACATGCCGCCCGGAACCGGTGACGTGCAGATGGCTTTGACTCGCCTGCTTCCGCAGGCAGAAATGGTCGTGGTGACCACGCCTCAGCAGGCCGCCCAAAAGGTGGCCATTCGCGTAGCCGACATGGCTCGCCGGTCTTTCATGCCGGTCGTCGCTGCGCTCGAAAACATGTCGCACTTTGTATGTGACCATGGCCAAACCTACGAGTTGTTCGGTTCTGGCGGCGGCGCCGAACTCGCCGACATGCTCAACGTGCCGTTAATCGGATCGATCCCGATCGACCCGCTGATGGTGGCCGGTGGCGATACAGGGTTGCCCGTGGTGGTACATGCACCGGACAGTCCATCGGCCCGAGCGTTTCGTGAGGCGACCGAGCGGCTACTCGAGATTGTGCCACCCGCCCAGGATGAGACCTGTACCGGCCGGATCGCCAAGCTGCTCGAGGCCCTGCCGGTAACTAGTCACTCTGAGTGATTTGCAAACGGCACCCAAGTTAAGCGGGCCTGCCAGCCGATATAAGAAGAGAACGTGCCAAAGGAACCAGGGTTCGGCTGGGAGTTATCCGAATGAGAAGCTCCCTTCCTCCGGAGCTCTCAGAATTGAATGAAGGGCCGATTCTCCGTTATCGGTCCTTCATTCTTTTAATCAATTCCCAGCCAGGCTTTTCGCAATTAGCAGCGCCAGAATCAACCGCAGAGCGACCGAACTAACGGGGTCGGATTGACCGCCGAGCCGCCACCGGGATGGTATTCAAAGTGGAGGTGCGGGACGTTGGCGGGAGCATTACCGCTCGTCCCAACGGTTCCAATCGCGGTCCCGGCGGAAACGTGCTGACCCTTGGAAATCCCGCCAGCAAACGAGTCGAGGTGGGCGTAATAGAAGTCATCACCAGAGTCGCCCTTGAACCAAATGGTGATGCCCCCGATGCCCCCGTTGCCCATCCGCGAGATGGTCCCAGCTTCGATCGCAACGAGTCCTGTTCCGCGGGCCGCCAGCATGTCGACCCCTTTGTGTGACCGGCCCCCAGACCGCGGAGCGCCCCACGTATCCGAAAACGCGACCACGCCGTTGACCGGACATGTCCGCCCCGACACCACGACCGGGGGCGGCGCTCCTCCGCCGCCTCCGCTGCTACTTCCGCCTCCGGCGGCTACCCGGGCGGCCTCGAGTTTCCGTAGGCGTTCTTCTTCGGCGGCTCTACGAGCAGCTTCCTCCACCTGCCACTGCGTATACAGGTCGTTGTATTTGGCCTGGGCGGCTTCGAGCGTTTTGTTGATTTCTTCGGCCGCGGCCTCAAGCTTCACGTTCGCCTCAAGCTGAGCGACCTCGGCATTGGCCAGGTCACCGGCGACTCGAGCGATGTCGCGCTCGAGGATCGCCAACTGATTGAGCAAAGCCTGATCGTCGTCGCTGGCGTCGCGCATATAGGCCAAGCCGGCCTCAAGGTCAGATAAGGATCCGGACTCCGTGAACAGCGGTAGGTTGTTGGAAAGTGCGCCGATATACATATCGACGGCTCGCTCGGTGGCCACAATCCGGGTCGCTTCTAGTTGCCGTTGGAGTTCGGCTGCCTGGCCTTCGGTTCCAGCAATGAGCCATTCCAGATGCTCGGTCTCTTCAAGGGCAGCTTCGTAGGCGGCTGCCAGACTCTGCACTTTGTCGCGCACCTCCAGCAACTCTCCTTTGGCCTCTTCAAGTTCCTCGGGAGTGATCTGACCTTGAGCCGGCAAGCTCACGACCAGAACCAACAGGAACGCCAGAGGGAACAGTCGACGCATCATGATCGAACCAT
>CBDTUI010000108.1:0-8891 GCA_965363765.1 uncultured Acidimicrobiia bacterium
TTCGATGAAGTGTCTTTGATCGAGCGGAAGTCTGTGTGGGCTTTGGTGTAGGTGGAGCGATGTATCGAAGACACCTCACACTGACGGACCCGCTAGACGAAACACCTGGCAGAGGGCAAGCAACCGCGGTTCGCACCATCCCTTCGCGTAGTGACCGCAGTCGCAGCCGTCATCACGCCGCTCTATGGCAGATGTGGCGGTTCTCGGGGGTGGCAGTGGCGGGCGACCGATCGGTAAAGAGTCAGCCAGCCTCAAACCGCATCCAGGCAAGTTCCATCACCTCGCGCTGGAACGGACCAGGCGGTACGTCGGTGAGTCCGCTGGATTTCATGTCTGCGAGCAACGCAGCTACCGCACGGAGGTCGGCGGCTTGGCCCTCGACGAAAGCTCGGTCGACCACCTGACCATGACCTGGCAACCAGACTGAAGCTGGCTCTTCCAGGAGGTCAGCCAACGTGATCGGCCATTCAATCGGGAACGAACTCCCAAACGCCGGCGGAGCGCCCTCTTCAATGAGATCGCCCGCCATGACGACATCGTCGATCATCAGGGAGATGTCATTGTCGGTGTGGGCGCGACCGAGGTAGGCCAGGCGGATCTGTCGGTCGTCCAACGTCAGGGTCATCGACTCTTCGAAGGTGACCTGCGGCGGTACGATCTCGACCGCAGCGACGTGGTCGCTCCACTCGGGTGGCATCTGGGCGGCAACCGTATCGCGCATTTCCGGACCGAAATCAAGAAGGGTGGATCGGCACCGGACATGACCGACGATGCGAGCCTCAGGGAAGCGGGCATTGCCGAACGTATGATCCCAATGCATGTGTGTGTTGACTACGGTCGTCACGGGAACCGATGTCAGTTTCGCGATGTCCCGTCGGAGTTCGTCGGCGTGGGCATGATGGCCGCGGGTGTCAACGACAATTGCTTCTTCGGACCCGACGATGAGACCAATGTTCTGGTTCAGCGCCTCGTACCGGTGCGAGTAGATGTTGTTTCCGAGTTCTTCCCATTGATCCATGTTGCTGACCCTACGCGACTACGGCACCCACACATTATCGAGATGGGAGTCGGTCGCTTGCCACAAGCGTGCTCGGTTTCAACATCTCAGCTTTTTTTGATCTGCATGACGGTCGCTCCGTGATGGTCGAAGACATTTGAGAGATGATTAACTGTCGTGCCCTTCGTGTTGTCGTCGGTGGCGACTCAAGCCGCGCAAGGATCTATGGTTCGGGACACGGACTTGGGAAGGCGGTTGTTTCGATGTTCGCTGTGTCTATTGGCCGCGTAGTGTCGGTCTAAAGACGCGAATCTATACGGAGGTCCCATGCCGGAAATTGCACCAGAGCTGAAGTCTGCGTACAGGACGCTGCCCAAAATGGTTCTCGGTCGGTACTCGGCAGCGATCGTGGACGCCATGGCACCGCTGGTCATGAAGTCGGCTGATATGGAAGGCATCGAGTCGACCAAGGTAGCCATCCCTGGCCCTACGGGGCCGCGACCTACCATGCATGTGCACCGCCGACTGGGTAGTACGTCGGACCTACCGGTTGTTCTCTGGATTCATGGTGGTGGCTACATCGTGGGAGACCCGAAGAACGAGTCCCGGTGGGCAGCAGCCTTCCTTGACAAGATTGACTGTGTGGTGGCATGTCCTGGGTACCGCCTCGCACCAAGGCATCCATTCCCGGCAGCACTGGATGATCTTGTCGCGGCGCATAGTTGGCTCCGGGAGCATGGAGCGCCAAACGGCATGGACCCCAATCGGGTGGTCATTGCCGGCGAGAGTGCAGGCGGCGGTCTTGCTGCGGCGCTTGCCCAGCGACTCCATGATGATGGCGTCGAGGTACTAGGCCAAGTGCTGGTGTACCCGATGATCGACGATCGCACCGCCGTCAGAGACGACATCGGCCGCAAGGACCACTTCGCCTGGTCAAACGGGTCGAACTACTACGGCTGGTCCTCGTACCTAGGGACGACGCCGGGCGCCGAGACAGCACCTAGGTATTCCGTCCCCTCGCGTAGAGAAAACCTAGAGGGCCTGCCGCCCGCGTGGATCGGGGTTGGGGACATGGATGTGTTCTACGACGAGAACCTTGAGTACGCACGTCGACTTCAGGAAGCAGGCGTGCCCGTCACGATCGAGACCCGGGAAGGCGCGCCACATGGGTTTCCTAGCGTGGCCCCGGAAGCTCAAATATCTAAGACGTTCTTAGAGTCGGCGATTCAGTTCGCAGCTGATGCTTTCAGCTCAGCGTCCGACTAGTTGGCCCACCCGCACGGAACTTCGTCCGTCAGCATCCGAATGGCAATCGTATGGCCGAACCATCGCCATCAATGCCGGTCTGCCTGGCGTCGTTGGCTCGGGAATCTGGAGGGTCGAATGGCCTCACGGCAACTGAGGGGCTCCTCGGTCTGTACCCCAACGATCGAGCATGTGCTGGTTTCCCGGGGAAACAGCTGTGTAGATTTAGGGCATGCGAGTGGGACTTATCAATCAACTGCACGGCCGGCCAGATAGCGACGTTCCGGCGCCTTCGTGGGAATCGATCAGCTTGCGGGCATCCACCGCAGAAGCCGCAGGTTTCGACTCATTCGTGTTCGAGGATGCGCTGTTGTACCGCAGCGAGGAGGCCACGGACGGTGTCTGGGAATCTGTTTCGATTGCGGCTGCCGTGGCGGCAATTACCACCCATATCAGCCTCGGGCAGTCGGTTGTCAACGCTCCGTACCGCTCTCCAGCACTGCTGGCAAAAATCGCAGACACGCTCGACGAGATCTCGGGTGGTCGATTCGTATTGGGCATCGGGGCTGGGAACACGCCGGATTCGGATTACGCAGCGTTCGGGTTTCCGGCAGACAAACGGTATTCACGATTCGCCGAGGCTATCCAGATCATTCATGGGCTCCTCAAGAACGGTGCCATCGATTTTGACGGGGAGTTCTACACAGCGAAAGATTGCGAGTTGGTGCTGCGTGGCCCCTCACAGGCAGGGCCACCAATCAGCATCGCGGCCAGCGGACCCAAGATGATCCAACTCGTAGCCGAGTACGCAGACGTGTGGAACTGGTGGGGATGGGACGAGACAATTGCGCAGCTGAAGGAACGCTTGGCGCCGATCATTTACACACTCGAGCAGGCGTGCGAGGCTCTAGGTAGAGACCCTGGGAGCTTGGGGAGATCCTTCGATATGTATACCGTGATACCTGATGGTTTGAGAGTTTCGGTCAGCGATATCTCTGGCCTTGGAATGAAGCACCCGGTTACCGGGTCTACCCAGGAGATCACCGAACACCTTCTCTCGATCGGCGAACTCGGTTTCGACGAGGTTCGGTGCGATGTGTATCCCAAGACTCCGGCTGCGATCGAAGCGATGCGGCCCATCGTCGAAGCCGTTCACCTCGGGTGATCGGCTCGGTCAGCGTCACGGCTTCTTTTTGGTCGGCTTCGGCTCCAGGGTGCCGATCCAGTCATAGGCCCTCTGGAACCAGGCGAGAAGTTCCTCCGTATCGCTGAGTAGCTCATCGGGTACCGAGACATAACCTCGCATGACGCTTCCGTGCTGAATGACCGGCTCGGTCTCGTACGTGGATCCGAACTCGTCTGTTAACTCCTCTGACAGGCGAAGAGCCACGGCGCCGTCGCTGTCGAGAAAACTGAACATGTGGCCGTTGCGTGAAGTGTACGGGGTTTTTGCGCCCTTCACAGGTTCGCCGGCGCTTTCAACGGCGGCGGTAAACCGTTCGAGAGCGACAGCAGGTCCCTGATACTTAGATCCACCGGGCACGAACTCTCCTCCATAAGGGATACTCAAGCGTAGCGATTTGGGCTTCGAGGATCTCGGGAGGCGGAATGGTTCACCCGACGCGAAAACGACTCGCTAAATGTCGAGCCCGATGGCGGCGACTGGCGTCGTGACCGACATCTCTGGTGGGGCGGCCATGAGTGGTCCGAAGGACGCCATGGCCGTCTTCATTGCATCGCTCTGCCCATGATGCTGCATCGATTCCTGATCGGTCATGAGCGCAAAGAACCAGAAACGATCATCTTCGCCCCGATGATACGAATAGATCTCTACGCCAGGTTCCTGGCGAGCGGCATCAACCATTTCGGTTAGCACGGCGGCCATCTCGTCGGCCTTGCCTTCTTGACAAGTGACTATGCCCATCATCGAAATCTTGCTCATGCTTATCTCCTCTGCAGCTGGACTGCGTAGATCGTCGACCGGGTGCCGACACCACTATTACGAACGGCCACCTGAGTTCCGGACACCACCGTACAAGAAATCCTTGCAGGCTCCGACCGGGGGCCAGGATCCGATCAGGTTGACCCCGAGTCCACTCGCTGTGCAATCCGGTCGTAGGTTGACTGGAGATTGAGGTGTGGCGAGGTGCGATCTTCACTGGCGATCTGCCTGCCGACGGCCGGCCAGTTGGCGGTATCTTCAGTGGCCAGCAGTAACCGGACCGCTTCCTCAAACGTCACGGCCGTCCCGTCGGTGGCTTGCCGAATCCGAACAACGATGAGGGACTCGAGGCTGATAACCGTGAGGGGTTCTGCACCGTCAAGAATGACGTCCATTACGTCGCCATCGACGAACGACTCCGAGAACTCCACCAGCCATTCTTCGCCGTCGGTGAAGGTAAAGGCAAAATGGTCACCCGCGAAGTGGTGAAATCCAAGATCTCGAAGCGATGAACGATCCGTCTCATCGAGGTACGCACACATGTCTACATCGGTTGGACGATATGAACCCGTGTAAAGATTCACTGCTGCACCCCCGACGAGTACTGCCTTAGCGCGGATGGCGTAATCCATGGCCTTGGCCAGCCAGATAGTTCGATCGATTTCGTCGATAGCGGCATCGGCGCGAGCAAGCGAGGTCCGGGCGCCGGTCGCATTTCTCACTTTCGGGTGGCGACCGACCGGGATTCTGCTTCCACGTCGAAACCGAGCGATGCCTTGCGGTCGAGGCGCGCGAGCGGGTCGGATGCCTCAATACCAGCGTCGCTCAGTCGGATCGTTGCCTGTCGAGCTCTTCGTTTCAGCTCGGTTGCCGAGATTGCCGGGCCACTGTTGACGTCCAGGTCGCTCAACGTGGCGTCGTAGCAGGTGAGTAAAACGGTGATCGTGGACATGCGCGGATCAGCTTTCCCGGTCTCAATGCGCGAGATTTGGGCGCGGGAAATCCCGGTTCGCTCATGCACACCCGAAAGGCTGAGGCGGCTCGACTCTCGAAGTGTTCGCATCCGTTTTCCGCTGAAATAACTCATTTTGTTATGTTATCGAATAACGAATCGTTATTCAATAGCCTAATTTTGGTACTGGGATACTGCTGGTCATGAGAGCAGAATCCAGGTGGCGACGGCGGCCAACATCAGAGCGAGGGCCGTGTTCAGTCGTTTGGCGCTGGACGGATCGCGAAACCGTCGAGTCAAAGCGTCGCCGACGAGAGTCCAAACGACAAACGCCACCATGTTGTTGATCGTGAAGATGGTCGATATCTGGGCAACATCGCCAATCCGACTCGTGCTGGTCGAGTCGAGAAACTGAGTGAACATGACCGCGATGATGACGTAGGCCTTGGGGTTTAGGAGCAGGAGGACGGCGCCGTCGAGAGCGGTTGCTGGTTTGGCTTCGTCGCCGTGTTCGAAGCCCTTGGACTTGTAGAGCTTCCAGGCGAGCCACAGGACATACACGCTGCCGGAAACCTTCAGGACAGTGAACGCAGTTGGGTAGCGTTCGAGGCCCGTTTCGAGACCGAGTCCGATCGCCATCGTGACTATCCATGTTGCGAGGTGGTATCCGAGGTTGGCGTTGATCGTCGAGCGGAACCCGAACCTCGCCCCATTCGCAGCGAAGAACATGTTGCCCGGACCGGGACTGTAAGCCAATGGGAACAGAAACGCGACGAGGACGAAAGCCGAAGCCATTAGCGTCGAGCTCTGTCTAGGTCTTTAGGTTCAGGGCGCTCGCTCCTGGCTGTCATACGGTCCATTAGGTTACCCGTCCCACTGTGACCCCGGATGTGTCCTGGTGGGGAGATCTTATTCGTAAGTAGGGTGAATGGGGGAACACCGCCCATGTACAAGGAGAACCGATGAGTCAATACCTGTTATCGACGTTCAGCGTTACCGATGAAACCCCGGACGCGCCGAATTCTCCTGAGGACATGCAAGCCTTCATGGGGCGGGTTATCGCGCTCGAAGCGGAGATGTCATCGAGCGGGTCGTTTCTGTTCGGCGGCGCCCTCCATGGCACGGATGCTGCCACTGTGGTCCGGAACATGGATGCCAAATTAGTGATGACCGATGGTCCGTTCGCCGAGGCGAAGGAGCATATCGCCGGGTTCTACATCATCGAGGCTGCCGATCTTGATGAAGCCCTTTCGTGGGCGGGAAGGGTGTCCAACGCCATCAAGCGCCCAATTGAGGTGCGCCCATTTCAGGCGACCGGGCGGGTAGCCGATAACATGCCCGACATGCCGGGCGCCTAAGTGGTGGCGACGGTTGCCGATGGTCACGAGTCGGCCGACGTAGATGCAGCCTTTCGCCAGGTGTACGGGCAGGCAGTGGCCACACTCGTTCGAGTGTTTGGCGATATCACCCTGGCTGAAGATGCCGTGCAGGATGCCTTTGTTGTCGCCAGCGACCGTTGGCCCCGAGACGGAGTCCCGCCCAATCAGGTCGGATGGATTATCACGACTGCTCGGAATCGGGCCATCGACCGCCTCCGCAGATCAAAGCGTGGCCGAGAACTGCACGAAGAATCGAGGCTGATGGCACGAGAACACGGGCCCTCCTATGGGGAAGAGGATCTCACTGTGAAAGACGACCAGCTCCGACTCATCTTCACCTGCTGTCACCCTTCGCTGCGCCCCGAACACCAAGTGGCGCTCACCCTGAGGCTTCTGGGCGGGCTGACCGTATCCGAAGTGGCCCGGTCGTTTCTCGTGAGCGAGCCGGCAATGGAGAAACGCTTGGTGCGGGCCAAATACAAGATAAAAGCCGCCAACATTCCGTACCGGGCTCCACCCGAGTCGGAGTTGCCCGATCGGCTCCGGTCGGTCCTGGCAGTGATCTACCTGATCTACAACTCGGGCGCTGACAACCCGGACCGAGGGTCATTGCGTCATGAAGCGATCCGTCTCGGCCGGTCGCTCGGGGAATTGATGCCCGACGAACCGGAAGTAGCCGGACTGTTGGCTCTGATGCTCCTTAATGACGCCCGAATGCTGGCCCGCCGCTCCCAGGGGGTCACCGTGCTACTTCGTGACCAGGACCGCACGACTTGGGATCGGCAACTCATCGACGAGGGGCATGAGATCGTCCGTAGGTGCATCCGTCGGGATCAGCCGGGACCCTTTCAGATGCAGGCCGCAATCCAGGCGGTGCACTGCGATGCCGAGTCGTTTGAAGCGACGGACTGGCATCAGATCAGGACACTCTACGACCAGCTTTACTTGGTGACGCCGACGGCGATTGTCGCGCTCAACCGAGCTATCGCCACTAGCGAAGTAGAAGGCCCAGAGATTGGCCTTGCTGAACTCGATCGCATCGCAGAAGATCTCGACGATTATCACCTCCTACACGCCGCTCGCGCAACGCTGCTGGCGCAACTCGGGCAGCCTGGCGCTGCCAAACGCGCCTACCGACGGGCTGCCGAGACCGCTGTTACGGACACCGACCGCCAGTTTCTGAATGACCGGGTCGACGCCTTAACGACCTGACTTACCGCCTAACGATCTGCCCAACATTGAGGATTTCCGCTGCGCAGATCGCACCGAACTGGCGTAGCTTTCCGGGTCAGGAGGTGTCTCTCGATGGACGACTATTACAACCTCGGTTCGTACTCGCGCCCTATCAGCACAACGTCGCCGGACGCCCAGGTGTGGTTCGATCGTGGCCTGATCTGGGCGTACGGATACCACCACGAAGAAGCGGTGGCTTGTTTCGAAACGGCGCTGACGTTCGATCCCGACTGTGCAATGGCGAGGTGGGGGATTGGCTATGCCATCGGTCCCAACTACAACCGGCAATGGGGCGACTTCGACGAGGACGAGCGGATTGCTCTGCTGGGCCGCGCCCATCAAGAAGTAGCGGCTGCCACGAGGGACAGCGACACTGGAACGCCGATTGAAGTGGCGCTCATCGAAGCGCTGGCGGTGCGGTACCCGACTGACCCGTCTATTGAAGACTTCGGACCCTGGAATGACGCCTACGCCAACGCGATGAGAGCGGTCTACAGCGACCATCCCGATGACCTAGATGTTTCGACACTGTTTGCCGAGTCGCTCATGAACCGGACCCCGTGGCAGCTGTGGAATCTGCGAACTGGCCAACCCGCCGACGGCGCCGATACCGCCGAGGCGATCGAGATTCTCGAGTACGGGTTCGGTCAACTCGACGGCTCGTGGACCCATCCCGGCTTGTTGCACATGTATATCCATCTCATGGAGATGTCGCCTCATCCAGAAAAGGCACTCCAGGCGGGCGATCGCCTGTATGGATTGGTTCCTGATGCCGGTCATCTTCAGCACATGGCCACCCACATTGACGTGCTCTGTGGTGAGTATCAGAACGTCGTGGAACGCAACGATGCGGCGATTCTCGCCGATCAGAAGTATCTGGCTCGGTCCGGCCCAATGAACTTCTACACGGTGTACCGCTGCCACAACTATCACTTCAAGATTTATGGGGCGATGTTTCTCGGCCAGTTCGAACCGGCGATCAGCGCCGCTCGCGATCTCGCTGAGAGTCTGACTCCCGATGTCCTCGAGCCGCTGGCAGACTGGCTCGAAGCGTTCATCGCCATGGACCAACATGTGTTGATCCGGTTCGGCAAATGGGATGAGATCATCGCCCAAGCCTTGCCTGAAGACGCAGAGCTCTAT
>CBDTUI010000109.1:0-8796 GCA_965363765.1 uncultured Acidimicrobiia bacterium
TCCGAAGAGCCAGCAGCAGATGAGCTGGCTGCCTCCGAAGAGCCAGCAGCAGATGAGCTGGCTGCCTCCGAAGAGCCAGCAGCAGATGTCGTCGAGCCTGCAGCAGACGACGCAGCGGACAAAACAGCAGTAGAGCCGGCTGAATCTGGCGAATCAACGGCGACCGACGAAGACGCCGAAACACCAATTGATGGAGATTCTGAAGAGTAATGGCCAAAGCACGAATCTATGAAATTGCACGAGATCTCGGTCTCGAATCGAAGGATGTACTGGCCAAAGCCGTAGAGCTGGGTCTTCCGGTAAAGACGGCTTCGTCGGGCATTGAAGCGTCCGACTCGGCCGTGCTCAAGGCAGCTTTGGGCGGCGCTCCGAAAGCTCCGAGCCAGCCCAAGACCGAGCCTGAAGAGGCCAAGGTCAAGGCGGAACCGGCCCCCGAACCAAAACCAGAGCCTGCTGCCAAAGCGGAACCTGCTCCGGAACCGCACGCTGTAGCGACGCCGGTCCCCGTAGCCGAAACTGCGGCAGCACCTCAGCCTATGGTGGCCGAAACAGCCCCCGAGCCATCCGTTATCGCTTCTGAGAGGGGCGCGGTTACGGTTCTGTATGGAATCACACCGTCCGGGTTCGGTGATGTCATCGGTCGGCCCGGCACCGAGGTGGTGGCCGCTCTCATCGGAATGGGTGAGATAGTCGGTCTCAGCAACGCGATTCCTGTCGAAGCATTCGAACTATTGGGCGATCATTTCAGCGTCGCAGTCACGGTCGAAGGCGAAGAGGCGGTAGAAGAAGAGGTCGAATCGCTTATCAAGCCGAAACGGGTCTTCGACGACCCCGAGGCAGACCTCGTATCCCGTCCGGCCGTCGTGACGGTTATGGGCCATGTCGATCATGGAAAAACGACCCTGCTCGACGCGATCCGACGGACCAGCGTCGTCGATGACGAACACGGTGGTATTACGCAACACATTGCGGCCTACCAGGTCGAACACGAAGGCTCGGTCACGACATTCCTCGACACGCCTGGTCACGAAGCCTTCACGGCGCTGCGAGCCAGGGGAGCGAACGTCACAGACATCGTTGTGCTCGTCGTGGCTGCTGATGACGGCATCATGCCCCAAACCCAGGAAGCGATCAGTCACTCGAAAGCCGCTGAAGTTCCCATCATTGTGGCGATCAACAAGATGGACATGCCCGGCGCCGACCCTCACCGGGTGCGCGCTCAACTTACCGAATACGGTCTCGTTGCTGAGGCGCTCGGTGGCGACGTTCCAGCTGTGGAACTGTCGGCATTGTCGGGTGATGGGGTTGACACACTGCTCGAAGTAATCGATTTGGTTGCTCAGGTTGAAGACCTAAAAGGGAACCCGAAGCCGGCTGCGTCTGGCACAATCGTCGAAAGCCAGCTGGATAAGGGCCGCGGCCCGATGGCGACCATGATCGTCCAGCGCGGAACTCTCAAACGTGGCGACGCGCTCGTGGCCGGACCCATTTCAGGTCGGGTGCGCGCCATGCTCGACTACAACGGCGATGAGCTGAAATCGGCCGGACCATCAACTCCAGTTCTGGTGATGGGTTGGTCGGACGTGCCAACGGCTGGCGACGCATTTGACGTTACAAAGAATGAGCGAATCGCTCGTCAGCAAGCGGCAGGGACTCTCGAAGGGATGCGTCAGGCCGAGCTAGTCGTGCCGACGGCCCGAGAGCGCCTCACCCAACTGTTAGAGCAGTTACGTACCGCAGATGAGGCCGAACTACGCCTGATCGTCAAGACGGACGCTCATGGTTCGCTAGAAGCGGTCCGCGATGCGACGAGCAAGATCACCCGCGAGGGTGGCGTCATCAGCATCGTGCACGGTGCCGTCGGCGGGATCACCGAGAACGACGTGAGTCTGGCCGAAGTCACTGAGGCACTTATCTTCGGATTCAACGTGCGCCCCGACGCTCAAGCCCGGAAGGCTGCCGAAGCTAAGGGCATCCAGATCCGCACGTACAACATCATTTATGAGCTGCTCAACGACATCGAAGCCCTGCTCGTTGGTCGCCTCGCCCCTGACGAGGTTGAGGCCGTGCTTGGTTCCGCAGAGATTCGTGAGGTCTTCACAGTCCCACGCCGTGGAAACATTGCTGGTTGCTTTGTGACTGAAGGCACCATGACGAGGGGTGGCAAGATTCGTCTTCTACGGGCTGGCGTAGTCATCCACGACGGTGCTATTGGCTCGCTCCGTCGATTCAAGGACGACGTGCGTGAAGTACAAACTGGTTTCGAGTGCGGTATTTCCCTTGAGGGCTACAACGATGTCAAAGTGGGCGACGTCATCGAAGCGTACGAAGTTCGAGAGGTGGCCCGCTCGTAGCTGTCGTCGCAGCGGTTTTGGTATTGGAATTGCGGCTCCCGACGGTGCATTCGCTGAAGGAGAAACGCCGGGCGCTTGCCAAGCTGTACACGGCAGTACGGGCCAGTGCCGACGTGGTGACAGCCGAGGTCGCGCATCAGGATTCCTGGCAACGAGCGGCGCTGGCGGTCGCCCTGGTCTCCTCCAGCAAGACGGTGGTCGACTCTATGGTTGCGAACGTGGTGGAATGTGCCGACAATCAGGTGGACATCGAGCTCGTATCGAGCGCGATCAATTACTTAGAGACGCCGGAGGCGTAAATGTCAGACCGGATGCGAAAGATCAACTCGTCCGTGCACCATGTGATCGCCAACGAGGTTGAAGAGCTCAAAGATCCACGGCTGGGATTCGTCACGATCACCGGTGTCGAAACGGCGCCCAACCTACGAACCGCCCGAGTGTTCTACTCAGTGATCGGCCCACCAGAACAGCAAGCGGCAACTCAGGCGGCGCTTAGTTCAGCTGCCCCGAGGTTGAGTCGGGCGATTGGTTCGTCGATCCGGATGAAGTACACGCCGACGTTGAAATTCGAGGTCGATGCATCGATCGAGTTCGGTGTTCGCATCTCGCAGAAACTTCGCGAACTCGACGAAGAAGAATGAGCGATCGCGGGTTCTTGCTCGTCGACAAACCGGCCGGGATGACGTCGCACGACGTGGTAGCCCGGGTTCGTCGCATCATCGGGATTCGTAAGGTCGGCCATGCTGGGACATTGGACCCGGCCGCAACTGGGCTTTTGGTTTGCGGCATCGGTCCGGCGACGAAGTTGATGCGCTTCGTCCAAGACCTTCCGAAGGAGTATGTGGGTCAGATCCAGTTCGGGGTTGCAACCGATTCGCTCGATGCCGACGGCGAAGAGGTGTACCGCCAGCCCATGACGGTGACCCGTGACGACCTTGAGGGTCTCGTCGAGCGGTTCACCGGCACGATCCACCAGGTACCTCCGATGGTTTCGGCACTCAAGATTGGCGGAAAACGGCTCCATGAGCTTGCCAGGGAAGGCATCGAGGTCGAACGGGAGCCCAGACCGGTTGAAATTCACTCGCTGCAGATCCTTGACGTCCGTCCGTCCGAGTATTCCGAGGCAGTCATCCGAGTGGTGTGTGCCAAGGGGACCTACATTCGAGTCCTCGCCGACGACCTGGCCAAGGCCCTAGGCGGGCGAGCTCATTTGACCGCACTGCGGCGACTTCGGACGGGCTCGTTGTCCGTTGAGAACGCGGTAACACTCGAGCGTTTAGCGGCGCTGGGGAACGAAGGGCAATGGCGGTCGGTGCTTCTTCCGCCCTTCGAAGCGCTGTCGGCGTTACCTCACTGTTTGGTTCGGTCGGAAGTAGCTGACCGAGTTCGCAATGGTGCCAGGCTCGACGTCACCGAAGTCCCTGGGGAGTGGACTGACGGCGTGTCCGTTCGTATTGCCGACACCGCTGAGAATCTGCTGGCGATACACCGGCTCGTCTCAGGAACGTTCATACCGGAAGTTGTGCTCCCGTGAAGATACTTATCGGTGAGCCCGGGCTGTGGGAGAAGGCGACCCGGCGATCGGCCGTGGCTATCGGTGTCTTCGATGGCGTGCATCGTGGACATCAGACGGTGCTCCAAGAACTCGCTACGCTCGCCGGGGCTCAGGGAGGGCCGTCGAGGCGCGGCGTCCTCACGTTCGACCCGCATCCGCTGGCGGTAGTGGCCCCCGACCGGGCCCCGAAGCTTCTCGGAACGATTCATCAGCGCCTTCGCCTGCTTGAAGCACATGGCGTCGACGTGGTCGGGGTTTTGCCGTTTGCTCAGATCCGATCAATGGACCCCGATGACTTTATCCAGGCCGTGCTCGTCGACGCCTTTGGTGCAGCAGCAGTTGCAGTTGGTGCTGACTTTCGATTTGGTCGCGATCGGGCTGGCGACGTTGACACGCTGAAACGGGCCGGTGACGTTTTCGGATTCGCCGTCGACGCAGTGCCCTTGCTTTCAGAGGACGACACCCAGTTATCTTCTACCAGCATCCGGGCGTTGGTCGCCAAGGGCGATGTTGAGGATGCCGCCCAACTGCTCGGGCGGCCGTACTCAATTGAGGGGCCGGTGGTGCGCGGTGAAGGACGGGGACGCACCATTGGAGTGCCTACCGCCAACGTGAATTACGAGCCGTCCATCGTGCTACCGGCTACGGGGGTCTACGCCGGCCATGTGAGCTTCGCCGACGAGCGAGTTCGGGCGGTAACCAATGTCGGAGTTCGACCGACCTTTGATGGCCGCTCGGTGACCGTCGAAGCGCACCTCGTCGACTGGGAAGGCGATCTCTACGGTCGGGTTATTGAGGTGGAGCTTGCCCATCGGATCAGACCAGAGCAGAGATTTGATGGCGTCGAACAACTTGTAGCCCAAATCCGAGCAGATATCGCGGTTGCCGGCCGCCTTCTCGATGTCATCCGCTAGCGAGTAGATTCGCGGCATGGCACATCTCTTTGTTCGTTCGGCTTCACCCTTCGAGGAGCGGTACGGGTTCTCCCGGGCGGTTAGGACGGGTGACACGATTCGGGTGGCAGGTACCGCTCCGATTCCGCAAGACAACTCGGCCTGTCCCGAGAGTCCCTTCGACCAGATGATGTTGTGCGGGACGATTGCGCTCGCTGCCATCGACGAACTCGGGGGCTCGGCGTCGGGAGTCGTGCGCACGCGCATGTATATCACTGACGCCGGGTATGCAGAAGAGGTCGGTCGAGCCCATCGTGAGCTGTTCTCAAGCGCTACGCCGCCGGCGACGATGGTCGTGGTCGCGGCTCTGCTAGATCCAGCCTGGAAGGTCGAGATAGAGGTGGAGGCTGTCGCCGAGTGATGCGGGCAGCGGTCGACAACCTCGAACGGGTCGGCATTAATGCATTCATACAGACTGACGAACTGCTCATAGGTGCGTGGGTCGTGGTTATAGGGGCTAGTCCTGCGCGGCGAGCGAATGCCATCTACCCGATCGGGGACCCGGGCCGGTCAGTTACGAGCGCGATCGCCACGGCCGGCAGCTTCCTTGCATCACACGACCGGCCAGTGGTCTACAAACTTGCTGTTCCTGCCAAACAGACTCACGATCTTGAACCACAGCTCTCTGGGTTGGGATTTCTGCCCGAAGGCTTGACAGAAGTCCTAACTACTGATCGTATGCCCCGCCGGATGGGTACGCATGAGGCTGCTGTGGTGATCGAGGAAGGCTTATCGGATACTTGGCTCGCCGACCGGGCGCGGATTCTGGCCCTGTCCCTCCCACAGGTGGACCGGTTCGCACCCAGCGTGGGTCAGTTAGATCGTCCCGAGGCATTTGCGAGAACGACCGGGATGGGATCCGCTCAGGGACGTGCCGTGATGATGGGCGCTTGGCTAGGTATCTTCGATATGCTCACTGAGCCTGCCGCCCGGCGCCAAGGCCTGGGTCGAGCTGTCCTGGGGTCCCTGCTTGCGTGGGGTGCCGCCCGGGGTGCCAAGCGTGCATTCCTTCAGGTTCAGGTTGGCAACGAACCGGCCCTGGCGCTCTACTCAGCGGCGGGATTCGGGATGGCCTATCGGTACTCGTACTGGCGGGCAGCCGAGTCGAGCCGTCCTCGATGATTGGCTCGAATTTGAACAACTCGTGGACCTGTTACACTTCCAGCCGTCCCGCTCACCACCTCTTGTCGAGCAGGCGAACATGTCGAGAAACATTGGATCCATGAAGACCACCGAAGAAATCATTTCAGAATTCGGACAGCACGATTCCGACACGGGTTCGCCCGAGGTTCAGGTCGCCCTGCTGACCGAGCGTATCAAGCACCTGACCGACCACATGCGTGAACACAAGCATGACTTCCATACTCAGCGCGGTTTGCTGATGTTGGTGGGTAAACGTCGCCGGCTGCTGAATTACCTGAAGCGCCAAGATGTCGAGCGTTACCGTGCGCTCATCGTCACGTTGGGGCTTCGCCACTAAAACTTTGAGAGAGCGGCCATTGAGCCGCTCTCTTGATTATGGGGGAGTCACGCTCCTCCGCAGTTTCGGGAACCCCGAGATCACCTGAGAAATACCATCGGAGGAAGCCTGTCGATTGTCAGTGGAGACCGCTCCCGCGGGAGCTGTGACCACTGCCAATTGCGGTTCTCCTCCATCACACAAAGGAGAAACCGTGCCAGAACACCAGGTACGTGGCCTAGTCGGTGACAAGGAAGTCACCATTAGCTCTGGAAAATTGGCCTTGCAGGCCGACGGAGCTGTCACCGTAAAACTCGGTGGCGTCGAAGTTCTTGTTACTGCCACCGCATCTAAGAAGATGCGTCCCGGGACTGACTTTTTCCCGCTGACCGTAGATATCGAAGAGCGGATGTACGCAGCCGGTCGGATCCCGGGTTCGTTCTTCCGTCGGGAAGGTCGGGCATCGGAGAAAGCGATTCTTACTTGCCGTCTGATTGATCGCCCATTGCGACCAAACTTCCGTGAGGGATTCCGTTGCGATACGCACATCGTCGGAACAATTCTGGCCGTCGACGAAGAGCAGGCCTACGACATTCTCGCGCTCAACGGTGCATCGGCAGCCTTGTCGGTGAGTTCTATTCCGTTCGAGCGTCCCATCGGGGCTATTCGTCTCGCCCTCAAAGATGGCGAGTGGATCCCGCTGCCGTCGTTTGACGATCTCGATGAATCGGTGTTTGAACTCACCGTTGCTGGAGTCCGCAATGACAAAGGCGAGATCGACATCATCATGGTTGAGGCCGGTTCCACAGTCAACGGCATCCGGATGGCTCAAGATGGTGCTCCAACCTCGGACGAAGCAGCAGTTGCCCGTGGATTAGAAGAGGCCAAGCAGTACATCGGCCAATTCATCGATCTGCAAACACAGTTGCGCGCCATGTTCGACATCGAAGAAGTCGAGTACGAGCTGAATGTTGATTTCACCGACGACGTTTTGAACAAGGTGAAGGCGCTGGCCGCTCCCAAGCTTGAGTCGGTCATCCGGTTAGCAGGCAAAAAGGAGCGCGGCCTCGCCCAGAGCGCGGCCCGCGACGAAGTTGTAGCCGAGTACGGCGAAGCCGATGAAGCCGAGCTAGCGATGGTCAAGAAGGCTTTCGGCAAGGTCGCCAAGACGATGATGCGCGAACGTGTCATCAACGAAGGCATCCGCCTTGACGGTCGCGGCCTCACCGACCTTCGCGAATTGAAGGCTGAAGTAGGAGTTATCGGCCGTGCCCACGGTTCAGGCCTGTTCCAGCGTGGTGAGACCCAGGTCCTCAACGTGACGACGCTTGGCATGCTGAAGATGGAGCAGATGCTCGACACGCTCGATCTTGAAACATCCAAGCGCTACATGCATCACTACAACTTCCCGCCTTACTCGACCGGCGAAACCGGTTTCATGCGCGGTCCAAAGCGTCGTGAGATTGGCCACGGTGCGCTCGCCGAGCGAGCCGTGCATCCGGTCATCCCGACGTCGGAAGACTTTCCGTACGCTTACCGACTCGTCTCAGAGGTGTTGGCCTCGAACGGTTCCTCCTCGATGGCGTCGGTGTGTGGGTCATCGCTGTCGCTGATGGACGCCGGGGTGCCGATCATCGCGCCGGTGGCCGGAATCGCTATGGGGTTGATCAACGAGGGTGACAAGTTCATCACGTTGACTGACATCCTTGGCGCCGAGGATGCCCTCGGGGACATGGACTTCAAGGTGGCCGGTACTGCCGACACGATCACCGCATTGCAGCTCGACACGAAGATCGAAGGCCTGCCCGCCGATGTGTTGGCTAAGGCGCTTGACCAGGCCAAGGATGCCCGGATGAAGATTCTGGCGGCGATGGCGGAGGCTATTGCTGGTCCTCGTGAGGAACTCAATCCGAACGCCCCGCGGATCATCTCGATCCGAATCCCTAAGGACAAGATCGGTGAAGTCATCGGTCCTAAGGGCAAGGTTATCCGTGAGCTCGAAGAAGAGACCGGTGCCACGATCGAGATCGAGGAAGACGGCGCCTACGGCATCGTCCGAGTCGGAGCCTCCGACAGCGACAAGCTGGCGCTTGCTAAGTCGCGTATCGAAGCGATCGCGAATCCGCCTGAGGCCGAGTTAGGGGAAACCTACGAGGGGACCGTTGTGAACATCACCAGCTTTGGTGCGTTCGTCAACATCCTCCCTGGTCGCGACGGTTTGTTGCATATCTCGAAGATTGACAGCGACCGTCGGGTCGAAAACGTCGAGGACTACCTGGCGCTTGGCCAGGTCGTCAAGGTGATCGTTCGTGAGATCGACCGCAACGGCAAGGTGAGTCTTGAGCCGGCCGAAGCCATCGAGCCTTCCGAAGATGCCAAGAATCGTCCTCCCTCACAGAACACCGGCGGCGGTCGGGATCGTGACAGTGGTGGCGGTCGTGGCGGCGAGCGCGGTGGACGTGACCGTGGCGGTCG
>CBDTUI010000110.1:0-8676 GCA_965363765.1 uncultured Acidimicrobiia bacterium
GGAAGCGACGGACCATACGGCGACCGACCTGCCTACGACGATGTCGTTCAGGCCGAAACCGGATGGGCTCACCTGCTTTCGGACGACCGGGGCATTCCCCGATTGGCTCCGACGATCGTTGCCGACAAGGTGGCGGGTCTCTATGTGACCCAGGCCATTCTGGCGGCCCTTGTGGCTCGCCGTGCCGGTCAACCCGGCGCCACGATCGAAGTTCCGATGTTCGAGGCCTTGACCTCGTTCACCTTGGCCGAGCATCTGTCCGGTCGCCTATTCCAGCCTCCGATCGGACCGGTCGGCTACAACCGTCTCACCACTCCACATCGCCGGCCCCACCGAACAGCCGACGGCTACATCGTGGCGCTTCCGTACACCACCCGACATTGGCAAGCCTTCTTTGAACTTGTCGACAGACCCGATCTAGCGACTGCAGACTGGGTCCTCGACCCGGCCGAACGCGCCAAGAACGCTGGAGACTTATATCGCTTGCTCGGGGAATTCACGCCCGACCGCACCACCCATGAATGGCTCGAAGACCTGGCATCGATTGACGTTCCGGCCGCCCCCGTCAACTCCCTGGACGACCTCATCGACGATCCGCACCTTTCAGAGGTTGGAATGTTTGAGACGGTCGAACACCCAACCGAAGGCACCATCACAGCAGTCAGGCACCCCGTTCGGTACGACGCACCGATCGTGGACGATCGGGCTACTCCTCGCCTCGGTGCGGATACCCGGCAGGTGCTTACAGCGGCCGGATTCGCTACAGGAGAAGTCGACGACCTATTCACTTCAGGTGCCGCCTTCTGAGCTCACCGGCGGAGAGCACGTCGACTGCCCTCCGTACGACATCTAGCATCGCCTGATGCTTCGCACACCCCGCCGCTCATCGCCAGGAGATGAGCGTCCACAGATCGACCGACCCGCCCTGCGGGAAATAGCCCGACTCATGGCCTTCGTCCGGCCCTATCGCTCCTATCTCGCTACCGCCACAATCGCCACACTGTTCGCCAGTGCCCTCGGACTGGTGTTCCCTCGAATCGTGGGAGATCTCGTCGATCAATCGCTATCAGGGGCAGGCGGTACCAGCGACCTGGACCGGGTTGCATTGCTGTTGCTCGGGGTGTTTGCCGTCCAGTCGGTCTTCAATTTTTTCCGGTCCTACTACATCAATCTGACGGGCGAAGGCGTGGTCGCCGACCTCCGTAAGGCGGTCTATGGCAAGGTAATGCTGTTGCCTGTGCGGTTCTTTGACAGCCGCAAGACCGGCGAGATCACCTCCCGACTTACCTCCGATGTTGCCGTCGTTCAGACGACCGTTTCCCAGACAATTGCCCAGACCCTCGCCCAGGCTGTTTCGCTTATCGGCGGGATCGTGTTGATGCTGATAATCAGCGTCTCCCTGTCCCTATCGGTCCTCTCGTTCTTACCGATCGCCATCGTCGCAGCTGCGACGTTCGGGCGCCGGTTGCGCCGCATCTCCACGAGCTTCCAAGATCGAGTCGCAGAAGCGAACAGCTACGCCGACGAGGCGATCACCGCCAACCGAGTGGTCAAATGGTTCACGGCCGAGGAATCCGAAACGGACCGCTACGCCGGGGCGGTTGCCGCTTCATACGACGTGGCCAGGCGCCGCGCCAAGCTCCGAGCCATCTTCGTCTCAATCGTGACCTTTGTCGCGTTCGGAACGTTGGCCGTGGTGGTTTGGGTCGGCGGCCGACAGGTACTTTCGGGGGCGCTATCCGGGGGAGAACTTATCAGTTTTCTGTTGTACACGTTGGCCGTAGCAGGGGCGATTGGCACGTTTACCGGACTCTACAGCCAGCTCCAGGAGGCTCTGGGCGCGTCGCGTCGTATCTTCGAACTGTTGGAGGAAGACAACGAGATCGCAGACGTTGAAAATCCTACGCCTCTTCCGAGCGTGGCCGGCAAAGTGACGTTTGAGAACGTGAGCTTTTCGTACTCGGACCGCGATATAGACGTGCTCAAGCACATCAGCCTGGTCGCTGAACCAGGGCAACGCCTCGCCATCGTCGGACCGAGCGGATCAGGTAAGAGCACGCTCGTGCAACTGGTCCCCCGTTTCTTTGATCCAACTGGTGGCACGATCTCGATTGATGACATCGACATACGCGAAGTGGCGGTCGCCGATCTACGCCACCATATGGCCGCAGTTCCCCAAGAAACTCAGCTGTTCAGCGGCACCATCTCAGACAACCTGCGCATGGGAAACCCTGAAGCCACTCCAGCCCAACTGGTCGAGGCGGCGACAGCCGCCCATGCCGACGAATTCATCACGACGTTCCCGGATGGGTACGACACTGTCGTCGGCGAACGTGGCGTCAAGCTCAGTGGCGGCCAGAGGCAGCGAATTGCCATTGCCAGAGCCTTGCTGAAAGATCCGCGTATTCTGGTCCTGGACGAGGCAACGAGTTCACTGGACAGCGAGTCAGAAGGCGTCGTCCAGGAGGCCCTAGAAACGCTGATGGTTGGTCGGACGACGCTCGTGATTGCCCATCGGCTCAGCACCGTTCGTGACGCGGATCGTATTGTCGTACTCGATGATGGACGGATCGTCGAGGAAGGCACGCATGATGAGCTCATCACTGCGGACGGCTTGTACACCCGGCTATACGAGGCGCAGTTCAGCGAGGCGCAGTTCAGCGAAGATCAAAACGGCGAGCCGGGGTTAGCCGACGGGGGCTACCGGTAGACCTTCGGCAGCCCAGGCTCGGAATCCCCCATCGAGATCCGACACGGCAGTGAAACCCAAGTCGGTGAGCGTCGCCGCGGCCCAACTCGAAGAGTATCCGTCGCCGCAGACGATGACCTTCGGTACATCGAGTTCGGCTAGCTCCGAGTTTTTGGACTCCGAGGCTGGATCGAGTCTCCACAGCAGAACTGAGAGCGGCACCGCCACCGATCCAGGGATGACGCCTTCGCGGCTTCGGTCTGCCTCGCTACGGGTATCGACAACCACGACGCCGCCGGCCATCGCTTGTTGGAGTTGGGACGGCGAGAAACGGCTGATTCTCAATCGCGAATCAGCGAGCAGCTGATTTACGTCGTACCGTTCTGCCATAGCCCCTAATAACGATAATGATCCGGCTTGTACGGACCGTCCACGGGGACGTCCAGGTAGGCAGCTTGTACCTCGGTCAAGGTGGTGAGCTTCACTCCTAGGGCGTCTAAATGGAGCCTAGCGACCTTCTCATCGAGGTGCTTGGGAAGCGTGATGACGTCGATTGCAAGGTCATTCGTGTGCATCTCAATCTGGGCAAGAACCTGATTTGAAAAACTGCACGACATCACAAAGCTCGGATGTCCGGTCGCATTCCCGAGATTAAGGAGTCGCCCTTCGGACAGCAGGATCACAGAGTGCCCATCTGCAAAGACGAGTTCGTCGACCTGTGGCTTGATCGTGGTCCGCTTAATCCCCGGGGTGGCGTACAAACCAGCCACATCGATTTCATTGTCGAAGTGACCAATGTTGCCGACTATGGCCTGGTGTTTCATCCGTCTCATATGGTCAGCGGTAATGATGTCGCGGTTACCGGTCGTGGTAATGAAAATGTCAGCTTTGTCGATGACGTCCTCGAGGAGCACCACCTCATAGCCTTCCATGGCCGCTTGAAGAGCACAGATCGGGTCGATTTCAGTCACCACGACTCTGGCGCCCTGGCCCCGCAGAGATTGCGCCGAGCCTTTGCCAACGTCGCCGAAGCCACACACCACAGCAAGTTTCCCGGCCATCATGATGTCGGTGGCCCGATTGATCCCGTCGATCAGGGAATGGCGAACGCCGTACAAGTTGTCGAACTTCGACTTGGTTACCGCGTCGTTCACGTTGACCGCCGGAAACAGGAGCTTGCCCGTCTCAAGCATCTGGTATAGGCGGTGCACGCCGGTGGTCGTTTCTTCGGACACGCCGCGAATTCCGGCGGCGATTTCCGTCCAGAAGTCGGGATCCTCCTCAAGAATCGCCCTGAGCTGCTCAAGGAAAATCCCATATTCCTCGGAGTCATCGTCCGCTGGCTTCGGGACCTCACCGGCTTCCTGGAATTCAAGACCCTTGTGAACCATCATCGTGGCGTCGCCGCCGTCGTCGAGGATCAGGTTGGGTCCTTTCCCGTCTTCCCATTGGAACAGTTGATAGGTGGCCCACCAGTACTCGGCGAGGGACTCGCCTTTCCAGGCGAATACCGGCACCCCGCTTGGGGCGTCTGGGCTTCCGTCTGGACCGACGGCGATCGCGGCGGCGGCCTGATCCTGCGTCGAGAATATGTTGCACGAAACCCAGCGAACCTCGGCACCGAGTGCGATCAGAGTCTCGATGAGGACAGCAGTCTGAACGGTCATGTGGAGAGACCCGGCAATCCGGGCGCCCTTAAGTGGTTGCGTCGAGGCGTATTCGGTCCGAAGCGCCATCAGGCCGGGCATCTCGTGCTCGGCGAGGCGAATCTCGTGCCGACCAAGCTCAGCCAGGGCAAGATCGGCAACTTTGAAGTCATTTAACGGAGGCATCGCTGAGTCCTATCGAAGAGTGAGGTGGAGCCACAATGCTAGCCACCGCTCTGAACAAGTCCCAGGCGGGTTCATTTTCGTCATCTGGTCAATAACGATCGCTTAACCTTCGGGAGAGGACGGGGAAATCCGCGGTACGGCATGCTTGGTCTATCAGAACTTGGAGAGGACCAAAATGTACCGAAGAATGACACTCATCGGAGTACTCACTGCCATCGCCAGCCTATTGGTTTTTGGAATAGCCAATGCCATGCCGGCCTCGAACGGCCTATCAACCCTCGTCACGGTCGCCTCGAACCCGACGACCTCCGACAATTCAGTTTCGGAAACAACCGAGGGAACAATCCTGCCTAGCACCAGCTTGCTGGATGAGGCCATCGTGGGAGAGACAAGATACGAGGTCGGCGAGGCGGGAAGTGTTGTCATCGGCTACGACGGCACCACCCTCACTCTCGTTTTGGCGGACGCCAATGTGCCGTGGACCGCGTTCAGCGAACACACATCGGGAACAGAGATCGAGGTCGAGTTCACAGGCGATCGGCTGATCAAGTTCAAGGCTGAGCTTGAGGACGGCGGGATTCGCATCGTGGTTGAGGAGCAGGCTCTCGACTTCACAACCGACAGCACCCTCGCAACATCAGACAACAGCACCGACTCGACCATCAGCACCCCGACCACGATCGATGACGACGACATGGACGCCGACAACGAAATGGATGATGACGACGAGATCGACGACGATCTGGACGATGAATCGGATCACGATGAGGACGATTCGACCAAGGGGTCAAGTCATGATGACGATGATGACGATGATGACGGCGACGACGACCATGACGAGGACCACGGCGACGACGACTAACGGACCTATCGGAGCGCCTCCAGCCGGGAGCGGATCCGTTTCTCGCTGACCGGGCCATCGGTACCGAGCGATTGTGCGAACAGGCTGACCCGAAGCTCCTGGATCGCCCAAGCGATATCCACCAGTTCGCTCTGGCGGTCCGGCAGATACGAGCCAATTGAGACCGCCGCCAAATCTGATTCGAGAGCCTGAATCAGGCCCATCTGGCGGCGGTCTCGTTCTGGATTGCCTTCGAGCGCTCCAAGCCGGACCGTGATCGCCTTGAGGTAGCGGCCGACGTGGTGAATCCGGTCCACCGGCATCTCAGCCACGAACCCCTCGTAGACGAGCTGATCGAGCTGCCCCCTCATATCCTCGCTGATGTCGCGATACCCGCTAGACGTCTTCGCCAAGCTCATCACGATTGATCGATACCGCTCGAGCACCACCAGGCTCACATCGACGGTTTCAGTGACGACGTCATCGAGCGAATCCTTCGCATCAGCAATCAAGGCGCTGAAGGCGTCTACGTCGAACGGCATTGAGCCGAACTCCAGCAGAATCGATCCAAGCGCAGAGAGAATGCACTCATCGCTCCACGCATCAACCGATCGATAGGGACTTGCGACAACGGCCAGCTTCTCGTCGTTGGTGAGTCTGATCAGCCGGTTCGCCAACGGCAGGTTGAGCAGCATGAGTCTTCGCATGCCATCCCAGCTGGCCGCACCCTGTTCATCGCGGGTGGCCATCAGCCGAATCCCTACCGAATCGGTTTCATCGATAACGGCCGGATAGGCAACGATCCCATCGCCCACGTCGAGTTCTCTCGGTAGTTCGCCGAAGTCCCACCCGACATAACCCGACTGTTCCAGTGGGTGATGCGTGGCCGACACGGCAGCTCGGGACTTCGCCCGGAGCTCCTCCCTGATGGCGACAAGATCTTCACCGCTTCGCACTGTACGACCGAGGTCATCCACCACGTTGAATGCTGGTCTAAGCCGCTCTTGCAGATCGCCCAGTCGCAAATCGTCGTAGGAAACCGTCACGCCGGAGGCCGCTTGGAGTTCTGTCCGGAGATACGAGGCGAGATCGGCGTCCGCCATCCGGGCCTTCTCAACAAGAACAGCCACGGTGTCGCCGATTGGGGCGATCGCTTTGCGGAGCCGCTTCGGTAGTCCGCGAACAATCGTGTCGATTAGTTCTGGCAAGAGGCCGGGAACGAGGAACCCGAATGCTCCGGGTTCGATGCGTTCAAGCGCGGTAACGGGTATGTCGATCTGGATACCACCCTCAGCCGGATACACAATTGGAAGCGCCAGATCGCCGTATGGCCAAGTATCGGGGAACTCGCCCGGGTCGGGTGTCTCAGCATCTGGATCGAGGACGTCTACGAGGCTCAGGTGCAGGAGTTTCGGCTGGCCGTGACGGGCGTCTTTCCACCATCGGTCGAAGTGACGCACCGTGGTGACGTCCGCAGGGATGCGTGCCGCGAACCAAGCTACAATCGTCTCGTCGGTAGCCAGCAGATCAGCACGCTGATAGCGCCGCTCCAGTTCCAAAGCTTCAGCCATGACCACACGGTTGTGTTCAACGAACTCGTGGACCGCTTCCCACTCGCCAACAATCAACGCATGACGAATGAAAAGCTCTCTTGCCTCGTCCGGGTTAATGGGTCCGTACTGGACCGGACGGGTCGTCTGCAGAGGCAAGCCATACAGCGTCACTGACTCATTGGTGACCGAGGAGCCCTTCGATGCGTCCCACCAGGGATCCGAGTGGGTGCGCTTCACGAGATGGCTGGCAGCTTGCTCGATCTCTTCGGGCGTGATTCCGGCGACTTCCCGGGCCCACATCCGGGCCGTCTCTACGAGCTGGCCGGCCATGATCCACACCGGACCGCGCTTGAACATTGTTGACCCGGGCGAAATGGAAAACCGCACTCCCCTGGCGCCGCGGTACTCGTAACTCTCGGGATCTTTGGTACCAACTTGAGAGAGCAATCCCGCCAGGAGTGCCTGGTGAATGGTTTCGGGCGTCGCCGCTGCTTTGGCTGGTTTCATCCCGAGCTCTTTCGTGCTTCGCAGAAGCTGACTGTGAACATCCTGCCATTCGCGGACGCGGCGATAGTTGAGGAACTCTTCCCGGCACATTTTGCGAAACTGGTTTGAGGAACGACTCCGACGCTCGGCTCCTAGGTGCTTCCATAGGTTCAGCCACGAGAGGAAGTCGCTCTGTTCGTGCCGAAAGCGTGCGTGGAGCTGATCGGCTTTGGCCTCGCTGCCGAGCGGCCGTTCGCGGGGGTCCTGAATCGCCAATGCGGAGACGATGATCAGCACTTCCCGCAGCGACCCGTTCCTGTCGGCTTCGACCAGCATTCGAGCGAGGCGAACATCGACGGGAAGCCGGCTCAAGGAACGCCCGATGCTCGTTACCCACTGCGACGTCCCAATGCGATCTGGGTCTACAGCCTGGAGTTCCTCCAACAGGGCGATGCCGTCACGGACGGTCCGACGGTCGGGCGGATCAAGGAATGGGAAGCTCTCAATCTCACCGATCCCGAGCGATGCCATGCGCAAGATCACCGAGGCGAGCTGAGTTCTGAGAATCTCCGGGTCGGTGAACTCGGGCCGGTTCTCGAAGTCATCCTGCGAGTACAACCGGATCGCAATGCCGGGTCCGAGGCGTCCGCACCGACCGGCGCGCTGGGCGGCAGAGGCCTGAGAAATCGGCTCGATCGGGAGCCGTTGGACCTTGGTCCGTTTGGAAAACCGAGAGATGCGGGCGGTTCCACAATCCACGACGTATCTGATACCAGGAACCGTTAGCGACGTTTCGGCGACGTTGGTGGCGACTACGATCCGCCGGCCGGTGTGGGCTTGGAAGACCTTGTGCTGTTCCGCAGCAGACAGCCTTCCGAACATCGGGATAACTTCGGTGTGCGCAAGACCGATCTCCTCGAGTGCTTCGACGGCGTCGCGAATTTCCCGCTCCCCGGCGCAGAACACGAGGATGTCGCCGTCTCCTTCGGCGAATAGATCTTCGACCGCTTCGCAGATTGCTTGTGGCTGATCGCGCACCTCGTCACGAGTCGGATCGTCAAGAGGTTGATAGCGGACCTCGACAGGGTACGTACGGCCGGAAACCTCGACGACCGGCGCATCGTTGAAGTGCTCCGAGAAACGGTCAGTGTCGATCGTTGCCGACGTGATGATGACTTTGAGATCCGGGCGCTTGGGCAGGATGGTTTTGAGATAGCCGAGCAGGAAATCAACATTCAGACTGCGCTCGTGCGCCTCGTCGATGATGATCGTGTC
>CBDTUI010000111.1:0-8621 GCA_965363765.1 uncultured Acidimicrobiia bacterium
CAGCATCCGGACAACGTTTGGGCCTTGCACGGTCTGGCCGAGTGTCTGATACGGCGAGGGGCCGCTGCCGAAGCCAGGCTTATCAAGCAACGGCTCGATATCGCCAATGCCCGAGCTGACGTCCCGATCGAAGCGTCGTGCTTCTGCAGACTTCAGCTTCCGTAGAACTTGTGGTGGGCTCCCGGTCGGGGCGTTGGACCGGGACCAGGAACCCGTAATCAAGGCTGTCCGATCGGACTAGGTTTCGAAGCCCACGCAGAAAGGCATTGGCATTCCCAGAAAACTCTTGCGGATCTTTCTATGGCTAACCCTGGCAGAAGCCGTCGCATTTGTGGCCGGCCACCTGATTGCGAGGCGGATGACGACCGGCGGAGAAACCAGCGATGACTTCCGGGTGGCGACCATTTTCGGCGGAAAGAGGTTCCACAGTACTGCGGGAGCTTTGAAATCGGGATCGGCGGTTGCCGCCCTGGGTGGCCTGGAAATCGACTTGCGCGATGCCACTGTCGATCCTTCGGGAGCTCACCTCGAAGTCACAGCGGCATTGGGCGGCGTACGTGTCTTTGTGCCAGAAGACTGGGCGGTGGACTTCGATATCGACGATGTACCGACGGGTGGCGTAGATATCAAGGTGACGCCTAGCGAAGAAATGCCTGACGATGCTCCCCACTTGCATATCCATGCGACCACACGTGCAGGTGGTGTTGCCGTCACCGCACGACCTAAGCCCTAGGAGTCCGCTCGTCTCCCGTGTACTCGATCGCTGAGGGGTCGGTGTCAGGAACCTGGCTCAGCCCCCGTCGCCGACCTCACACTCTTCAGGAGGAGTTAATCCAGATGAAGGATCGAAGTCCTCGCACACGAATGGTATGCCAACATCATCACCGGACCCACCACCATCTGTGCCGCCGCTATTAGACCCACCAGTATCGACGGCGGTCGTCGTCGATGTGGTTGGAGTCGCGATTGAGCCGTCGGCCCCGTCAGCAACTTGGTCAGTAAGCACTCCGACCTGCGAACCGAAGAACTGGACTGCCGAGAATGCAAAAGCAGCGATCAGTAACATCAGTAGTGCGGACTCGACGAGCGTTGCGCCCCGAGAGGACTCCCAGTCCGTTGCTTTTCCCATGGCTTGCCCCTTCGCTAGCCCCTACTCACCATACGCTGCATCGAACCTCTTGGGAAGCAAAAGTATCTCGCCGGTCGCCCAGGCGCGCAGCTTTAGCTACCCACGAAATCTTCCAAGGTTCTCTCTCCATCCAGCGTTTAGGGTTTGTTTATCGTCGGACGTCGATCCAGACGAGGCGGTGATCCGAACTCGGGAACGGGAATGTACCGGCGAGCGGGAACAGCGGGTCGGTGGTTTCCGGCCAGAACACGCCAGCGCCAACCATCTGCATGTTCTTGCGCGGTAGCACGTAGTCGGCCCGCAGGTTGCCGGGAGAGAAGTCCGAGAAGTCGGCCGTGTCGAACGCCGGGTCGCTCAGATGGGTCGCGTTGGCCCCGCCCTGGAGAGCCGCCTGCTCAGGTCCACCAAGGCTTGATGGCGTCACCTTCGTATTCACCTTCGGATGATCCAACAGCTGTTGAATCGCCCCGGGGATGCTGTCGCCGTCGAGTGGATCAGAGTTCTGATCCCCGGCAATCACGAACCGAGCGTTAGCAGCCAGGCCACCGGTCCCGCCATTGTCGTCGTATATGTAGCCGCTGCGACCGGGATGGATGTAGTCGGCCCAGAACCGGATCTCGTCGAAGTTGCGGGTGCCGTTGCGATCCTCTGGACCGTCAAACACGGGCGGCGTCGGATGGCTCACGAGGAAGTGAACCGTGCGCTTCCCGATGGTGATCGGCACGTCCCAATGGCTCTTCGAGGAGAGCCGGAAAACGTCAAGCTCTTCGGCTGAATACCAGTCTGCTGGGCCGACAACACCGGGGTCGTCGGGGAGCAGCGCGCCCGGCATGTCCTTCCACAGGAACTTCTGGAAGGTGCGGATCGAGTCGTAGTCGATGGGATACATCGAGTAGACCGCCATGCCGAACTGGCCGGGGAAGAAGCCGAACCCGAACGAGTCGTTGGGAACGAAGTCGCCGGCCGTTCCGCTGTTGTCCAGGTCGAATCCTGAATAGATGCCGGTATTCGAAGGAGCGGTATACCGGTATGGGTAGACGATCGGGGCGGCGGTGCCGTGGGCAACTGATAGATAGTTGGTCTGGAAGCCGTCCAGCGCCACATTTCCGTCGTCGTAGTCGAACTCGTTGATCAGCAATACGTCTGGCCGAGTTCTCTGGATGATTTCTGCGATGACGTCCGGCTGAGCGCTACCAGGTGCGGACAGTTCGGCGGCAAGGTCGCCGGCGTTGAACCGATTAAGGGAGGCGTTGAAGGTGGCGTAGCGCACGGTGTCGCCTGGATCGGCGCCGCTGGCCGCGGTAGGAAGCGAGAAGACCATTGCCAGCACGAGGAAGATGGCTGTGACGCTGGTGCGCGCTGGGGGGAAAGTGATACTCGAAGGCATTCGGTTCTCCTTGTTGCATGCGACGCTCGAGCCGCTGGTGACCAGAGCCGACCAGGCCGAACTCTTCTGAATATACCCGCCGAGGTCACGCAGGGTGGCGAGAAGGCCCGATTCTTGTGCTGGTTTTGGGTCAAGGGGCGCAGGCGGAATACTCGTCAGCCAACCATCCCCTGGGGGTGAGTCGCACGCGAACCACGGCCCTCGTCAGGCCGGTGTCGTCGACCAAGGGGATGACGCTCTCCCACGGAAGGGGACCGATCGTCAGGCCCCTGAACTCCGGTTGAAACAGCATTAGGGTCAGAGCGTCCTCGGGAGCTGGATGCCCTGGCTCGTTTTCTGCGTAGTCAAGTGCGAACGTCTCGGTTTGTCGCCCGTTGCAGGTCAGCTGGCCGATCTGGAACGTCTCGGCATCGGCGTCCGCAGACGTGGAGGTGGTCGTCGTTTCCAGTTCAGGCCCCGTCTGATCGGCTGTGTCACGTTGGGACCACCCGAGCAGGCCAACCACGACGAGAGCGAGAATTGCCATCGTCATCTTGCTGCCCATTGTCCCGCCCGCCTCGCCATCAGTCGTTGCTAGGGATTTGAGAACACAATAATCCGCGGGGCCATCCTGCGCCGGCTCCTAGATCCAGGGGAGTTTGACGTTCGATCTCTTGACGTATAGTCAGGCGGGTGGAAAGCGGGCTGGGGTCGTGGTTACGTTGCACCGGCCGGGCGAAACGATTCGCCCCGTTCAGCTTTGGCTACCAAGGAGGCGGGGGCGTTGAAGCGTTCGCCGTATCGATCGGCCAGCTCCTTGCACCTTGCGACGAAGCCCGTCGTACCGCCGGGATACTGATCGATGTATTGGGCGACGCCCCCCGTCCAGGCGGGGAAACCGATGCCGAAAATCGATCCAATGTTGGCATCGGCATAGGACGTGATCACGCCTTCGTCGAAGCACTTCACGGTTTCAATCGCCTCACCGAACAGCATGCGCTCTTCCATGTCGCGCAATTGTTCGGCGTCATCAGCCTGCAAGCTTCGATCGTCATCGATTCCGAACATGTCGAATAGGCCGGGCCACAGCTTTCCACGGTTGCCCGAATCGTCGTAGTCGTAGAAGCCAGCGCCACCTGTCCGACCTTCTCGACCGGCGTCGAGCATCTTGTTGATTACGTCTTCAGCCGGATGGGCGACGTAGTCGACGCCGGCGGCTTCGGCTCCAGCGCGGTTGGCCGTCATGATCTTGTGCGGCAGGGTCAGGGTGAGTTCGTCAACGAGTTGAAGTGGGGGAGCGGGATACCCAGCCTGGCTCCCGGCCCGCTCGATCATCACCGGGCTGATACCTTCAGTGAGCATCGCGACGGCTTCATTGACGAAACCGCCGATCACTCGCGACGTGAAGAACCCCCGCGAGTCGTTGACAACGATTGGTGTCTTCCCGATCTGAAGGACCAGATCCACAGCCTTAGCGAGGGACGCGTCGGAAGTCTGTTTTCCGACGATGATCTCAACCAACGGCATCTTGTCGACTGGCGAAAAGAAGTGGAGACCAATGAAGTCCTCCGGTCGTGACACCCCGAGAGCCAGTTCGCTAATCGGGAGGGTCGAAGTGTTGGAGCACAACAGTGCGTCCGGAGCAACGACGGGTTCCGTATCGCCGAAGACCTGTTTCTTGAGATCGGGTGACTCGAACACGGCTTCAATAACGAGGTCGCAGCCAGCGAGATCGTCGTACGAGTCGGTTGGTGTGATCCTGGCCAGATGAGCATCGGCCTTGTCCTGGGTGAGCTTGCCTCGCTTGACGCCCTTGGTGACGAGGTTTTCGCTGTAGGCCTTGCCCTTTTCGGCGGCCTCAAGCGAGACGTCCTTCAGCACGACCTCGATGCCTGACCGGGCGCACTGATACGCAATTCCGGCTCCCATCATGCCCGCCCCCAGGACCGCGACCCTGGTGGCTTTCCACGGTGCATATCCGTCGGGACGTGATCCGCCTTTGTTGATGGCCTGCAGGTCGAAGAAGAACGCCTGGGTCATGTTTTTCGCCTGTGCCGAGTGGCAGACGAGGTCTACGAAGTAGCGGGTTTCGATCTCAAAAGCCCGATCGATGTCGACGGCAGCACCCTCGACGGCAGCCGACATGATGTGGTGTGGCGCGTCGTAGTGGGCACCTTTTGTCTGCGACTTCAGCGTTGCGGGAATCGCGGGCAGGTTGGCCGCCAGCATTGGATGGGTGGGGGTTCCGCCTGGCATGCGATAACCGCGGGCGTCCCATGGTTGGGTTGCTTTCGGGTTCTCTGCAATCCACGCTTTGGCAGCCTCGATCATGGCCTCGGGGTCCGGAGCGATTTCGTCGATGATGCCGACCGTCTTGGCGTCGGCGACCCGCATCTGCTGGCCCTGGACGAGCACCTTGGTGAGCGCTTCGATTACGCCCAGCAGTCGGACCGTTCTCACCACGCCGCCGCCCCCCGGTAGTAAACCCAAGGTGACCTCGGGGAGTCCGATACGGGTGGCCCGGTTATCTAGGGCGACCCGGTAGTGGCAGGCGAGGGCGATTTCGAGTCCTCCACCGAGTGCGGCCCCGTTGATGGCGGCCACAACCGGCATGCCGAGGGTCTCAAGGGTGCGCATGGCCTTCTTCAAACGGTTCGAAAACTCAACGAACGCTGGCGCGTCGTCGGGAGTGGCTGCGATGAGTTCCCGGAGGTCTCCGCCGGCAAAGAACGTCGGTTTGGCAGAGGTGATGATGACCCCTGAGATGTCGGCTTTGTTTTCTTCGAGGTGGTCGACAACGGTGATGTAATCCTCGACGAACTGCTGGCGCATCGTGTTGGCCGACTGCTTTGTGTCGTTGAGGGTGATCGTGACGAGACCGTTCTCGTCCTGCGTGTACTGGATTGTTTCAAGGTTCATGGTGGGTGCTTTCGTTTTAGATTCGTTCGATGATGGTGGCGATGCCCATGCCGCCGCCGATGCACAGGGTGATCAGGGCAGTGTTCAGGTCGCGCCGTTCGAGTTCGTCAACCATCGTGCCGAGGAGCATCGCTCCCGTCGCCCCGAGAGGGTGACCCATGGCAATTGCCCCGCCGTTCACGTTGGTGATCTCGTGGTCGACACCGAGGTCTCGCATCAGCTTGAGAGCCACCGAAGCGAACGCCTCATTGATCTCGACAAGGTCGATATCTCCGATGGCCATGCCGGCTTTGTCGAGGGCTTTGCGGCACGCGGGTGCGGGGCCGGTCAACATGATGGTTGGTTCCGAGCCGACCGTGCCGACCGAGACGATTCGGGCTCGCGGCACCATGCCGTACTTGGAACCGGCTTCTTCGTTGCCGACGAGAACGAGGGCGGCACCGTCCACGATCCCCGACGAGTTGCCAGCGTGGTGAACGTGGTTGATCTCTTCGACCCTGGTGTACTTCTGTAGCGCCACGGCGTCGAACCCGCCCATTTGGCCCATGGCGGCAAACGCAGCCGGCAGCTTGGCCAGGTCTTCCATGCTCGTTCCGGGCCGCATGTGCTCGTCTCGGTCAAGGACGACCTGTCCGGCAATGTCGACGACCGGAATGATCGAGCGATCAAAGCGACCGTCAGCCCAGGCCTTGGCGGCCCGACCCTGCGATTCGACAGCGAACGCGTCGACGTCGTGGCGGCTGAACCCTTCAATAGTGGCGATCAGGTCGGCGCTGATCCCCTGGGGAACGAACGACGTGTCGTAGTTGGTGGCCGGATCCATGGCCCATGGGTCGCCGCCCGATCCGATGCCAACCCGGGACATTGTTTCAGACCCGCCTGCCACGATGAGATCTTCCCACCCGGAGCGAACCCGGGCGGCGGCCTGATTGACGGCCTCAAGGCCCGATCCGCAGTAGCGGTTCAGTTGGACTCCTGGCACGGTTTCAGAAAAGCCAGCGGCTAATCCGGCGGTGCGCCCCAGGACGCCTCCCTGCTCGACGTGCGGTTCGACGGTGCCAAGCACGATGTCGTCGACGGCGGACGGGTCAAGGTTGGGATTCCGTTCGCGCACCGCATAGAGCAATCCGCTCACCAGCGTGACCGGTTTGGTCGTGTGTAAGGCACCGGTGTTCTTCCCGCGGCCGCGGGGCGTTCGGACGGCGTCGTAGATATAGGCATCAGCCATGAGTGGGTCTCCTGGTGGGTTGGTTATGAAACGACATGTAAATCGGGTGAGGTAGCTGGCAAGGGAGCGAGGTCGGTTTCGGCGAGCCGCCGAGCTTCGTCGGGTTCGATCCCGAAGCTGCGGAGGACGAGTTCCGCTGCTCCAGATCCGGCTTCCCGCCAGGTCTGGTGCCCTTCGAGGACCATCCACATGGCAGTCAGCGTGGTGCCGGCAATCATCGCCATGGCACCGGGCAGTAGTTCTTCCCGCAACTCATATCGATGGCGGTCCACACCCTTGACGATGGCCCGCATCGGTGTGCCATTGAGGAGGTCTCGGAGTGAGTCGTTGTTGATGCCGAAGCGGTACACGAACCAGCCCCATTGGGGTTCCTCATGGGCGCGTCTGACGAAGAAGCGGATGTCGTTGGCGAGTCGGCAGGCGGGATCGGAACTCTGATCGCAGGCGGTTACTCGCTCGTGCATTTCGGCGGCCAGTTGCGCCGCAACCTGTTCGAAGAGGTACTCAGGAGATTCGATGTTGTTGTAGATTGTTCCCCGCGCCACTCCGGCAGCCTGGGCGAGGTCGGAAACGGAAACCCGGTGGTTGCCTTGTTCGGCGAATAGACGAATTGCGGCGTCATGGATCCGACGTTGCGCTTGATTCATCAGTCCGAACACGCCTTCCTTGGAGGTGTAGCGATTGTACACCGGTGTTCAATGATGAGCAAAGGTGTCGGAGGTTGCCGGACGGACGGCTGGCCATCTAGGCCAGCCACGATGGCGGGCGGGTGCGTCTAGGACCGTTCCTCGGCGATTGAGTTGCCGCCGTCGACCACGATGCTCTGGCCGGTCGTATAGGCCGCCCCCGGCGTGGCCAGCCAGGCGACGGCGCTGGCTACTTCGTCGGGAGTTGCGCTGCGCCCGATCGGCGTCGACATTCCCTGGGTCTTTTCGTGGGGAGTCTGTGAGCCCGTCTCGATCCACCCGGGCGCTACGGCGTTGACCGTGATCCCATCTGCGGCGTGATCTACTGCCAGTGCCCTGGTGAGTCCGACGACAGCGGCTTTGGACGCCGCATAGGCGGGGTCGTGCCGCATCGCCATGACCGGTCCGGTCACGCTGGCGACCGAGATAATGCGGCCCCACCGGGCCATGCGCATGTGCGGTATCGTCGCTCGTGCCATGAGAAACGTCGTGTCCAAGTTGCGCTCGATTGCGGCGCGCCAACTCGAATAGTCGAGCACAGTTGACTCGCCGGCTTCGTCATCGCCCGGATCGCTGATACTGGTCATGCCAGCGTTGTTCACAAGAATGTCAATCGAGCCGAGTGCGTCAAGAGTCTCACCGACGATTCGAGCGACCGTCGCTTCGTCTGTCAGATCTCCGGCAGTTCCAAACGCCGCGCATCCGAGTCGCTGAAGCTCGGCCACGCGCTCGTGGATTCGATCGGTGGTGGAGGTGACCATGACCCGGGCACCCATCGAACCAAGCAAGCGGGCCGAAGCGAATCCGATTCCGGTGGGGCTACCTGCCCCAGTGATCAGGGCGGTTTTGCCCTCGAGCGAAAACAGCGGCGGCAGGGGTATTGCCCTGTCAGCGTGATCCGAGCTAGTGGCCATGACCAAGTGCGGCATTTAGGCGAAGTTGGGCGGCGGTAAGACCGGCGAGGATCTTGACATAAAGCGGCATTCGATTCTCTGCGCAGCAGGTCACCTGGAGCCTGCCTACCTGCGATCCTGCTTGTTCGAGATGGAGGATCGCCTCTGGTGCGGCCCCCGTGTCAGATGACGCGGCACCCACAAGGCGTCGGGCACGCGTGATGGTTTCTGCCAGCTCGACCATTTGTGGACTGCGACCCGGATCACAACACGTCTTGTTCAGTTTTATGAGGGCGAGATCACAATCGTCCAAAGCCTGCAAGGCGGAACTGATCGTGGCGTCAACGGACATCGAATGAGCCTAGTGGCAGTGGTTGTGGCGTCGATGCCCTTGGCATTC
>CBDTUI010000112.1:0-8554 GCA_965363765.1 uncultured Acidimicrobiia bacterium
AAACATATCGCAGCGACATGCGCCCTGTCGGTACTTGGACCACGATAATGCCGCCATGCCTCTCTTCGATCGCTGGACCAATCCGACCATCCACGGCGATCTCGTGTTCCTGCGGCCGATCATCTCCGACGATGCCGTGGGCCCTGTTTGACATGACCCCACGAACCAGCGGGCAACGACCACCGACCTACACCACACAGACGTTCGCCCTCTACCAAATCGAAGCGCGACGAGAGACGCTCAAGCCGAGCGAATCGAGCTGGCCATCGTGGAGCGGTCAACCGGGCGACTTTGCCGGGCGAAGCCGTTCTCAATGAGTTTCGACCTGGCGACCAGTCCGCCAGATGACCGGGCACCCTCCCCATCGCGTTCGCGAGTAGGTTTCGGAGACACGAGCGATTGTGATTCGGTCGCCCCCTCGCGAAGGAGTCGTTCCATGGTCAACACACCCGTGTCTGAAATGGCTGTGCGCACTCGCTGGCTCTCACTGATCTTGACGGTCGCTCTACTTGCGGTGGCATGCGGAGGCACCGATGCCTCGGATGCCACCACAGCGTCCGTAGCCACACCCGCCGCATCCCAAGCGACCACTACCACCGCTCCTGAAGAGACCACCAGCACGGCTCCAGCCTCGACCACCACACAAGTAGTTGTTACCACGACCGGCCCACCGGCGGTTGAGATTATCGCCACTGACTATGCGTTCACGGGTATCCCGGGCACCGTGCCAGTAGGGACCTCGTTCAGTCTGATCAACGACAGCGCCACTGAATACCATGCGGCGGCCTTCATCAAGCTCAGTGCTCTCGACCTTCGAACCCTCGAGGAGTTTGCGGCTCTCGCTACGGATGAGATCGTCAACAGCGAGGGTCAGCTGTTCTTTGGCACTCCCCAGGCCATTCTGGGAGCTCGACCCGGCGAAACTACGTCCTTCACGTGGAACTCCGCGTCCCTGTACACGCCCGGAAGGTACCTAATCATCGACACGATTCCCGTTGGAGCCGACCCACTGGTGATGGAAGCTGAGCTGACATCGTTGAACACGGTGTCTCAGTATGAGGGTGTTGACGCTCACTATCAGCGCGGGATGATTGCTTTGCTCACCGTCGAAGAATGATTTAAAACAGGGTCAACCACGACGACGTGGTCGGTGCCGACGGCGGCGGAATGTGGCACGTCGACCCCAATGGGGACCCTAGGTAAGAGACCTCGTCCCGGTTGATGAGACGTCCATGGGAAGCGACGGCCTACTTCCAACCACTCCGCGTCACAATTTCCTGAGAAATCCTTCCATGTCATGTCCGACACCGCTATGATTTGGTGCATGCTGTGGACAGCTGTTGCACTGTGTGCAACGCACCGATTATGACGGCCCAGGAGCGGAACACCCACGCATCGTTGCGGCGCGCCATAAGCGTCATGCGAGCGTTCAGCGAACATCAACCGGCGATGACGGTCACCGAGCTCGCTACCCAGCTCGATCTCCACAAGAGCACCGTTTCCCGGATACTGTCGACCCTCGCCGACGAAGGCCTCGTGTACCAACATCCGGAATCAGGTCGATACTCGCTCGGGTTAGGACTCGTCACGATGTCGGCGGTGGCGATCGGACAGTCAGTCGTTCGCAGCACGGCTCTCCCATACCTTGCCTCGCTCGTTGCAGACTGCGGAGAAACCGCGGTTCTCTCAGTTCTGCGGGGCTCTATCGTCGTAACGCTGGCCTACGAAGCTCCGCCCGAATCGATCCGCTTCGCTACCTGGGACGGACGGCAACTCCCTCTTCCGGCGTCAGTGGCAAGTCGGATACTCATCGCCGACCTCAGTGTCGAAGGTCGAGAGGCGCTGTGCGACATTTCGGCGGTAGGTGGGCACTCCAAACTCGATGACCTCGCAACTTCGGGCGTCGATGCTGAGCGAGATGAAGTGGAGCTAGGAATGTCATCGGTGACCTCGCCCGTGCATGATCATCTTGGCGGAGTGGTGGGTGCCCTATCGGTAGTCGGTCCCTCTTCACGGCTCGACAACAGAGCCTTGGCAGTAGCGGCAACCGCCGTCCAGCAGGCTGCCTCCAACGTTTCCCGCCAACTCGGGTATCAGTCCGTTCGTACGGGAGCGGCCTGAATGATCCAGATCAAACCCACGCCAGCATCAGGCGACGTCCAGCAACTCGGATTCGCCGACCCGGTAAGTAGGCCGTTCGCCAGTACCGATCGCGTCCCCGCCGACCGCGCCGAAATGGTGGCGATGGTCCGAGATCTCTGTCTAGTCCTCGAAGGGATCGACGTATCCCAGCACGATCCCGAAGCGGGCGGTTGGAGCAAGCGAGTCATCCTGACGGAATCAGGCCTTTCTCGCCCCGACCAGCCGGCCACCGTGGTTGGCTTCTTCGGACAGAAACGACGTGATGCTGCTGATCACCTGGTTGAAGCCATTGACGAGATGAACGACCTGCTTATCGAGCGGTTCTCGACCTTCGCTTCGATCAGGGGCTACGTGTCTCGAGTTCTGGCCGACGAAACCAATTACGCCAACCTCGTCGTCATGGATAGCGCCGACGCTATCGGTACGTGGCGCAACCAGCTCCCGCATCCAGAAGCCGCCGGGTCATTGTCCGAATCTTTCTATGCCAATGTCCGAATCTACAACGGGCATCTCTCGGCCGGTTTCAGTGTCCCGGAAGCAATGACGCTGCGGGTGGTCAAATACTGGGACTACCGGGTCGCTCCCCATTGGAAAGCGATCCGTCAGCTGGGCGACTAGTGGTACACCACTAAGTGCCCGTTGTCAGGTTCTCATCTGGCCTGTCGACGATCGCCGATCCGTTCTGCCTGCAACTGGCGGGCCTCCTGACCGATGCCCTGGACGTCGAGGTCACTTGGGTCGCCGAACGACCCAGCCAGGGCTGGATGCGGGACTCCGACTTCGATCTCCTGTGGGCTTGTGGATTCCTCCACGCCTCCAACTTGGTAGCGGGATCATGGCCCTATCGAGCTGTAGCCGCTCCAGCAATGCGTCCAGCTCGCTACGAGGGAACCGCGGTCTATTTCGGCGACGTGATCGTGAGAACCGCCGATCCGGCCAACGATCTTCGCGCTCTGCGCAATCGGGTATTTGCCTTCAACGAAGAGGAATCCTTCTCGGGCTATCAGATGCTGCTGCGATCCCCGATGGTGGCTATCGACCGCATCAACTATCTCAACGATGCTATCCGCACCGGTTCGCATGCTGCCTCGATCGACGCCGTGCTCGACGGGTCCGCTGATTGGGCCGTCATCGACTCGACGGTGATCGACATGGTCGCCCACCCCGAGATCCGGGTCGTTGGATCACTTGGCCCCTATCCCGCTCCCCCGATGCTCGTGTCCGAGCAAAGCGACCGAAGGCTGATCGCGGACGTGGAGAAGGCGTTGGCCGGGCTGTCCTCAGACAACTCCGCCGGGCCATTGTTTAAGGAGTGGAACCTGGCATCGTTTGTCGGCACCTCTGACGATCCGTACTTAGGGCTTCTGGGGTGACCCGTACGCCGGCCTATTCCGAATCGCTAGCTACCACACCGGCGATCAGGCCCGCACATCGAGCGGCATCAGGAAACGACGTCTGAGTACCCGGGCGAGTGACACTGTCCGATGCACAGTCCATCGCCAGTCGCAACGCTGCAACCTCGCTAAAGCCTGCCGCAAGACCGTGGGCGAACGCTCCCACGAACGCGTCTCCGGCTCCGGTCGTGTCGACTGCTTCGACCATACCGGCCGGGAATCGCCGGACGGCGCCGTCGGAGTCAACGAGGGCCGTCCCTGCCCCTCCCAACGTCACGACCAATCGACAATCGACTTCACGGGCATACCGGACCAGATCGGCGTCGTTGAACGGGTCGCCGCCGCCAATAAGTCCGAACTCGATTTCGTTCGGAATGATCCAGTCCGTCACAGTCAGGAGGTCGTCAGCGATTGTGTCAGCGGGTGCCGGGTTGAGGAGTGTGACGATCCCATGCTCCTTGGCGGTTCGAAAGGCGCTGGCCGTAACGGCTTGTGGGATCTCGAACTGGCCGACAACTACCGACGCATCGGAGTGGGCGCCCACCGCTTCTGAGGCTTGAGTTCCGGTGAGTAGGTCATTGGCGCCGGAGACGATGATTATCCGGTTGGTGCCATCAGGTTCCACCCAAATCGGCGCCACCCCACTGGAACCCTTGGCGACCTGGACGTGCGAGGCGTCTACCCCGACGTTTGCGAAGTTGTCGAGGTACATCTGCCCGTACGTGTCATCACCAAGGCAGCTAACCATGAATACTCGACTCCCAAGCAGTCGAGCCATGACCGCTTGGTTGGCACCCTTTCCGCCGAATCCCATCTGGAAGCGATCACCAACAACGGTCTCCCCGGCATCGGGGACCCGCTGGGTGTAGGTGAGCAGGTCGATGTTGGTCGATCCCACGACGACAATGTCTCCGTTACCTGGCAAGTCCAATCTCCGATCCGAGTTCGGTAACATCCTGGCAGACCACGCTAGAGCCATGGGGCCAAGAACGGAGTACCGACATGTCACAAGACGCTTGGAGCCAGCCGGTTCTGCAGTCGGTTCTGCCGGTAATCGAGGGCTCCCAATCGGTCCGCACGAACCCGAGCGCTATCCAGAACGTCGCTGGTTGGATGGCCTACGAGGAGTTCATCTTCCCATCCGGTGCGAGCGCTGGCCCTTTCGATCTCGGGACCACCCGCAACGACATCATCGACTTCGTCATGGTTGCCTCAGCACTGAACTTCGCGTTCACCGATTTCTCATCAGGAATCAAGTACGAGGTCGAATACGACGCGAAAGGTTGGTCGGACACCGAAGGCATGTTCGTTCGCATCCACCAGGCGCTCGAATCCGGTATCGACCTTTGCGATGGCGCTGTCTTGGCCTCTATTACCACCGACGACCTGGCCGATATCTTCGCCGGAAACATCGAATTGCCGATGCTGAGTGTGCGGGCCAGCATCCTCAACACCATCGGCTCGACACTGGTGGATAACTATGGCGGTCGTTTCCATCGGTTCGTGGACTCGTGTGCTCCAGCGATGTATCACGACGGCGACGGACTGCTGGAACGCCTCGTGGTCGACTTTCCACGATTCAACGACATCAGCCCGTACGGCGAGCACTCAGTTCAGCTACACAAACTCGCCCAACTTGCCCTGTGGTCGCTCCACATGGGTCTACACGCATCGGGTGAGTGGGCTCTGGTCGACCTGACCAAGATGACCGCATTTGCCGACTACATCGTCCCTGTGGCGCTTCGATTGATGGGGATTCTCGAATACTCGGAAACCCTTGAGGAACGGATCAACCAGGGCGAATTGATCGAACGCGACAGTCCTGAGGAAGTCGAAATCAGGGCTCATACGCTCTATGCAACGGCGCTGCTCACGGACGCCGTCAACGATATACGGCCGCATGACATGGGGCTGGTCATTCCTCAGGTCGACTACCGACTTTGGAAGGCCTACCACGCCACAACATGGCCGCACCATCTGACCGAAACGATCATGTACTGATCGGGCACGCCCGGTTTTCTACAACGAGATCTTGTACCCGCCGGCGTCGTCGTCCCACTCCATGGTCACGACGCCCTTCGTTTGGGCCGCTTTCATGAACTGGAGAAAGCTGCTGTAGCCGAATTGTTTCTCGGAGAACTGCGGGTCGCGTTTGCGCATCTGATCCTTGAGGCCCGACAGCATCACGAATCCATCCTTAGCGGTATCGCCGATCACCTTTTGCATGAGTTCGAACGCCGCATCAGCGCTGGCCGAGTCGGTAGGAAAGTCGATCTCAGGATCACCCTTCGCTGGGCCTTCTGAGAGCTCGACCACCCCTTGATCGTCCAAATAGCGCAGCAGCTCTCCAAACGCTCGAAAGCCATAGTTGGCTTCGGAGAAGGTCGGATCCTTGCGCAACAAAGTCCGCTTCAACTGAGAGCCAAGAATCGTCCCGCCGGCGCTTCTTTTCAGACCACCGACTGTCGTACTGACCAACTTGGCCAGGTCGTCGAGGCTTTCACCAGATGTAGTCGGGGCGGGCGGGGGTTCGCTCACCACTGCGTCCGGAGCAGGAGGTGCCTGGCGTCTCGGGGCCCTGGCCTTCGTAGAAACCCCGGGCTCGACGCCCTCAAGCGTCTCGTAAAAGAGAAACTCGTCACACGCCGGCGGCAACAGATTGGAGGTGGACGCCCGAATTCCGACACCAATCACGAGCTTGTTGAGTTCGCGAAGTTTGTGGACGAGCGGCGTGAAATCGCTGTCACCCGTACAGATCACGAATGTCGAGACATAAGCGCGTTCGAAAGCCATTTCCAACGCGTCCACTGCCATCTTGATGTCAGCAGCGTTTTTGCGCACGGCTCCCATCCGCTGCGGAATCTCGATCAGCTCGACATGATGGCGAGTCAACATCCGGCGATCTTCATCGAAGAACGACCAGTCTCCATAGGCTTTCCGAGCGATGACCCTCCCCCGCTCGGCCAGGGCGTCAGCCACCGGACCGAAATCGAAAGAAATGCCACCAAGGTCTTCTCTGGCTGAAATAGCCAGGTTCTCATAATCCATGAACAGGGCGATGCGTTCTTCTTCGACGGTCACATGATGACGATAGACGTTTCGAGGATCGAAGGATGACACATCTTCCGGCCCCGCTCCACGTAGTGCGATGCGGCGATCGTCAACGATCTGTGTTAGCGTTCTATTACCGCCGCACTGGAACGAGGTCTGCGCACGCGCGCACCCCGGTGATCTACGGCCTAGCTAGTTGGCAGGACGCAACCTCGAGTTCCTGCCTCTCGATCCTCGTGGGATACGGATTACGAGCGTCGAGCCTGACCAAACCGTACCTGCCCGGTTTCAGATAACTGAGATCAGAGGAGAAACATGACGAACTTTATCGACCTTGGCGTGCCCGCGCGCCTCGCTAAACCTTTGGCTGCGCGATCTATCATTGAGGCCTTTCCGATTCAGGAAGCGGCCATTCCTGACCTGCTGGCCGGACGCGACGTCCTTGGACGCGCCCCGACCGGATCTGGCAAGACTTTGGCTTTCGGCCTTCCCTTGCTCGCCCGCGTCGAGCGTGCTGAGTCAAAACGGCCGCGTGCCCTTATCCTCGCTCCCACCCGTGAGCTTGCCGATCAAATCAGCAAAGAGTTGCTGCCACTCGCCAAGGCGACAAACCGCTGGGTGCTGGCCATCTACGGTGGCGTCGGTTACGACTTTCAGCGTCGCCAACTGCGTCGCGGCGCCGATGTCGTTGTGGCAACTCCTGGCCGCCTGACCGACCTCATCGACGAGGGTTCCGTCAGCCTCCAGGACGTCGACATCGTGGTTTTGGACGAGGCGGATCGTATGGCCGATATGGGTTTCATGCCCCAGGTCAAGGTCCTGCTCGATATGACCAACGCGAAACGACAAACCATTCTTTTCTCGGCCACCCTCGACAAGGATGTCGCCCAGCTCACCAAGGAATACCAGACCGATCCGGTTACCCATGAGGTAGAAGGTGACGAAAACGCAGGCGAGGCCTCCCATTACTTCTGGCAGGTCGAAAACCATGATCGCGTTCAACTCGCGGCCAAGATCATCGGCACCTCAACACCATCGATCGTATTCACGCGTACCCGTCGAGGTGCAGACCGCGTCGCTCAGCAGCTCGAGCGGGCCGGTGTGAACGCAGCCGCCATCCACGGTGGTCGGAGCCAGAACCAGCGCACCCGGGCTCTCAACGCCTTCACGAAAGGCAAAGTTCAGGCACTCGTAGCCACCGATGTCGCCGCTCGTGGTATTCACGTCGACAACGTTGCAAGTGTCGTGCACTTTGACCTACCAGAGGACTCCAAGGACTATCTGCACCGATCCGGGCGCACAGCGCGCGCTGGTGCCGACGGCGTGGTTGTCTCCTTCGTTCTCGGAAACCAAATGGGCGATGCCCGACGGCTTCAGAGCTCAGTCGGCCTCAACACGGCCATGCACGATCCCGAGAACGACTGGCTAACAGGCGAATCAGGTGGACGCATTGGTGACGCACCGGTCGTTGAACAAAAGGGTGGCGGCCAGAAGCGACGTCCGCAAGGAAATCGCAACAGCCAGCGATCCCACCGTGGAAGCTCAGGCGGCGGCCACAACCGTAGTGGACAAGGCCGCGGCCAGAGCAAGCCAGCCGCACACAAGCGGTCGGAATCCAATTCGGATGGACGCACGAGCGATGCACCGCGCGGCAACCGGGCCGAGTCCGGCAATGGCTCGGACGGTAACCGTAGAAGCTCCAACAACGACCGAAACGGCAACCAACGATCCAACAATCGTTCAGATGGACCGAGCGGGAACCGTGCCTCGAGCGGCGGGTATAAGGGCAACAAGGGCAAAACCGGCAACCGCCGCAGCGCCTAGCCTCCACTTCTAGAGACAAGCTATGAGCCTGTGCTTCCGGTGCGATCTGCCCCGGGCACAGGCTCATTTTGTTTGCCTAATCGGCTGGCTATGAGTCTGGCTGCGAGGTTTGCTTCGGCGCCGCGATTTCGCTCTTCATCCGA
>CBDTUI010000113.1:0-8529 GCA_965363765.1 uncultured Acidimicrobiia bacterium
TGGCTCAGGGCTGGCTGATTCAGGACTGGCTGATTCAGCACTGTCCGAATCGGCATTGTCTGATCTGCCCACGACTGGCGACCCGATTCCGTCAACCCTCACCGGTGTGACCCCCGGCGACACAAGCCCCAGCCCGTCCGTCCCGGCTGCAGCCGCCCCGCCCGAGCCAGCCTGGTCGCCTACCCCATCTCCCGCCCCAAATCCTGCTCAGTTGCCGGCAACCGGGTCCGATTCGGGACTCGTGCAACGGGTAGCTGCCAAGATGCCCAAACCGATCTGGCTGATCGTCAATGGAATCGTCACGGGACTTAGCGGGGTATTCCTCGTGCTCGGTATCTTCACGATCCCGTTCGCAGCAGTTGTCATTTGGATGGCCGTGATGCTGTTCAAAGCCAACACGGCACTCGAGAACGCCAGGCGGACCGGATCGCTCGAGTCGCTCGAGAAGGCGGCGAGCAATCTGAACACGTATTTCGCCATCATCACGATCATGACCATCGTGAGCGTTGTCATCACCCTCATCGCATTCGTGGCGATCGGCGCGTCTCTCTCGGATTTGTCGCGGTTCTGATTTGACCGAGACAATCGATGGCGGCGACGAGACGGGAGGCGGATGTGGTTCGGCGATCGCCTTGCTCGGAACGTTCGTAGCCTTCTCCGTAGTCACTGCTTGGATCGGGATCGCCACTACGAACTTCGCCCTGTACTTCGCCGGACTTCCCGTATCGGGGGTCTTCACCCTGTTCGGATCAGAGCTGATACTTGCCTGGCCACTTGATGCGTTGGTGTGGATCTCAACGGCATGGCTGATCGGACAGCGTGTCGCCCCACCCAAATACGTCCGTGCGGTGTTAGCTGTTCTGGCGGTCGCCCTGGCGTACGGCTTTCTACTCAGCCAGATCGTCGAACCGACTGGATCGATACTCTGACCTAGAGCAAGCGGTCTATGCCGACAGTCACCGACTCGGTGAGCGACGAGACCTTGCGAATTGCCAGGTCGATACCGGGCCCGAATGCGGTCCGATCAGTGGTGTCGTGACGAATGGTCAAGGTTTGACCTACCCCACCGAAGATCACCTCTTGATTGGCAACGATGCCGGGCAGGCGTACCGAGTGAACACGGACCCCACCCACGTCTACCCCGATCGCTCCCTCGGAGCCGATGGCCGCTTCTACCGATCGACGCTGGTCCGGCTGGGCGGCAGCGATGCGTTCGGCAGTGTTGAGAGCGGTGCCAGACGGAGCGTCTGCCTTCCGGTCGTGGTGGAGTTCGATGATCTCTGCCGCCGCAAAGTGGGGAGCAGCCATCTCGGCGAATCTCATCATGAGAACCGCCCCGATCGCAAAGTTGGGCACGATCAAACACCGGGAGATCTCTCCGGCCCACAATGCTTTTACTGACTCGACGCGAGCCTCATCGAAACCGGACGTCCCGACTACTGCGTGCAAACCCATGTCGTGCCATTTTGCGAGATTGTCCATGACCACTGCCGGTGTGCAGAACTCGACAACGACATCGGCATCGGCCACACGGGCCAGATTGTCGATCACGGCCTGGCCGAATAATTCTTCACCGGCATGGCCTGGCGCATACAGAGGACCAAGCAGCAGGTCGGGAGCCGCATCGATCAACGAACAGGCCAACTGGCCCATCCGTCCATATGCCCCGGAGACCGCCACCCGCATCATTTCAAGTAGGTTTCCAGGTCGGCTTCAGCGAACGGCCCTACGGCTCCGATCACGCGGGGACCGCCAAGAAAGTCCTGGGCGACGTCGATCACGTCTTGCCTGGTGACCTTTTCGACCCTGGCGATATGGTCTGAGATCGAGACGTGCTCACCGCCGGTGAGCTCACGTTTGCCGAGCCGCACCATCCTGGAGTTGGCGTCCTCGAAACCGAGGGCCATCGACCCGCGCATGTTCGACTTGGCACGGTCTAGTTCCTCGTCGGTAATGCCCTCGCTCATGATGGCGGCCAGTTCAAGATTCACGAGTTCCATTACCGTGTCTATCTGGTCCGGGGTAGTACCGACGTACACGCCCCACGCCCCGGCATCAGCAAACGGCAGCGCGAAGCTGTACACCGAGTAGACGAGACCCCGCTCTTCGCGAATGGTCTGAAACAACCGGGACGACATGCCGCCACCGAGAATGTGGTGCATAACATCAAATGCGTAGCGCCGGTCATCGCCCCTGGCGATGCCCTGACCTCCGACCACAAGATTGGCTTGTTCGGTGTCTTTCACTTCCACCCTGACCGAAGGACTGAAATTGTGATCGGCCCATTCGTGGGAGACGGGAGCTCCGCTCCAATCTCCGAAGTATCTGCTGACCACCTCGACGGCCTGGTCATGTTCGACCGCTCCAGCGATGGCAAAGACCGTCGAACTCGCTCCGTAGCGTCGTTTCCAGTAGCCGGTGATGTCGTCCCGGGTCATGCCCATGATCGACTCACGAGTACCGAGGATGGGCATTTCGAGAACGTGCCCAGCGAAAGCCGCTTCGGTGAACCGCTCAAAGACGACGTCCTGGGGGTCGTCCTCTGACATGTTGAGCTCCTCGATGACGACATGACGCTCTGAGTCGATCTCGTCAGATCGGAAAGCCGGCCGTTGCAACATTTCCCCGAGCATCTCCATGCCGACGTCAAGGTCGTCGTCGAGCAGTCTTGCCCAGAAGCAGGTGTACTCCTTCGAAGTGAAGGCGTTGGATTGGGCACCCATCCGATCGAAGCTGCGGGAGATCTCCACGGCGGAGATCCGCTCTGATCCCTTAAAAAGTAGATGTTCCAAGAAATGCGACGAACCCGCTTCGTTCGGTAGCTCGTCGCGAGTTCCTGTATCGACCCAGGCACCTGCGGCGACAGATCGGATTCCGGGCATGGTCTCGGTGATGACGCGTAAGCCATTAGGCAACGTCGTTAGGTCGTAATACATGGCTTGCCATGATAGGTCCCCATCCCGTTGGCGGGTTTCATCGCCAACAAAACTCCGCAAAGATACCTGACGCCTGATGATTTGACGGACATGAGACAATGGGCGACTAATGCGCGACCGCTCCATGCTGACCGAGATACTCCCCCCCGAGGACCGGGCCATCGAAAAGGTGGTCGAACGGTACCAACGGGTCGCCCCTGCGGTGACCCGCTTCGCCCGAACTCTCTGCGGCAATCAGGAACTCCGGGTTCGGCTCGGTTCCGAAGCAAAGAGCTCGGAAAATGAGATCGTCGTCAACCCTGGCATCTTCCAGGCAGCCTATTCGAGGCGAGCTCCGGTGACCCCTGAGGAAGTGGCACTGGCATCCGCTCTGCACGAGGTCGTCCACCTTGTCTCGACCAATCTCGACGAACGGCGGCCACTCCCCCGTGAATGGTTCTCAGAATCCGACGAGATCCCCGACGGAGAATTTGATCTTCTTGACGCGCTTGGAAGAGCGGGCGGAGGCGCCGCCGAGGCTATGTTCTTCGCTCTCGAAGACGCTCGCCAGGAACGCCAAGGCCTTGACATCTACCCGGGCGCCCGGTCGGTCCTCACCGACATGTACGTCGCCGCTCTTAGCCAGGCGTTGTCCGAATCCAAGCCGCTCGCCCAGTTCGGGATCGCCTGTTTCATGCTTCTCGGCGGCCACGTCGAACGTGACTATCTCGAGAAGAGGACCGACAGCCGAGTAGCGGTCGCCCTGGCAGACGCTGCTCCGTTCATCGAAGCTGCCGCCCGAAGCACGGATCCGTGGGAGATCGGGACATTGGCGCTCCAACTTCTCAACGTGGCAAAGCTCCATAAAGTCGTCACTCCTTCGTCTGAGACCGAAACATCCGCTCAAAAGAAGGCCAGAGAAGAGCTCGACGAATCGACGATCGCCGAAGGAGTCGACGATGTCCGGCTGCTGACACCGATCCTCCAGAACAGCGAAACGTACGAGAAGACTCGAAAGGCCTCGGATGCTCGGGCAGGCGAATCCATGCGACGCGCTCCGTCGGAAGTGGCTAGCCAGGAATCGACCGATCAGATCCTGAAGGTCTCCCAAGCCCCCACGGTCTACTTGCCTTCCGGCCAGGCTGGCAAGCTCCTCGTGGCTCCCTTCCCTGACCGCTTCCGGCAGTGGGGGCCAGAAGGCCGGGAACGCCTCAAAGAAGCCACCCGTCGCTGGCATATGGCCCAAGGTCGCATCTCAGGTGAGCTATTTCCCCTCTTCGCAGCCAACCAACGGCGTGGTTTGCAATCGGGTTTCGATGCCGGAGACTTGTCGCCGCATGCTCCGCTGCTGCTGGCTGGCGGTCTGTACGAACGGATGTATGAACGCCGAGCGAGGCGCACCAGACGGTCGTACGCCGTGAGTCTATTGATTGACGGTTCGGCGTCGATGTTGCAGCCCCGCTCAATTGACGGGACGAGTCGAAAGTCACCCTGGGGGCTCGCGGCCGCCACACTCGGCGCCTGGTCACTCGCCCAACTCTGTGACGAGCTCCAGATCGATTTCGAGGTTGCCCTGTTCAACCGATCGTTCGCCGCCGAACCACTCGACAGCGAATACGAATACACGAGAAGGTCGTCACGCACCACCAGCGGCCTGCGACGCACGCAAGGTTCGAGCGCCGACCGGCTGTCGTCAACCGTAAACCACTACATGATCAAATCGTTCCAGCAACGGTGGCGGTCAGTGAGCGATGTGATGTCAGGACTGTTCTTCTCGGCTGCCGACGCCAGAACCGCAGCAGAGTTCGCCCGGCGTGAACCGCGTGAAAGCCCTCCGATTTCAATGTTTTCCAAGGGGGCCAACGTTGACGAATTCAACGTCACACATGCGGCCGAGCGTATGGCGCGCCTCGGCGCAACCGTCCGGGTGCTCGTGGTCCTTGCTGACGGCATGACACGAGGGTCGAGCGCCGAGCTGCAAGCAGCCGTAGCCCGCGCCGAGGCCAATGGGACGATCGTTCTCGGGATCGGCATCGGCGAAGACACCGTTGAGACGGTCTATTCGCGCTATCAGATCGTTGAACGTCCCGAAACGTTGGCCCGCTCGGTTATCGAAGGGGTCAAAGGATCACTACGGAGATCACTCATTACAGAAGGTTTTTCGAGCCGGACGTTCTCGTCCGAATTCAATTGGAAGGAAACGACGAATGTCTAAGAAAGTTGTATTCGAAGACCCGACGGGTGAAGGCAAGGCCATCGAACTCGCAACGTTCGAGATGCCCAAAGCCATTCCAGATTACAAACACCGGATCAACAAAATCCCGGAGCCTGACCCGCACTACGTCGATCTCGGCATGCTGTATCGGTTTGCGCAGGTCGAGAAGGTTCGTAGGGAGAACTCCGATGCCTTCGTACCGTTGCACGTTGCCGTCCGCGGACACATGGGAACCGGCAAAGACCACGACATTGAACAATTCGCCGCGCTCATCAGACTCCCGTATTACCGCATCCCGCTCACCGGCGAAGTACGCGACATCACCCTCATTGGATCTACGAAACTCCATGGAGACGGGAAGGGTGGCACCGAGTCGAGATGGGAAGACGGGGACATCACCCGGGCCCTGCGGGGTCCTGCGCTCGTCAATCTCTCCGAGCTCAATGCCGCCGGAGCCGAGACCCTCTTCGCTCTCCACGGCCTACTCGACCGATATCAGGCGATCGACCTCCCCAACGGCGAAAATGTCGAGTTGCGCGATGACGTGCGTCTCTTTGGCACGATGAACCCCACTGACCTGCGCGACTATGCCGGGACCCAGACGCTCAACAAAGCGTTTGCTGATCGCTGGGTTATCTGGCACAAACGGTTCCCGAACGCCGACCAGCTTCGCGCCATGATTTCCCGCCGCTATCCGACCCTGGCCGATCCGTTCGTGGAGGCGATTGCTCGCCTGGCCAGCGAGATCAACGAATCATTCGAACAAAGCGACGCGGGGACCCGGGTCGAGACCCCAATGAGCTTGCGAGGGACGCTTGACCGGCTTCCGACCGGACTCCAAATGTTTGCCGACGCAGCCGACCCACTACGCCGGTCGTGGGAAGAGTTTGTGCTGCCCCACGTCGACGAATATGACCAGGATCACTACGAGACCGTGTGGAACGCAGTCGTTAGGAAGGGCCCAACGGAAAAACCCTATACAGGGCTAGCCTAAGCAGATGCGCAAGTATGACATGGGCAATGAAGAAGTCGACGCAGCGGTTACCGCTCTCGTAGCTCAGGCAGGAGAAAACCCTAACGAGGACCTGACTGCGGAGATCATCACGACCGCTCTCAAGCTGTACCGCGACGGCGCCGAACGCGGCGACCTCAAGCTGGTGAATACCGCCCTCAAGGAGATCCGGTATTCCATGCTCGTGTTCTCTCGAGACCGCGAGCGACCCAAGGTCACGATGTATGGCTCAGCACGGACACCTAACACGAATATCGAATACCACTTGGCCAAACGATTTGCTGAGATCATGGTGGAACGAAGTTGGGCAGTCATCACAGGCGCAGGCCCCGGAATCATGGAAGCCGGCAACGAAGGGGCCGGAATGGACGCTTCGTACGGAGTGAATATCCGACTTCCCTTTGAGTCGAGCGCTAACCAGTTCGTGTCCCCGGATCGGCTCATCAACTTCAAGTATTTTTTCACCCGCAAGCTCGGATTCGTCAAGGAGTCTTCGGCGTTCGCCCTGTTCCCGGGTGGCTTTGGCACGATGGACGAGGCCTTCGAGTTGCTCACACTCGTGCAGACCGGCAAGTCCGACCTGCATCCCATAGTCATGGTCGGATCCGACCAATCCAACTATTGGGAGAAATGGAAGGAGTTCGTTGTCGAAGAACTCGTCGGTTCCGAATTGATCGCTCCAGAAGACCAGGATCTATACCTGATTACCAATGACCCGATGGTCGCCGCCGACGAGATCTGTCACTTTTACGCGAACTTCCGGTCGCAGCGATACGTCGATGGCAAACTGGTCCTGCGACTCACCCAGGGCCCGACGACGGAGCAATTGGCCGAACTCAACGACCACTTCGGCGATATTCTCGTTTCGGGAGTGATCGAGTCGGTGGAACCAAGCAGTGCCGAAACTCGCGACAGCGACGACCTCGAAGCCCGCCGGCTGCAACTCCATTTCGACCGGCGCCACTTTGGACGGCTGCGGGCGCTCGTGAACATCGTCAACAGTTGGGTGGCTACGCCCGCAATTGTTCACCCCGGCACGCCGTTCACCGACGAACAACAAGACCGCCCGTGGTAGCCGAACTTCGACGGGGTGCGTTCGAGCCGACTACAATATTTGAGCCTTGAGAGAAATACTTTCCGACCTCGTAGCCGAAGAACAGGCACTCGACCAGCTGTTACAGCGGATCAATCCGCGCGACTGGCACAAGAAGAAGATTCGTAACGGTTGGACCATCCACGAATTGGTCAGCTACCTGTCCGAGTCCGAACGTTACGCCTATAACTCTCTCGCTGAGGAAGGCTCTCAGCTCTCTGATTTCGAAACCCTGGGCGGAATCGACGGGATTCGCGAAAAGGCGATCCGGGTCGGTGACGGCATGCGCTCCCAGGACATCATCGAGGTCTGGCGCGGCGCACGGGCCAAGGTCATCGAGGAGCTGTTCCGCAGCAAGCCCTCGGATCGTATCCCCACGTTCAACGGGACGATGAGTGCCCGCACGTTCGCAACCGCCAAGCTCGTCGAGGCGTGGTCTTTCGCCCTTGAAATCGACGAAACCATCGCAGCCGAAGAAGAGATAGAGGACACGCTTCGGCTGCGACACATCGCGTGGTTCGCCTGGGCTTCTTTTCCCCACGCTTTCGCCAAAGCGGGCGTCGAATACGACGGCTCCGTGCGAGTCGAAGTCATGGGTCCAAAGTATTCGAAGTGGGTGTTTGGGCCGGTCGAGTCCGATCAACTCATCCGTGGCCAGGCTGCCGATTGGTGTCGGGTCGCCGTAGGTTTCTTGACGCCCGAAGATGCCCCGACGATCAAAACCGAAGGCGACATGGCGGCCACCGCACTGGAACTCGTCAACGTCGAGCTGTGACCCTCCCCCGGCTAATCGGGATGGTCCACCTCAGGCCTCTTCCCGGATCCCCCGCATACGACGGTGATTTCAACGGCGTTATCGCACAGGCTCAAGCAGACGGCATCGTGCTCACCGAGGCTGGGTTCGATGGCATCATGATTGAGAACTTCGGCGATGCCCCATTTTTCAAGAACGCTGTGCCAGCGGTGACCGTCGCTGCAATGACCCGGGCGGTCGATGCCGTTAGTCAGGTCTCCCCCTTGCCGCTTGGAGTCAATGTTCTTCGTAACGACGGTTTGTCGGCTCTGTCCATCGCGTCCGTGACCGGCGCAGCGTTCGTACGAGTAAATGTTCTTTCGAGCCTCATGTTCACCGACCAGGGTTTGATTGAAGGACAGGCCGCAGAAGTTGGCCGTCTACGCGCTCAGATCTGCCCCGACGTCGCAGTCATGGCCGATGTCTACGTCAAGCATGCGGTTCCACCTCATGGCCTCACCTTGGAGCAAGCCGCCGTGGACCTGTGGGAACGCTCAGGCG
>CBDTUI010000114.1:0-8307 GCA_965363765.1 uncultured Acidimicrobiia bacterium
GGGTAGTCGGCCGGAAGGCCTTCTACTGGCGACCCGCTCGGTAACGCAACCAACGGTTCGGCCACGTGCACCGTTTCGCCCCATCCGCGCAAACGTGTGAATGCCGCGGTTGGCTCGTCTTCAGTCAGGAGCGCTTTGGCCCATTCTCTCGTTCGCGCCCAGGTGAAGACCGCAAGACCGGCTTCGCTCCAAGCCGCGTCGATCGACGAGACATCTGCGTCATTTTTATAGGCGAGTGGGCCGTTTGGACCGGGGAGTTGATATCCCACTGAGGCGGACCCGAGCCGCGGTCGACTGTCGAATCTGCGCACCATGCGGGCGGCGAGCCGGTGGTCTGGAGTTGCCCATCCATGGAGCGTGATTACGTACTGCCCGGCTGCCGAACGAAGCGCTTCTCTGAGGGTCGGGACTGTCTTGACTCGTGGATCGGCTTCGTTGACGGCCGCGAACTGAGCGAGCGCAGAGCTGCCACCCACCCAGACCGTCTCGTAATCCGTGAAGTTCTGCGCACGAATGCGACCCCACAGCGACTCGATCCGAGAGTCGATCACCGGTGAGATGATCCACGTGAGCTTGGGACGCACGTAGAAACGGTCATCGGCCGACTTTCGATAGAACCGGTGTGGGATTCGGTTGCTGATCTGGGCGTCGTTTTGTTGGCGGGCTTCGTCACGCCAACCTTCTTCTCCGTCTATCTGGGTTTGATGAAACATGGCGGCACCCTCGTCCGGGATGATGAACGCTCCGGCCTCGGACAGCCTCCAGCCGAGTTCGGTGTCTTCGCCGCCCCACCGGTTGAACGACTCGTCAAAACCGCCCACGCTCAAGAAGAGAGCCTTACGAACCGAGAAGTTGCTCGAGACGAGGGCCCGGAAGGCTTCGTCTCCGAACCGCAGGCGAGATGACCTGCGGTAAAAGGTAAAGCGGAAGTCCTCCGATGGGCTCGTTTCGGCGTCGAACGGGACGCCATCGGCGAGCAGCGAAGCCACAGTCACTTGTGTCGTGTCGACATGGTGACGAGCGCCAATAACAACCAGGTTCGATGCTCGTGTATGCCAACCAGCGTGCCGCGAGATGAGGTCGTTACCGGGCATGCAGTCGGCATCGAGGAAGACCAGGACCGAACCAGAGGCGTGACTGGCTCCGAGGTTCCTGGCTCGCCCTGCCCCGTACCCTTCGTGGGCTTGATGAGCTACCGAGACCTTAAGGTCGGTTTGGGCGGTAACTTCGGAGACCGCGGCGGCGATGTCCTCGTCGGAACCGTCGTCAGCCACCACCACCTCCCATGGACCCTTGTAATCCTGACTGGTCAGGGCGGCCAGGGTCCGCTGGAGAAGCTCGGCACGGTTGTATACGGGAATGACGACTGACACAGCGGGCAGGGGAGCGGTGCCCTCCTCGGTCAGGAGTGGTTGGTAGTCGTTTTCGGGTCCGGTGAATGGGTGCATGGTCAGGTGACGCGGTAACTCGCGGCTTTCAGGTCGATTCGTATCAGAGGTCCGGCTTCTGAGATCTCGGCTTGGGGGTGGTAATGGGAGAGAAACGAATCCAGGGCGGGCCGGTCCGGCGCCTGGCCGTAGAGATAGCGCCGCGCCGCCGCCAGGATAGCCTCCGACGGGGTACCGTCCCGAAAGGCTACCGCTTCATAGGACCCGACCACGGGATCGGGCACGTCTTGCCACACTTCGCGGCCTGGCAAGATCACGTCAGTCCCGGGGGCAGCTAGAACCCGTTGGACCTCGACATCGTTGTCGATCAGCTTCGCCAGTGGATCATCCTCGGGGGCCGACGGACGAGCTGGTACCTTTTCTGCGGATCGAAGCCCTGCGAGCAGTTCATCCACCCGGTGGTCGTACAGGTGCGCACCTGCAACGTGTGATCTGGCCTGATCGACCATTACTTGTATCTGGGCGGGGTCGCTAAGCAGGGTCAGGAACTGGTCAACGAAATCGGTTTCGAGATGTACAAAGTGCTTGTCGGGAATCAGGATCTGATCGAGGCCGGGGATGGGCTGCGTGACAAGCAGTGCACCGGCGCCAACTGCCTCCAGTATCCGCATGGTGATTGGGAAGTGACGGGTACCGCCCTCGTTCGGAATAATCCTGGCCTGTTCGTAAAGCTCGGCCATGCGAGTCGCTGAGACACCTTCTTCAAACGCCGTCGAAGGCAAGGCGTCTTCGAGGCTCGTCGTCAGATGACCCCGAAACGCGTAGGGTCCACCGCCGCGTATGTAGGCACCGACCATCGCCACGTCGTAGCGCCGCTCGGCGATCGGAGTCGAACCGTCGAACAGGTCGGGGGCCATGCCAAAGGGAAAACGCTGCACGGGCTGACGGAAAAAGTGGGCCAGATGCCAGGAGTGCGCCAAAAGGATGAGGTCGGCCCGGTAGCGGTCGGCCAGTCGAAGGTTGGCGGCGAGATGGTGCTCGCCGTGATGAACCCAGAATCCGATGGGGATGGCCGGGGTGCTTCCGGTGACGGTGATCTCGGGGTACGGGCCTTCGACGAATACAACCGCATCGGTGTCCGAGGGGAGACTGTCGAAGTCGATTTGGTCGGTGTGCAGGTCAACCGTTACACCAGCGCGATGGAGGGCCGCCTCAAGGTACTTGCCTGGATTCGAATCTGTCTTGCGATACGCCAGCGCAATCCGGGTTCCCGAATGGCGCCCTGGCTCGGGCCGGTAAGGATCGTGTGGACTGTCTGGCGAGTGAAAGGCCAGCCCATCGCGCACGGATCGACTGGCGTCTCGTTGTGCCGGAGCGCGATCGATGAGGTCGAACCGACCCGCACCGTCCCATTGCGGCGCACGTGCTACGTAGGCGGGCGACGCCGAGGCGGCTGCCATCGCCGGCGGCAGGGCCCTTTCGGTAGTCGGATGGATCAACTCGGCGCTCGTTCGAACCGCAGCGTCGACTAGGGCTTCGTAGCGGCGACCGTCTCGGGCAGCCGTGGTCTGGAGTTTGCGGGTGAGGCGTGCACGGATCGAAGTTCCCGGGGGTTGGTGGGAGGCGACCACGTCCGCAGTGATCGTTGGATTCGTCAGGTCGGGGTCAGCCGAGTCGCCGATCCGCACCAAGGTCACATCGTGCTCTGCGCTGGTGAGCTGGTGGGTCAGGACCCGGGCCCGCGGGTCGTGTTCGTAGTCGTTGACCGCCAGGACCGTTATACGCATGGGGAAGCATGGTACCGGAGTGAAACCGGTTCTTGGACTGACCTACTCGGTCGGTTAGCTGAGAGCCCGTCGGAGGAAGGCTGCGATCTGGCCCCTGGTCAGAGTGCCTTCCGGGCAGAAACTATCGTTCGTGGGCGGGTTGCATCCTTTGGTGATGCCTGAGGCGCCGAGGCCGTTGATGTCGGCCTGGTGAACTGAACCGCCGTCATCACCGAACTGGTCGGCGACGTTCGTTGTCAGACCGAGGGCTCTGACGAAGAAACTGGCCATCTGTCCCCGGGTCAACGTCTGCTGTTCACAGAAATGCGAGTTGGCAGGAGGGTTACACCCGAGGGTTATGCCAGCGGCTGCCACGGCATTGATGTTCGCCTCGTGGGGGGACCCGTTGTCGTCGGTGAAGTAGTCGGTTGAGGCGGTCGGCAGTTCCAGCGCCATCGCCATCATCGTGGCCATCTCGCCTCGAGTGACCGGTCGATTCGGACAGTACGAGTTTCCATCACAGCCAAGGGCTATTCCTTGAGCAACCAGCCACGAGATATCGTCAGAAAAGACCGTGTCCGACGTGTCGTTGGCGCTTGATAGGACTGGAAGGCTAGCGAGCGGGGTGGCGTCGCTGACTGACCCGCGGGCCTTCATGAAGATCACGGTGATGAACAGTTGGCCGTTGCTGGCTGTCTTGGCGGAGATGCCGATATGGGTCCAGTCCCCGAGGATGTTCGCCCGATGGCCAGGCGAGTCCATAAAGGCGTTGTGGAGCACCGGGATGTTCGGGCCCATGCCAACGTTCTCACCAAGGCTCGACCATCCACCACTCACGATCTTGCTGAGATCAGCTGTGTGGAAAATGGTGCCCTTGGCAATCTGACGAGCGGTCTGAACCGAAGCATCGTCCTCAAGGTCCCAATGGCGAGACAACATCGAGAGGCCGCGACTCGACCGTTCGGCATTGATGAGGTCGATCATGTCGCCGTTGTGTACCGGCGAGGCGACCGCTGGGAGTGGTGCAGGAATGAGGGATAGCGCAACGAAAGCGGTCACCAGGACCGCCAGATAGCTGATTCCCCTACGCCCAAAGGAATAATTCATACTTGGTGTATCGGACGGACTGCCAGATAACTTAAGGCTCAGATAGGAACAAACTCACCGATAGTGTTGAACACCATGATTCGAATCCCAACCGCAATTGTGCTCATCGCCAGCTTTATCGCCCTCACGGCTTTCGTGGCGGTGGCCTTGCCGCCCGGCGGCACCTTCCTCGACGATGACGGCAACGTTCACGAAGCGAATATTGAAGCGCTGGCCGAGGCGGGCATTACCCGCGGCTGTAACCCGCCTGCCAACGACCGCTACTGCCCAGACGGATCGGTGACCAGAGGAGAGATGGCGGCGTTTCTCACGCGGGCGCTCGGCCTTACCGAGCGGGCGCCAGACCCGTTCACCGACGATGACGAGTCCCTGTTTGAGGCCGACATTGAGCGCATAGCGGCGGCTGGTATCACTGTCGGATGCAACCCACCTGCCAACGATCGGTACTGCCCGACCCGTCCGGTGACACGCGGCGAAATGGCGGCGTTTCTTGTGCGCTCCTACGGGTACGTTGATAGGGCAACCGGACGCTTCATCGACGATGACGGCTCGATCTTCGAAGCCGACATCGAGCGCCTGGCAGCCGTCGGGGTCACCTTGGGTTGTAATCCGCCTGCCAACGATCGGTACTGCCCGTCGAAACGAGTGCGCCGCGATGAGATGGCCAGCTTCCTTGTTCGGGCCGAGGGACTTACGCCGATTCCGGTGCCCCCCCGGCTGGCTCCGGCGCTCGAAGCGGTCCCTTTCTCGTTCGATTCGCCGATCCAGGTCACCGGCCCTCAAGGAGACAGTCGAGTCTTCGTTGCCGAGAGATCCGGGAAGGTTCGGGTTATCGACGACGGGAAGTTGCTGGCCGATCCACTGTTAGACCTGACTGGCGTCGCCATCCAGGGGGGAGAGCGCGGCCTGCTCGGCTTGGCGTTCCACCCCGACTTCGCCGTCAATGGGCTTATCTACGTTTCGTATTCAGCCGAGACACTGTCCCTGTCGGCCGACCATGCTTCGGTGGTCGAAGAGTTCAAAGTGATTGGCAATAAGGCAGATGCGAACTCGGGTCGGGTGGTCTTCACAACCCTGCAGCCATATGCCAATCACAACGGGGGCATGGTTATGTTTGGTGAAGACGGTTACCTGTATCTGGGGTTGGGTGACGGTGGCTCAAGTTTCGATCCGGGTAGGAACGGCCAGAACCCGGCGACGGCGTTGGGATCGATGGTTCGGATTGATCCGGTCACGGCCACCTCGACCAACTGGGCGATCGGTCTGCGAAACCCGTGGCGCTGGTGGATCGACGGATCGGACATGTACATCGCCGACGTTGGTCAGGGGTCGCGTGAAGAGATCTCCGTCGTTTCGATGGCCGCAAAGAGTCCGAACCTGGGTTGGGTGCGATTTGAAGGTACCGAATGCACCGGGCTGGGAAGCTGCAGCACGGCCGGGCTGACGTTTCCCGTACTCGAGTACACCCACAGCGAAGGCTGCTCGATCACGGGTGGCGTGGTTTATCGGGGCGAACTAACCCAACTGAATGGGCATTTCCTGTATGGCGATTATTGCTCGGGTTGGATTCGTTCGATTCGGGTGGTGGCGGGATCGGTGGTTGCGGAAGCCGATCTCACCGATCTCGGTTCCACGTTCGGTCTGGTGTCGTTTGGACAAGACGGAAGCGGCAATACGTACGTGATCCGGGCTGGCACGGTCTATCAACTCGTCGGTAAATGATGCCGATATTCGAAGTGAGCGGAAAAGGTTTGTACAGTGGCGTCGACCTGGGCGGGCGGAACCGACCCGAGGAGTTGTGTTGAAACGCAGCAGGATCATCATCCTGGTCGTCATGCTTGCCAGCACGCTGATCCCGGCGGCACCCGCGCAAGCCCAGACTTCCCCAGCCACCGTCACGTTTTTCGGGGGCGGTTTCGGGCATGCGATAGGCATGAGTCAGTACGGTGCCTATGCAATGGCTCTCTCCGGTAAGACTTCGGATGAGATCATAGATTTGTACTACACCGACGTCACCCCGGCGGATCACACCAGTCTCTACGACGCTCCTCACCCGCTTGGTTCCGAGAATCCCAATATATGGGTCGGTCTAGCTCAGGATGTGAACTCGGTGGCTTTCTCGGTGCCCGCGGGTGCTGGTGGCTCGGTCGATCTCTGTCAGGCCAATGATGGCCAGGGTGCCTGTCCGCGAAAAGATGCGGTACCCGTACCGAACGACGTTTGGGAGCTCCGGCGCGTCGATGGCGTGACCAACAAATGTGAGTTTCGTCGCGTCAGTCCATCGCCGCAGACTTTCCCTTACGGTGACTGTCGCGTGAGTGCGACCTGGGGAGGGTCAGGTCAGGCGCAATACATCAACATCGACGGCACCGACTACCGCCACGGGACGCTCCGAATTCGCCAGGGTGACGTGCAGGTAACGACAGGGCAGTTTCATGTGTCGATCGAATTACCGATTGAGGAGTATTTACTCGGGTTACGAGAAGTTCCGTTGAGCTGGCCTTCAGCGGCACTGGAAGCCCAGGTCGTTACCGGCCGCACCTACGCGCTTGAGAAGTTCGCTCGGTTCTATGGCGCGGACCAAGACAACTACGACTTCATCAAAAACTTTCGGCGGTCTTATTGCTATTGCCATGTTCTCGATACAACCTTTGATCAGAACTATCGCGGCATGGAGAACGAGCAAGACAGTGCAAGCACATATCCGCAGTGGGAATCGGCCGTCTCCGGTACCCGGTCCCGAGTTATTTCGTATGCGGATACGTTGATCCAGGCGTTCTATTCATCTTCAACGGGCGGCTACACCGAAAATAGTGAGGATGTGTTCGTGACACCACTTCCGTACTCGCGTTCGGTTGCCGATCCCTGGTCGCTGACGTCAGCCAACCCTAGGGCCACCTGGGAGAAGACTGTATCAGTAGCCAAGATCGCTTCCGTGTACGGCTTCAGTGGGATCACGAACGTAACCCTCGCTAGCGCCGCCCCCGGTGCCCATATGACCATTGTGGGAACGAAGAATGGGACTGCAACAACGGAGACCGTGAGCATCGCTAAGAAGTACGCAAAGCTGGGGCTTTTGGCCCCCTCTGTTTCAAGCTTGGCTTACAACCCATACGGCGGCGAGAGTCCGTATGCGTTCATCGATATCAGCGATTCGGTGCACTGGATGGACATCAACGAGATCGCCGAGCGGGGTATAACCCTGGGCTGCAACCCACCCGCGAACACTCTTTTCTGCCCGACCCGGGAAGTCACCCGAGGCCAGATGGCCGCATTCCTCACCAGGACGTTCGGACTGACCGAGCGGGCACCCGACCCGTTTGGTGACGACGATGGACACCTGTTCGAAGCGGACATCGAGCGGATCGCCGCCGCCGGGATCACACTCGGGTGTAACCCGCCTGTCAATGACCGTTTCTGTCCCGATCGCAAAGTGACTCGCGGCCAGATGGCGGCGTTCTTAAGTCGCGCCTACGAGTTGGTCGACCGGGCGCCCGATCCGTTCACGGACGACAATGGATCGATCTTCGAGGCGGACATCGAACGGATTGCTGCCGCCGGGATCACGCTCGGCTGCAACCCACCAGCCAACGACCGTTTCTGCCCAGACAACATCGTGCTCCGACAACAAATGGCGTCGTTCTTGATCAGAGCCATCAGTTACGCAGGCGACTAACATCTGGCCCCGTGGATAGCCCTGTTGAGTTCTTCGAAGGAAATGAGTGGACGTGCGGCGTCGTCGGGCTGGGCTACGTTGGCTTGCCGCTGGCGTTGACCGCGGTAAGCAAAGGTCACGCCGCTATCGGGTTTGACACCTCCGAGGATCGGGTTCGCCGACTTGGTGCGGCATCGTCTCCGATCGATGACGTGTCGGACGCTGAGTTGGCTGGCGCGCTCAGCTCCGGTCTCAGCGTCACAGGCGATCCGGCCGATCTGAAAGCGGCCGATGCCATTTTCATCTGTGTGCCGTCGCCGCTTGGCCGCAATCGGCAACCAGACATGTCGTACATACAGAACGCCGCAACGACCGTGGCGAGAAATGCCCG
>CBDTUI010000115.1:0-8200 GCA_965363765.1 uncultured Acidimicrobiia bacterium
CACCGGCCTGTTCGCTTTTTTTCTGTTTGTGCTTGCCTTGTTACCGGCAACCGGCAGGAAAACGCTGGGCCAGGAGGGCGAGACGCCGGAATTTTCCAATTTCTCCTGGTTCTCCATGATGTTTGGCGCTGGACTTGGTGTGGGGCTTATGGTCTTTGCTACGGCGGAGCCATTAGGTTTATGGGGTTCCAACCCCTTGGTACTCAGTGGTGAGGTAGCTGCAAACAGTGAGGAAGCGGTGAAATCCGCCTATCGTTATACGTTCCTGCACTATGGCTTTCATGCTTGGGCGATCTATGTGGTGACCGGTCTTTCGCTGGCCTACTATGCCTATACACGTGATATGCCGCTCACAATACGCTCAGCGTTAACACCGCTGCTGGGACGTGCTGCCAATGGTGTATTGGGTGATATAGTGGATGTGCTGGGGGTTGTTGCCACGATACTTGGCGTCTCGGTAACCATCGGATTTGGTGTCAGTCAGTTTGTGGATGGTATTTATGCGGTAACGGGAATGGACTGGTTGATGAACGGTGCCGAGGATGCTCCCAAACCATCAACCGTCGGATTGATTGCGGCATTGGTTGTGATCATGAGCCTGTCTATTCTCTCCGCAGTATCCGGTGTTGGACGAGGCATAAAGTACCTTTCAAACCTCAATCTCGTTATGTCGATCATACTGTTGTTGACATTCGTCATATTTGGATCTTTCTTTTTTGCCATGACCAAGTTCGGCATTGGTCTGGTCGACTACATACTGCATTTTGCGCAATTGTCGTTTGGCCCCTACTGGCCACAATCCGCTGAGGCTTTCGCAACCGCAATTCCTGAAACTGTCAAGGCCCTGCCTGTAGAGGATCTGGCAGCTGTGTATGGCGGTGCCACCAATGCCTGGGGTTCGCTGGACGCTTTTAAGGAAGCCTTGCCTGCATCGGTAACGGCAATGGAAAATGCCGATGCCCTGGCAGCGACTTTATACGAAGCTGGTACGCAGGGCCGCCAATTCAGCTGGCAAGCAAGCTGGACAACATTCTACTGGGCCTGGTGGATTGCATTTTCTCCTTTCGTGGGATTGTTTCTGGCGCGGATATCGAAGGGACGTACAGTGCGTGAATTCATCTTCGGTTGTGTCATTGCACCAGCACTGGTCTGTTTCCTGTGGATGACTATCCTGGGTGGTACTGCAATCGACCTGGAGTTGAGTGGCGCAGCTGAGGGGGCCATCATTGGGGCATCCAACACCGCAAAATTGTTTGTGACTCTCGGAGAAATGATATCCGGCGGATTCCTATCTGCAATCACTATCATGTGTGTGGTGTTGATCATGACGTTCCTCGTAACATCGGCGGATTCGGGCATACTTGTCATGAATACGATCATGTCGGGGGGTGAACAGGAAACAGGCATCAAGCACCGCATCATCTGGGGTGTCATCCTGACCGCTGTCATCGGTGCACTGATCATTGCAGGAAATAGTGGTGCTGAAGCCAATCCGTTCAGTGCTCTGCAAAATGCCATGATAATCGGTGCCTTGCCGTTTGCACTGATCATGGTGCTGATGGTTGTGTCACTGACCAAGGCTTTGTATCGCGACAGTTTGCGGGCCAAGCATGGAGTATCGGGAGAGACCCAGGTATCGCCGACTGCCTGATCAGGTCTTCGTCTTGTAGCTCGGGCTATCCCCTGATAGTCCGAGCTTGAACAGACATCGTACGATCAGCGCCAGCGTCGCCAGGCCCGCAGGGCCAGCCAGGGAATTTCTTTGCGGGTCAATGATCCAAATTGCCAGATGTTGCCAGACGCTTGCTTAGGCGCCTTAGCGTGACAATCGACACACCGGTCGATGAATCGATAGACGAGACGACGTGCATGCGGCGTGTCCGGGCGCTATACTGATTGTATGGCACACGAAATTCTCATTGTCGAAGACGAGCGTAATATCGCTCTTTCGCTAGAGTTCCTGATGAAGCAGGCCGGTCACACCGTGCGCTCTGTCGGCGACGGTCAGGACGCACTCGACGCGGTTGCCGAGTTGCTGCCTGATCTGATACTGCTCGATATAAACCTGCCGACGCTCGACGGATACGCTGTCTGCACGGCTCTGCGCGCCGACGAGCGTACTCGCAATATACGGGTGCTGATGCTGACCGCTCGGGGACGCGAAATCGAACGTGAAAAAGGCCTCGCTGCCGGAGCCGACGACTACATAACAAAACCGTTTTCTACGCGGGATCTCGCAGAGCGGGTCGAGTTGCTGCTCGACAAGGCATGAAGCCTGCGCAAAAGTCAGGGGCTGGCCTGATCGTGCTGGCGATTGGTGGACTGCTCGCGCTGAACTACCCATTGCTCTCGTTGTTCGATCGCGGTGCTTCGGTTTTCGGCATACCGTTGCCATTCATGTACCTGTTCGTCGTCTGGGCACTTCTGATCGGAGGAATCGCCGTTCTGGCTGAGCAGCAAGACGGCAATGGCGTCACAAAGGAAGCCGACGACAGCGGTGGTACATTGGAGCCACAACCCAGTGGCTCAACCAGAGCGGACGATTGATCTATGTCCGGAAGCCTTATTCTGGCTGTCTCTCTCAGTTATCTCGGCTTGTTGTTCATTATCGCCCATCTGGGCGAACGCGCAGCCGCTGCCGACCGAAGCCTGATCGCCAACCCCTATGTCTACACCCTCTCCCTGGCCGTTTATTGCACGGCCTGGACTTACTACGGCAGTGTCGGACGTGCGGCCAATTCCGGCATAGGCTTCCTGCCGATCTACCTCGGGCCGACGCTGATGGCCGCCACGTGGTGGTTTGTACTCAGGAAGATCATTCGCATATCGCAACTGAACAGACTGAACTCGATTGCCGACTTCATTGCTTCGCGTTACGGCAAGAGTGCTTTGCTCGGTGGACTCGTCACGGTCGTCGCGGTAATAGGAATACTGCCTTACATTTCGCTGCAACTGAAGGCGGTGTCGACGAGCTATGCGGTGCTGCGCAACTACCCGAATCTGGACAATATTTCCACGGCAGTCCGCCAGGCTCCCTGGCAGGATACCGCCTTTTGGATCGCGCTCGCGTTGGCCGCCTTCACGATCCTGTTCGGTGCGCGGAAGCTGGACGTCACCGAGCGGCATGAGGGTATGGTTGCGGCCGTTGCATTCGAGTCGCTATTCAAGCTCGTTGCCTTCCTCGCCGTCGGGATCTGGGTCACCTTCGGGTTGTTCGACGGACCCGGTGAACTGTTTCGCCAGGCCGCGAGTGATCCACGATTAGTAGCCTTGACGAAAACGTCGGGACTGCCCGGTGGCTACACGAGCTGGCTATCACTGACGCTTCTGTCGATGGTTGCGGTGATGTTCCTGCCGCGCCAGTTCCACATGGCCGTCGTGGAAAATGTCGACGAGAATCACGTGCGTCGCGCGATGTGGCTGTTCCCGCTCTACCTCCTGGTCATCAACCTGTTCGTGCTGCCACTCGCCTTCGGTGGTGAGCTACGCTTTCCATCTGGTAGCGTCGACCCAGACACTTACGTACTGACGCTGCCACTCGCCGAGCAACAGAGCGCGCTTGCGCTGTTCGTGTTTCTCGGAGGGCTTTCGGCCGCGACAGGTATGGTCATCGTTGCGACAATCACACTCACGACCATGGTCTCGAACGACCTGGTCATGCCGGTGCTGTTACGCACCCGCGGTCGGCGATTCGCCTCTCAGCTTGACGCCGGGCGAACACTGATGCGCATTCGCCGCACAACCATCGTTGTCGTGCTGCTGCTCGGCTACCTGCATTTTTACCTGGTCGGCGACTCGTACTCTCTGGTGACGATCGGCCTGGTCTCCTTCTGCGCTGTGGCGCAGTTTGCCCCTGCCGTGCTGTTCGGTCTTTACTGGAAATCGGCGAGTCGAGTCGGCGCTATCGCAGGGCTCGCTGCCGGATTCGCGATCTGGATCTACACGCTGCTCCTGCCGGAATTTGCCGCCTGGCTGCCAGCGAGCTTTATCGCCGAGGGGCCCTTCGGTATTGCCCTGCTTCATCCCTTCCGCTTGTTCGGACTGGAGGGGCTCGACCCGATCTCCCACTCGCTGTTCTGGAGCATGCTGGCAAATGTGGGATTGCTTGTTATCCTATCGTTGTTCGGGACTCGCTCGGTACTTGAGCGCTTGCAGGCCGAGCGCTTCGTCAGCGCCTTTGACGAGGGCGAGCAGCAGCTCGACGCTAACTCGCTGTCAGGGCACGCAACCGTGGGGGAGCTTGAGGCGCTGGTCGGTCGTTTCCTGGGTCCTGTGCGAGCCAAGCAAGCCTTCGACACCGTACTCGCTACCCATGTCACCGATGCGCCCAGCGATATTGAGGAACGCCGCAGGGTGATTGCCGCGCCAGCGCTTGTCGAACATAGCGAGCGTCTGCTCGCCGGCGCGATCGGCTCTGCCTCAGCTCGCGTCATGATCAGCTCGGTTGCCGGCGGTACTGCACCAAGTATCGAGGGTGTGCTCGAAATCCTTGAGGAGAGTTCCAAGGTACTCAGCCACAGTCGCAGGCTAGAGCGTCAGTCACGTGCGTTGGAAGCGGCCTCACGAGAGCTGCGTACGGCTAACGAACGCCTGCAGGAACTCGATCGACTCAAGGACGAGTTCGTGGCGACCGTAAGCCACGAACTACGTACACCACTGACCTCGATCCGCGCGTTCTCCGAGATCCTGCTTGCGAATCCGGACATGGAAAGTGCGCAACGCGAGGAGTTTCTCGGCATCATTGTCAAGGAGTCCGAGCGGCTGACGCGGCTTGTCGACCAAGTGCTTGATCTTGCCAAGATCGAATCAGGTCGAATGGAGTGGCGCCACGAGGTGTTCGATCTGCGCCAGCTTGTCACCGACTCGCTTGCCACAGTCAGCCAGCTCTTTCGCGAGCGCGACATCTCGCTTGTGCAAACACTGCCGAACGAGGCAGCGTCAGTCAACGTCGATGGTGATCGTGTCATGCAACTCCTCGTCAACCTGCTCTCAAACGCCGTGAAATTCTGTGACCCGGAGACGGGTCGAGTCCACGTGCGCCTGTTGAACGCTGACGGACAGTACCGCGTCGAGGTCGAAGACAATGGTGCGGGCATCGCTCCCGAAGACGTCGAGCACGTGTTCGAGAAGTTTCACCAGGCGAACCGCGCAAACGCCGGTGAGTCGCTCGGCACCGGGCTCGGGCTGCCCATCTCGCGCCACATCGCCGAACACCACGGCGGGCGTCTGTACGTTGCGCGGACCTGCCCCGGGTGTACCGTGTTCACGTTCGATCTTCCGCACTGCGCAAAAGGTGAAGACGGAAGCACTATAAAGACAATTGACGCAGTAAAAGGGGATAGCCCCGATGCGCCGACGAGGACTCACTAGATGGACATCGAACAGCTCGAGATCCGAGACTTCGTTGGCGCACTGCGTCCGTTCGATCAGCTGCCGCGCGAGGCACTCGACGCCACCGTCGCCGAGCTTTCCGTTCGCTACATACGACGCGAAACTACCATTCCCGAAACCGAAGATAATGAACCGGCGTTAAGCCTTGTTCGCAGCGGCGCCGTGGAATTGCGCGGGCAGTCCGGAGAGCTACTCGCGCGCTTTGGCGAAGGGGACCTGCTCGGCTACCGTACATCGCCGCACGAACATGTGCAGGGCATCAGTTACGTCGCACTTGAGGACACACTGCTTTATCGGCTGCCAGCGAGCGCTGTCGATCGACTCTGCGAGGAGCACAGCCAGCTTGCGTGGTTTCTCGCCCCGGCCGGTGCCGAGCGATTACGCGACGCGGTGCGCCATAACGACAACGCAACCGACGCCCCACTGAACCTGACAGAGACGCGGCTCCGAGAGTTTCTTGGCCGAGAGCCGATCCACCTGCCGCCGACAGCTTCGATCAGAGAGGCGGCTGTACGGATGAGTGAGGAGAAAGTCTCCTCGATGCTCGTTGTCGAGGAGGGGGTTCTCTACGGCATTTTCTCCGATCGAGACTTGCGACTTCGCGTGATTGCTGCAGGTCTCGACATCGAATCACCCGTGAGCGACATCATGACCGGTGCGCCGATTACCGCAAGTATCGACACCTACGCCTACGATGCGCTGCTCACGATGGCCCGTCACCGCATACATCATTTACCCGTGCTTGATGATGATCGCATCGCCGGTGTCGTGACGGCCTCTGACTTTATCGAGCGTCACAGTACCTCGCCGATTTATCTCGCCGCCGACATCCATCGTCAGGACACCGTTGAGACACTCGCCGCTATTGCCCGGCGACTGCCCATGCTGGTACGAAACCTTGCCGCCGGCGGGGCCTCAGCCGAGCGAACCCAGCACGTTGTCACGGGCCTCACCGACGCATTCGCCATCCGCCTGCTTGAGCTCGCCGAACGCAACCTTGGCCCCCCGCCAGTAGATTACGCCTGGATAGCCGCAGGCTCCCAGGCACGAGAAGAATTCACCATCGCCTCCGATCAGGACAATGCGCTGATCCTGGATGACGCTTTCGAGCCTTCACGAGACGGTGCTTATTTCGAAGCGCTCGCCCGTTTCGTCTGTGACGGGCTTGCCGCCTGCGGTCAGCCCTACTGCCCCGGGGATGTCATGGCCACCAACCCAGAGTGGCGTGAGCCGCTCTCGCGTTGGCAGGCTCGTTTCGCTAGCTGGGTCGACAGCCCTGATCCCACAGCACTGATGCACGGCTGCACTTTCTTTGACCTGCGCCACGTCTACGGCGATGCTGCTCTGTCCGCCACCTTGCGCCACTCTTTGCTCGAGCGTACCCGCGGCAACTCAATCTTTCTGTCCCACCTTGCCGGTAACGCGCTTTCGCGCCAGCCACCGCTCGGCCTCTTCCGTAACTTCGTTCTAAGCGGCGCCCGCGACGAGACGAAAGTGCTCGATCTGAAGCACGCAGGCGTTGTTCCGATTGTGGATCTTGCCCGCGTATACGCGCTCGATGGTGGGATCGATGTGGTCAACACGCGCGAGCGGCTCGAGGCGGCTGTGACGTCAGGTGAGCTCAGCCCGAGTGGCGCACTTGATCTGGGCGATGCCCTGACGTTCCTGTCGGACATCCGCTTTCGCCATCAGACTCGCCAACTCGAGGCAGGGCTCGAGGCGGACAACCTGGTGGTACCCGACTCGCTCTCGCGCTTCGAGAGAGGCCACCTCAAGGATGCCTTCACCATCGTACGTACCATGCAGCGCTCGCTCGCTCAGCGTTTCGGTCGCTGATGAGGGCGCTCGAACATATGATGGGCAGTTACGTGTGGCGACGTACGTTCTCATTGGAGCAGCAGCGACGCTGGTGGCTCAAGCGCGCGCCACCCGGTGCACTGCGCGACTACTACCAAGTACCCTTCGTATCACCAGCAAGCGCCTCACTCGGGACTGAATATCTGGCACTCGATCTCGAAACAACGGGGCTCGCGCCGCAGCGCGATGAGATACTGAGTATCGGGTACGTGCCGATCGTCGAACATAGTTTGCGCCTTCGCGGCGCTCGCCACTATCTGGTGTGTCCTGAGCGCGATATTCCCGAGTCATCAGCCATCGTGCATGGCATTCTCGACGATCGGGCCCGCGAGGGCTTGTCGCTGGCCATGGCGCTCCCCCCGCTTCTCCAGGCGCTCACCGGGCGCGTGCTGGTGGCGCACAGCGCACGCATTGAACACGATTTTCTCGACGCCGCTTGTCAACGGCTATACGGCTGCCACTTCGTCGCCCCGCTCGTCGACACTCTCGAGCTGGAGCTACGCAAGATCAAGCGATCAGGTTCGGCCGTCGCCCCCGGCTCACTCCGCCTCGACGCATTGCGTCTGCACTACGGACTGCCACGCTACCGCGCCCACGATGCACTGAGTGATGCGATCGGCGCAGGCGAGCTTCTGCTCGCGCAGCTTGCACATCGTACGACGACGCGCCCGCTACGGCTGGGCGAACTCACCCGCACCTACTGACGAGCCAGTCTTTTATGGCGCGGAGCAGGCCACTTCCACCAGCCGGTGCCCCTCCTGCAATGTTTCCCATTGCAGGTTTTCCGGCAAACCCTCACTGTCAAAAACCGGATCGCTCTTCACATCAGCTCTTCGGGATTGCCTGCAATCGACAAGTTGGCGAACCTGTCTTACGGGATTGAAACGCTGCATCAGTAGAAGATCCAGCATGACGTAGTCCGGGTACTCGGGATTGCGGCGCATGGCATTGG
>CBDTUI010000116.1:0-8074 GCA_965363765.1 uncultured Acidimicrobiia bacterium
GGCGTTCGAACCGACTTCTGTCCCTGTCCCTTCACGCATCATGCACCTCTCTCTAAAGGTCCCACGACCGGTTCCGGTGCACCTGCCGGCAATCGACGAACCTGGGGTCCGAGCGATCCTGAAGGGTCGTCTGGCTCCGACCGTGCTAACGGTCGGGGTCGGCGAGGTTCTTGCGGTGGCGGAGGTCTTCGGTGCGCTCAAGGTGGCGGATCTCCTCGACAAGGGTCGCGATCTCGGTTTCGTAGCTGATGGCCGGGTCGGTGCGTTGCGCGTAGGTGAGTTCGCCGATTCTGTCGATGAGGTTGTCTCGTTGTCGGCGGGCCTTGCGGTCCGCGAAGCGAGCCTGGACGTTCGAGACAATGTCGGCGGGGACGCTCACGGGTGGTTGCCTGTCTGGTGAAGGTGCGGAGGATTGCAGCATAGCTGCGGCATGCGGGTCAGGGGGCTGTGGCCAATGGTGGGTTCGGGTCGTCGGCGAGCCAGTGGGCGATGGCGACATCGCTGGAGGAGTGGGCGATGATGGATGCGATGACGACGAGTGCGGTGAGGTGGAACAGTTCGTCGCTGAGGGGAATGCGGGCGTCAAGGATCAGTAGTCCGTAGACGACCGAGGCGAATCCCTTGGGTCCGAACCAGGCCGCGGCGGCGCGTTCGCGGCCCGGGAGAGGACTGCCGAGGAGGGCCAGGCCGAGGGACGCTGGGCGAGCGACGAGTAATGCCGCGGCAGCGAACACATAGCCGCTGAGTGGGATGTCGGTGAGAAAGCCGGGTGAGATCAGCGCGCCGAAGACGAGGAGCGCGGCGAGTTTGAGAAGTTCGGCTACGAGCTCGCCGAATCGGTCGAAGGCGCCGCGGATGGCGGGGCTCATGGTGGCAACGGTGATGCCTGCGGCGAACGCCGCGAGGAACACGTTGGCGTGAGTGAGCGATGCCAATGCAAGTACGATGAGGCCGATGGCGAAGGCGTTGAGAGGTTCGTAGCTGACCGACGCCGAGAACAGTCGGGTTCGCTCGAGGCGGATGGCGATTGCCGGGACCCCTATGCCGATGGCGACGCCTCCTGCGAGTTCGGCTCCGAGATCGAGCGCGTGGATAGTTTCGGGTCCGGCGATGGCTAACAGGACGATGACGATGGGTAGGGCAAGGCCGTCGTTGAGACCGCTTTCGACGTTGAGCAGGTTGCGAAGCTTGTAGGGGATGTCGTCGCGGCCGACGATGGCCGCAGCAAAGACCGGATCGGTTGGGCTCAGCACCGCTCCCAGCAGAAGCGACTCGGCCCACGGCAGTCCTGTCAGCAGGTGAGCCAGCAGAGCTGTGAGTCCGAGGCTGACCGGAAGGCCGAAGATCAGTGCCCGGCCTGGGAGTCGCCAAGCGGAGCGGAGTTCGGAGAATCCGACGCGCATGCCGTCGGAGAACAGCACGCTGAAGAGGGCCAGCTCGGCCAGGTTACTGACCAGGTTCTGGTCGGCTCGGACCTCGATCACACCTAGAACGCCCTCGCCGAGGAGAAACCCCGCCGCGAGGAACAAGACTGCGGTCGAGAGCACCGAACGATTCGCCAACGCCGATACGAGGACCGACGCAAGGAGCACGGAGGCGAACACGAGCACCAAGAGCATGGCTGGTCCTAGCGGGCGACGCGCTCGGCGAGCGTCGTGTGGGGGGTCATCGGGGTGGTTCGCTGGGTGAGCCTATGAGCACGTCGAGGAACTCGCCGATGGTTCGTTGTCGCTCGAGGTCTTCGGGGATCGGCAGGTGGTGCTGGAAGTGGTTTCTGCTTCGGCGCCCGTCGCGCTTCTTCACGGGAACCGCGGCGGAGCCGGCGGTGCGTTGGTTGACGCCGAGCTCGCCGGCGATATCAACGAGGCGGGCTTCTGGTCGATCGGCGACGAACCGCAAGGTGCGGGTGTGGTTGGTGAGAAAGCTCCAGGCCATCACTCGATCATACATATCAGGTCATCTCCGTTGCCGAGGAGATATCCCTTTAATCCATTTGGGCTTTCAACGAGGGGTACCGAGATCGCCCGATATGACCGATAACAAGCCGATCCGAGACCACTCCGAATGGCACGTCGGCCTGTGGGCGTCGGGTGTCGCTCATCCGCTGCCGAACATCCTTTATGGGCGTTCAGATCGATAGCCGTCAGTCAAGCCTCCTGAAAGGACGCTTCATGCGCACGGTTTCGCCTACCCCATGACCACAGACCGCGTACCTTCATCGGCACACAATTCCACCGCTCCGATGAGGGCCTCGACGACTGCTCTGACATCGGACCGCAGTCCTTCAGACGTGACCCGTCCTTCCTCTATCAGATCCCCGGCTCTGGCGACCATCAATTCGGGCAAGTCCGGAAGCAAGGCACCGGCACGGCCAACAACCTGGCGAAGCTGCTCCTGTGCCTTCTGGGTGCCGCTCCGGCCGGGGGTCGCTCCAATGATTGCCACCAGCTTGGCGCCGAGGGGCGCTTCCGGGTAGCCGCGGGATGACCAGTCGATCCCGTTCTTCAATACCGCGGGGATGCCGCCGTTGTACTCGGGCGTGATCAGCAGGAGCGCGTCTGCCGCTCTCACGGCGGCGTTGAGGCGTTCGACCTCCGGTGGCATCCCAGCTTCCTCGACATCACCGTCGTAGAACGGCACTTGACGCAGATCGAATTCGCCGAACTCGACGTTGCCGGGAGCCTCCTCACGGGCGGCGGCAACGAGTGCCTGGTTGAAGGACCCACGCCGGTAGCTCCCCGCTAGCGCCAGTATCTTCACATCTCGGTTCACAATCATCTTCCTCTCTTGTCGGCATCCACGCAGGACGCCGCGGTTCTTGTTCCACTCGTGTTCGGCTTACGTCCCCGGCAGTGACGGCCAGCTCGTCACTCCAGTATCGTCAGGAAGGTTCGAGCTGTCATGAGCCGGCGGTCCTGTCGATGTCGCCGACTGCCCGACGGAACTCCACCACGGCCATGGCCGCGCCGACGATCCCGGCGTCGTTGCCGAGGGTGGCGGCTACCACCGGCGCTGATGTACCGAGGCTTTCACAGAAGCTCCGGAACTCGGCGCTGATTCCGCCGCCGATGATGAAGAAGTCGGGCCATATGAGGCGTTCGAGTTCTTTGAGGAAGGCCAGGAGGTGTCCGGTCCACTGTTTCCAGTTCAGGTCTGCTTGCTCCTTGGCCCTGGTGGAGGCCAGTTTTTCGGCCTCCGTTCCGTCCATCATCAAGTGGCCGAATTCGGTGTTGGGCACCAAAATGGAATCGTTGAACACGGCGGTGCCGATCCCCGTCCCCAGGGTGACCATCACGACCACGCCCGACTGTCCGGTCCCCGCCCCAAACCGGATCTCGGCCAGGCCAGCCGCGTCGGCGTCATTGATCACGGTTACCTGCCTCCCTGCGAGATCGTGTGAGAAGAGTGCGGCCGCGTCGATCCCGACCCATGAGGGGTCGAGGTTGGCGGCGGTGGCAGTGACGCCTTGCCTAACCACCCCCGGATACCCGAACCCGACCGGTCCGGAGATGTCGAGATCCTCGGTCATGTCGGATACCACCGATGCCACCGCCTGGGGAGTTGCGGGCCTGGGAGTCGCACGGTACCGCCGCTCCCCGATCAATACACCGCGGTCGATATCGACCGGGGCGGCTTTGATCCCGGTGCCGCCAATGTCGACGCCCAACCGGAGAGCCCCCATCAGAGCACCGGATCCATCGAACGCAGGTGACAGGCTTCATTCCAGTGGCGCACCACCCGGTTCTCCCGTTCCCATCCGAGCGTAGAGACGGTGGCCGTGTCGAGCCGCAGGTTCCGACCGGACACGGCAGGCAAGCCCATCCACCGAGCACCGAGGATCCGGAGCATGTGCCCGTGAGCGAACATCGCCACCGGCCCATCGACGCTCAAAGCCCGGGCAATTGCACTGTCGGCCCGCGCCCCGACCTCCTCAACGGACTCGCCGTCCACGATCGGATGGGACCACACCGACCACCCGGGAATCTCCTTCCGGATGTCGGCGGTGCGCCGCCCTTCGTAGGCGCCGTAGTCCCACTCCATCAGGTCGTCGGTGGCCTCTGCCGTGCCCGCGTACCCCGCTCGTTCCATAGTCTCCCAAGCCCGGACCAAGGGACTCGAGAGAACCGCCGCGAACTCGACACCGCCCAACATGGCACCCAGTGCGTCCGCCTGGCGGCGGCCGAGCTCAGTGAGCCCGATATCGGTGCGTCCGGTGTGTTTGCCCGAAATGCTCCACTCGGTTTGTCCGTGCCGGACAAGTAGGACTTCCTTCTCGCTCATGTCGTCACCCAATCCCAGTCGGAGGGGAGAAGGCCATCGGCCTCAGCGGGACCCCAGCTACCCCGCTGATACGGAACCACAGGGCGGCGGTCGGTGAGGACACGTTCCACGATTCTCCACGCCTCCATGACCCCGTCTTGACGGGCAAACAGACTGGGGTCACCGCGAAGCGCATCCCCAATTAGCCGGTCGTAGGCGTCGCGGCCGGGCGTCCGATCATGCTCCAGATGAAGTTCGACCGGTCCACTCACCATCGCCAGTCCCGGGTTCTTCGCCTGCATCGACAGGCTGATACCTTCATCGGGCTTTGAGCGGAACGTCAACCTGTTCGGGCCGGGTTTGCAATCGGCGGCGGAGAAGAGCGGACGCGGGGGGCGGGCGAACTCGACCACCGCTTCGGTCACGGTCGAACCCAAACCTTTGCCCGCCCGGATGATCCACGGCACTCCGGCCCACCGCCATGAGTCCACCTCGAGTTGCACCGCAGCAAACGTCTCGGTTTCCGAATCTGACGCCACCCCTGGCTCGTCGCGGTAGCCGGCATATTGGCCGAGCACCACGTCGTCGGGAGTGAGGGTCTTGATGGCCGTCAGGACTTTGACGCGCTCGTCCCGCAGTGCATCGGGGTCCTCGGACACCGGTGGTTCCATGGCGAGCAACGCCAGCACCTGAAGCAGGTGGTTCTGCACAACATCACGCATCGTGCCGACACCGTCATAAAACGAGCCTCTTCCTTCGACTCCAAAGTCCTCCGCCATGGTGATCTGCACACCACGCACGTAGTGACGATTCCAGACTGGCTCCAATATGGTGTTGGAAAAGCGAAAGATCATGAGGTTCTGCACGGCTTCCTTGCCGAGGAAGTGGTCGATCCGATACACCCGCTCCTCCGGGAAGTGGCGGTGAATGATTTCGTTGAGTTCGGCGGCCGAACGGGTGTCCCGACCGAACGGCTTCTCCAAAACCAGACGTCCCTGACGATTGAGACCTACCGACGCCAATCCCTCTACGACATCGGCGAAGAGACTCGGGGGGATCGCCAGGTACGACACGGAGCAAGAGCTGCCAGTTGCCCGCTTGGCTATGTCGGCGTAGGTGGCCGCCGCCTGGTAATCGCCTGCCACGTAGCAAAGGTTGTTGGCCAACCGTGCGAACACCTCGTCGTCGATCGGCTCGCCTGCTTCCTCGAGCGCCTCCCGGGCATGGAGCCGCAAGGTCTCATCGTTCCAATCGCTCGAAGCCACTCCGATCACCGGCATGTCGAGACCACCGGCGGTGAGGTCGTAGAGAGCCGAGAACAGCTTCTTGCGGGCGAGATCGCCGCTAATCCCGAATAATATGAGCGCGTCGACGTCGTTCGCATCCATCAGGCGGGGTCGACCTTCTCGTGATGACCGCCGAACTGCTGGCGCATCGCCGACAGCACCTGGTTGGCGAACTCGTCACGGCCCCGCGAATCGAACCGGCTATAGAGGGCTGCCGAAAGGACCGGGGCGGGTACGCCCTCTTCGACCGCGCTCAACACGGTCCACCTTCCCTCTCCTGAATCAGACACCCGCCCAGTGAACCCGTCCAGTTCCGGGTTCTCAACGAAGGCGGCGGCAGTCAGATCGAGCAACCACGAAGCAACCACGCTTCCGCGCCGCCACACCTCGGCGACCTCCGGAACATCAAGCTCATACTGATAGTGATCCGGCCGCTGCAGCGGGGCGGTTTCGGCATCCTGCTCCCGGTCGGCCAGCCCGATCCCGGCGTGTTTGAGAATGTTCAGGCCCTCGGCATAGGCGGCCATGATGCCGTATTCAATACCGTTGTGGACCATCTTGACGAAATGTCCGGCTCCGCTCGGTCCACAGTGCAAATAGCCGTGTTCGGCCGGCAGGGGTTCGCCATCCCGTCCCGGCGTCCGGACGGCTGTATCGACCCCCGGTGCCAGTGTTCGAAAGATCGGATCGAGGTGTTGCACGGTGTCGGTGTCGCCGCCGATCATCAGACAGAACCCGCGGTCGAGTCCGAATACACCGCCACTAGTACCGACATCGATCAGACGAATGCCTCGTTCCGCCAGGCCCGCCGACCGTTCGAGGTCGTCTTGATAGTAGGAGTTCCCGCCATCGATGATGATGTCGTCCGCCTCGAGATGGGACGCAATATCGTCGATGACTTTCCCGGCGATTCCGGCCGGAACCATTACCCAGACAGTTCGACGACCGTTCAGTTTGCCTACCAGGTCGGCGAGGTCATTTGCTCCTATGGCGCCCTCGGCGACCAGTGCGGCCACCGCGGCAGGGTCGACGTCGTAGACGATGGTCCGGTGGCCGTCACGGAGCAGCCTGCGGACGAGGTTCGCTCCCATTCGGCCGAGGCCGATCATTCCAATGTCCATTCTGTGAATCTCCTTGTTGTTCAATTTGTGAGTTTGGTCTGAATCGAGTCGAGAAGCTCGTTCCATGCGATCGGATTGGAGGCGTCCGGCCAGTTCATCAATATCCACGCCTGCCGACCGCACTGCATCGAGCAGCGGCGAGCTACAACATGATCGGGCTGCATGAGTTCGCAGGTGACCCCATGATCAGCGTAGGCCAGCAGTGTCTTCTCGGGGACGGTGTCAACGGTGCCCGGCGCGTCGGTACCCCCTTCCGTTCGGTGGCATCGCACACCAGCCACACACCTTCCACCTCCTTCGGGGATGGAGATGTCGAAGGTGACCTCTACCTCGTCCTTGGTTTTAGAGAATCGCTGTGGGCAACGCTCATCGTCGAGGCGTGATCTCGCGGTTCTGCCGTTCGATGATCCGAATGGAAGGAGAGCCCGGGATGACCCGGGCTCTCCTATCTAGTTAAGGTCAGCTCACTTGCCGGAGACTTTGACGTCTTCGAACATGATGTGCAGGAATGGTTGATCCATTCCGTTGGGCAGCTCATAACCCGTCGGCACCGGACTCATCTGCGGGCCACTAGGCGTCACCACCACGTTGGGCATGATCAGGTGGGCATGCATGGAGTCGTGATCGACTTCGCCGTCGAACGCCAGGCTGTAGTCGCCTTCGGGGTCCCTGGTCCGTTCGGTGAGCATAAAGTGCACGAACCGGTTGTCGGCAACTTTGACGCCGTCGACGTAGAAGTCGGCGGGCCCCCAGAAGGTGACAAAGGCCATGACTTGTGGCATGAGCGCAGTCCCGATCCCCGTGCGGCCATGCTGGACTACGTTGATGCCCACGCCACCGAAGTTCTCGTGATCCGGCAGCTCAGGTAGGGCTCGATCCACTACGACCCGGTACTCGTGGAGTCCATCGGGGCTGGTGAAGCGGAAGTCGGCTTTGACCTCGTCCTGTGTGGTAGGTCCGCTCACCGACGTGAGGTCCTTCACCTTGACCTTGGCCGACCCTGTGATCGGCATAGCAGCGTCCCCGAAGGGCCCGGGCATGGCAGTCTGGTAGACACCCTCATCAACGGTGCGAGCGGCGAGCGGCAACAACTCCTCCCGAAGCGGGGTGCCAGGCGTTCCAAAGATGGTCGGATCCAAGCGTCTCACCCCTGGCATGACCCAGCGGACATCCCCGTCGGCTGGCGCCTTCAGGCTTACTGTGGTCGGTCCGGCGACGACGGTCCGTGGGGAACTGGCAAACGCGACCACCGAGGTCACGGCGACCAGCAGGGCTGCGACGAGCGCGACGAAGTACTTCTTTTTTTGCAAGATATTTCTCCTCTTGATGACACTAACTACAACCGCCAGAGGGCGGTCCCGATGGCGCGACTGTCAGGAGTCGGACACACTGGTTGGAGCCGGAAGA
>CBDTUI010000117.1:0-8005 GCA_965363765.1 uncultured Acidimicrobiia bacterium
GTCCGTGGTGCTACCAGACTGGGGCGCGACACGACCGCGTCCCGGTCTCTTCCAAGGCCGACCAGAGCTGGGAGACTCGACAGGGGCTTGAGGCCCGGGATGGAACGGGCGAATTCGTAGCCGACTCTCACGGCTTTGGCCGGGGACATCATGGTTGAGATGGTGCTGCGGGCCATGAGCTCAAGCTGGGTCGGGATTCGACTCGATTTCGAGTCCTCCGCAGGCGGAATCGGGGCGTCCGTCCGACCGTTTGGATCGGCATCGAGCAGGATGGTGAGGATCTCGGCCCCACTGACTCCATCGATAGCGGCATGATGGATCTTCGTGTAGGTGGCAACTCGTCCATCAGCCAAACCCTCGATGACATAGAGCTCCCAAAGTGGTTTGGCTCGATCCAGCGGACGCTCGTGGATCCGAGCGACCAGCGTGCTCAAGGCTTGCCAATCTCCAGGTGGGGGGACGCCAATGTGTCGGAGATGGAAGTCTAGATCGAAGTCCGGGTCGTCTATCCAATAGGGATGGTCGAGGTCGAAGGGGACGGTCATCAGCCGACGCCGAAACGGCGGGAGGAGAGGAAGGCGCTCTTCCAGGACCCGGCGGATGCTTTCGAAGCCCCATCCCTCTGGTGCGGTGGAGGGATCCACGATCACCACGCCGCCTACGTGCCCCTGTTGGACAGGTGTTTCCATGTTGAGAAACCCGGCGTCGATGCCAGTCAGTTGCTGCATTGTCGAGACTTTAGTTCCTAGGGGCTCGACGGTGACTCTCCACGGTGGTGGCGGGTGGTCGACTAATTGGTCTTGCGTCGCTCGCCCTGACGGCGATCGCCCTGTCGACGCTCGCCTTTGCGCTGCTCGGTGGCCTCAGAGGATTCCTCGTTTCCGGACCGGCGGTCCCCTCGACGGCGTTCGGCGGTGCGGCGGCGACTCCTGCGACGATCTTCCTCGGGTCCTTCTCGCATGTACCTTCCCCTCACTCAGAGATCTCTGGCTGGTCGGGTCGATTGATGGATGTCGGCTTCGCAAAGGATACAGTGTGAGGTATGGGCGATCTTGATCATTGGGATGAACAACGACGCCGAATGCGCGACCGGGTAGAACCGTTGGTCGGGTTCGTTGGGGTGGGCGGCAGGCTGAAGGTGGTCGACGACGAGCACGGTCTCACGATCCAACCGGCCGCCCGCACCGTTGTGTGGCTGTTACTTGCCGCAGTCGTAATGGTGCCATACGCGATCTGGGCCTTTTTTCAAACGTTCGACTCGACTCTTGGCTTGGTCGGAGTGGTTGTGGTGGGTGGGATGCTCGAATTCCTTCTGATCAGGTACCTCGTGAGGATGCAGCGCCTGCGGATAGTGGGCCAGGACATGGTGATCGAAGGGGTGTTCGGCGGGAAGGTCACTGCAAAGTTTCAGGCAGAGGACGTCGCCTCGATGTACGTCGGCAACACCTGGTACCGGTCCGAGGGTATTGAGACTCGCAACAACGTGATCTGGCTGAGCCAAGTCGCCGGCGGCGACATTCCGCTCGTCGCAAGCGATAAGGACGTCGATGAGGTAGTGGCTGTCATCAGTAACCGCCTGGGTTTGCCGGTCCGCCTCTCCAATTACCGTTCTGATTCAGAGTCAAGTTAAATATCAGCCATGGCTCAGCGAACACCAATCGGCGATATGCATATGGATGGTCGTGTGATCGTGCACACGATCAACGCACATGCCGTGCTTGATGTTGATGGTGCCCGCGAGGTGCAAAGGATCACGGTTGATCTGGCTGCCGGCGCTCCCGTTGCTGTCGTCGTTGACATGCGTGGCATGGCGTTCGCCGGTCGAGACGCACGAGAAATGTTCAGCGATGACCTGGATGGTGTGGAATTGGCGACTGCACTCCTCGTGACTTCCGACATCTCGGTGGCGCTGGCAGGCCTGTTCAAAAGGTATGCGGATCCCGAGCGGCCAGTGGAGATGTTCACTGATGAGGATCAGGCTTTGACGTGGGCCAAAGCACAAGTTGACTCGCTCTGATCTCCTGGCCGCTTGCGTTGATCGTCCCTGACGATTGGTGTGGTCCTGTCGGTTAGCCTCCTGCTGGGTCGCAGTTCGCGGACCCACCGAACCAACGTGATGGAGGAGATGTGCCGGGATTATTGCCGGATGTAGACCCCGGCGGCCTACTTGAGTACTCCGTGGTGTATACCGACCGGGCCGTGAATCACATGTCGGGCACCTTTCAACAAGCCATGATGGACATCTCAGCGATGCTGAAGTCTGCATACAACGCCAGTTCTGTGGCGGTCGTGCCCGGTAGCGGGACATTCGGGATGGAAGCCGTTGCACGTCAGTTCGCCAACGGAGAGCATTGCCTCGTCGTGCGCAACGGTTGGTTCAGCTACCGCTGGACACAGATTCTTGAAGCGGGTGACATTGCCGCCTCGCACACGGTGTTGAAGGCCCGCCCGACCGAGGAGGGGCCGCAGGCTCATTTTGCTCCGGCTCCGATCGAGGAGGTCGAAGCGGCCATCGCCGCCGAGACACCGGCGGTCGTCTTCGCACCACACGTCGAGACTTCGGCGGGAATGATCCTTCCCGATGACTATGTGCGACGTATCGCTGATGCAACGCACGCAGTTGGGGGGTTGTTCGTTCTCGACTGCATCGCGTCCGGCGCGATCTGGGTGGACATGCAGGAGCTCGGTGTTGATGTGCTGTGTAGCGCTCCCCAGAAGGGCTGGAGTGCGTCGCCCTGTGCCGGCCTCGTGATGATGGGCGAGGCGGCCCGGAACCGCTTGGAGACTACGAGCAGCTCAAGCTTTGCGTGTGATCTCAAGAAATGGACCGAGATCATGGAGGCCTACGAGAGTGGCGGCCACGCCTATCACGCCACGATGCCAACCGACTCGCTGATCGTGTTCAGAGACGCGATGGCCGAAGCTCAGCTGTATGGTTTCGACTCGCTCAAGTCCGACCAGCAGGAACTGGGTGACCGGGTGAGGGCGCTGCTGGCCCAACACGGGTACAAGAGTCTGGCTGCGCCAGGATTCGCTTCGCCGGGAGTGGTGGTTGCATACACCGACGACCCGGAGATCAAGAACGGCTCGAAGTTCGTCGCGGCTGGACTGCAGATTGCCGCCGGCGTGCCATTGGCGTGCGATGAACCGGCCGACTTCTCGACGTTCCGAATGGGCCTGTTCGGGCTCGATAAGCTTTACAACATCGATCGCACGGTGGCCTTTCTCGAAGCTGCGTTAGACCGAATGTCCTGAGCTATTTGTAAGCGTCTATCGGTACACAAGCGCACACCAAGTTGCGGTCGCCGTAGCCGCCATCGATCCGCGACACCGGAGACCAGTATTTGCGGCCGGTATGTGCCCACCCGGGATAGGCGCCCTGCATGCGCGGATAGGCCCGTTCCCAGTCGTCGCTCATCATGTCTCTCGCCGGGTGGGGCGCATGGCGGAGCACCGAGTCCTCGACTGCGATTGAGCCTGACTCCACCTCGGCGATCTCCTGGCGAATCTGGAGCATCGCGTCGACGAACCGGTCAAGTTCTTGTTTCGATTCTGACTCAGTCGGTTCGATCATGAGCGTGCCAGCCACCGGGAAACTCATTGTTGGAGCGTGGAAACCGTAATCAATGAGACGTTTGGCGAGGTCGTCGACCGTCACCCCCGAGTCGTGGGTGATGGGGCGGATATCGATGATGCATTCATGAGCGACGAACCCGTTGGTGCCCGTGTAGAGGACCGGGAAGGCGTCGGACAACCGTTTGGCGACGTAATTAGCGTTGAGAATGGCGATCTCGGTGGATCGCCGCAGCCCTGCTTCGCCGAGCATGTGGATGTACACCCAGGGGACCGGCAAGACGCCAGCCGAGCCGTACGGCGCTGCTGAAACTGGTCCTTCCTTGGTCCCGAGGTCCAGTTCGGGATGTCCCGGCAGGAATGGTGCCAGATGGGCGCCGACCCCGATCGGGCCGATGCCGGGTCCGCCGCCGCCATGGGGGATGGAAAACGTCTTGTGCAGGTTGAGGTGGGAAACGTCTCCACCAAAGTGACCCGGTTTGGCAAGGCCGACGAGCGCGTTCAGGTTGGCACCGTCGATATAGACCTGGCCGCCATGATCATGGACGATCTTGCAAACCTCGCCGACCGTCTCCTCGAAGACCCCGTTCGTCGACGGATACGTGATCATGATCGCCGCCAGCGTGTCGGAATACTGCTCGGCCTTTGCGCGGAGGTCGACCAGGTCGACTTCGCCCATCTCGGTTGTAGCGACAACGACAACTTCCATACCGGCCATCACCGCCGACGCCGGGTTGGTCCCGTGGGCCGACGCAGGGATCAGGCAAACTTTGCGCTGGTCGTCGCCCCGGCTGCGGTGATACGCCTGGATGGCCAACAGGCCCGCAAACTCACCCTGCGAGCCGGCGTTCGGCTGGAGGCTGAAAGCGGCATAACCCGTGATCGAAGCCAGCCACTGTTCAAGGTCGCGGATGATCTCCTGGTATCCAGCGGTTTGGTCCGATGGAGCGAAGGGATGCATGTAGGCGAACTCCGGCCAACTGATGGGCTCAAGCGCGGCGGTGGCGTTGAGTTTCATCGTGCATGACCCGAGCGGAATCATGGCCCGGTCGAGGGCGAGGTCTTTGCTGGCCAGCATGTGCATGTAGCGCAGCAACTGGGTTTCAGAGTGATGCACGTTGAAAACCGGGTGGGTCAGAAAGTCGGAGGTCCGGGACATTGACTCGGGGATGCCGAGTGTTGCTTCCGTAGCGAGATCGACGCCAAACAGTTCGCACAGCGTCGCCATCGTCTTCTCTGAGGTGACCTCGTCGAAGCTCATCCCGATCGTCTGAGAATCGAGATACCGGACGTTGATCCGTTGGGCAGCGGCCTTTTCCATGAAGTTCGTCGCGCCACCGTCAATGGTGACCTCAAGGGTGTCGAAGAAGGTTGCATTCCTTACGACATGGGGTGATCCGGACAGGCTGCTGGCGATCCGGGCAGCCTTGGTATGGACAGATTGAGCGATCTCAGTCAGACCGGCCGGACCGTGATAGACGGCGTACATGGAAGCCACGATGGCCAGGAGCGCCTGGGCGGTGCAGATATTGGACGTCGCCCGCTCGCGTCGAATGTGCTGCTCTCGAGTTTGCAAGGCGAGGCGCAGGGCAGGTCGGCCCTCCGTGTCGACCGAGACGCCGACCAGGCGACCGGGCATGGATCGCTTGAGAGCGTCGCTGACGGCCATGTAACCGGCGTGGGGTCCACCAAAACCAAGCGGAACGCCGAAACGCTGTGTGGATCCGACCACGACATCTGCACCGTAGGAACCGGGCGCTTCGATAAGCGTGAGCGCAAGAATATCGGCGGCGACCGCCACCGTCACCCCGGCCGCGTGGGCTGATTCGATCATCGGTTTCAAGTCGGGGATAGCACCGCGTTCGCCCGGATACTGCACGATCATTCCGAAGAATGTGTCGTCTACATCAGATGGGTCGGCGACGACCATTTCAAGACCAAGGGGGGTAGCCCTGGTTTCAAGAACGGCAATCGTCTGTGGGAAGCAGGCGCGATCGACGAGAAACCGATCACCTTTCTGGCCTTTCGTTGAACGATGGATGAGCGTCATGGCCTCTGCGGCGGCGGTTGCTTCGTCGAGCAGCGAAGCGTTGGCGAGGTCCATTCCGGTCAGATCCGAGACCATCGTCTGGAAGTTGAGAAGCGCTTCGAGTCTGCCCTGGGAAATCTCGGGCTGGTAAGGCGTGTAAGCCGTGTACCAGGCCGGGCTTTCGATCAAGCGACGGCGGATCACGGCGGGGGTGACCGTCGAGTAGTAGCCCTGGCCTATCAACGAAGACATCACCTCGTTCTGGCTGGCAATTCCCCGCAGCTTTTTAAGTACTTGCACCTCGGAGAGCGCTTCGGGCGCCTCCATTGCTTCGTCTCGTATCGAGGCCGGGACGGTCTGGTCGATGAGTTCAGCGAGGGACCCCACCCCCAACTCTTGGAGCATGTCATCCACGTCCGATTGACGGGGGCCGATGTGGCGATCTACAAATTCCATGGGTTCAACCTCGGTAGTAGTTGTGGGGAGTGAAGGGAAGCTTGGTGACCGTCATCGGGATCTCTTTGCCGCGCTGGACGGCCGTAACTTGCTGGCCGGTTTGGCTGAAGTTGGGCGGGACATAGCCCATTGCGATCGGGCCGTTGTAGCTGGGTCCGAATCCGCCTGAACTGACAAACCCGATTTCTGCTCCTGAAGAGTCGACGAGGGTCGATTCTTCTCGGACGGGTCGCTTCTCTGAGGTCAGACCAACCCGGGTCCGGGGTGGTCCGTCGATGATCTGACGTTGGATGATGTCGGCGCCTGGGAATCCGCCTTCGGTTCGTCGCCGTTTCTGGATCGCCCAAAGGAGGCCAGCCTCGATAGGGGAGATGTCAGGAGTGAGTTCGTGTCCGTACAAGCAGAGACCTGCTTCGAGGCGGAGTGAGTCGCGTGCGGCCAACCCGGCAAGGCGGACTCGCTCGTCACTAAGCAGGGTGGCGGCGACCGCTTCAGCATCGGCAGCTTTGGTGATGAGTTCAAAGCCGTCTTCGCCGGTATATCCCGATCGCGAAACCCAGGCGTTGTTGCCTGCGATGGATACGGCGGCGCCGTATCCAAATGCCATGGTGGCGAGCTGAGGAGCGTGGGGGAGAAGCACGTCGATGGCTTGGGGGCCTTGCAGCGCCAGGATGGCGGTATCGAGCAGATCCGAGACTTCGACCTGGTGACCGATAGTCGAACGAAGGTGGGCGAGGTCGTCGTGCTTGGTGCCAGCGTTAACGACTAGTTGGAGGTAGTCGCCCCGATTGGTGACCATCAGGTCGTCGAGCACGCCTCCAGTCTTGTTAGTGAAGAACGTGTAGCGGCCCCGATCGACAGCCAGTTCTGCGAGTGCGGCCGGAACCAACGATTCCAGCGCTTCGGCCCGGTCTTCGCCCCGGATCTCGATGACGCCCATGTGGGAGACGTCGAAGAACGCCGCAGCATTGCGGCACCATTCGTGTTCAGCGACTGCACCGTCGTCGTACCGCATGGGCATGTCGTAACCGGCGAATGTCCCGAATCGGGCACCTGCGTCGCGGTGGAGGGAGTGGAGGGGGATCTGGAGAGCTGGAACTTCTGATGCTGACATGATGACCTTTGCGTGTGCGAACGTACAACATTCGCCCCGCCTGTCATTGGTGCCTGAGAGATTCACCCGGCGAGTCGGCTCGCCGCGCTTACTCCTTCGGCGAGGGTCTTGCCGTGGCTTGACCCTGCTCTCCAGTAGTGCTTCCCAACGCGGTCCGTGTGCCTGAGAGGTTCCGGGGCGGTTGCTCCTTCGGCGACCACCTCGAAAGTGGTCTCTCCCGCGCTGTTCATCAGCACTCTGAACCTTACTCCATGACATCCTCAAAGTGCCGTTCAGACCGCGATCACTCGGATCACCCCGCTGAATCGACTGTGCATCTAGGACATCTATACATCCGTGGATGCACAGTCGATTCAGCAGGCCACCCACCACTCCAACGAGTGTGCATCTAGGGTCGCTATACGACTACTGATGCACAGTCGTTGGAGGGATGGAGAAACCGTTTGAGTCCTTGGGTCGGGCGAGATACGCTGCATAGGGCTACGAGAGGAGCGATGGCCGATGAGCAAATTGCCTGCCCGCATCGCCGCGTTTGGAGGCCTGACGTTTGGAGTTTTCGGACTGTGGGCCATGGCTAGCCCTACGTCATTCTTCGAACAGCTGGCGCAGTTCGAACCGTACAACCAGCACTTCATTCAAGATATCGGCGCCTTCCAACTCGGACTAGGCGCTGTGCTGCTCCTCGCCCTTCGCTATTCGGATTCGCTGGCATCAGGACTGCTTGGCGCAGGCTTGGGCTCTGCGGCTCACGTTGTATCCCATGCCGTCGGCGCCGATCTCGGTGGGACTCCAGCAGTCGACATTCCGATTTTCGCCGTGCTGGCGGCGGTTTT
>CBDTUI010000118.1:0-7794 GCA_965363765.1 uncultured Acidimicrobiia bacterium
TGGCCCGCCGACTCGACGGACGGTCCCTGGCGTCGATCGTGACTCCTGGATCGATCGCGCTACTTCTTGGTGGCTCGGTCGTCGTGATGTGGTTGTCCTACAGCGAGATCCTGATAGCAACATGGTCGCGACCCATCGCGATCGTGATCGCAGTCGGATTCATCGTCGCCGGCCTGGGTCTAGCTCGCCTATCGACTCCACCTATCAGGTTCCCGGATCATGCCCAGCACCTCCGACCTCTTCGTCAATTGGGCCGCCGTCAGCCGGCCTCGAGGTAGCGGCTGGCCAGTTCGAGACCCGAGGTCGGCCGAGCTGGTCAGTGGCACTGATAGTTGGCTCGGACCCTAGAGAAGTCTTGACGGGCGAGGTCGTCGGCCCGGATGGCGAAGGACACGATGCCAGAGTCGCCCCACATGATGTCGAGGTCATCGTCCGAGTCGACCTGCAGCAGCATTCGCCAATCAGACGCATCCTGGCGGGCCTGGTCCCAGCAGGTCGGATCCTTCTTGCGATAACAATCGAGTAACGAACCGGCGACTTCGTAGAGAACCGGATGTTGAATGTATTCGCCAACTCCGAGCAGCCGGTGGCGCGGCATCGGATCGAGGTCGCCCTTGGTGGTTTCGAAAAAACGTTCCTCGGCGTCGGTGATGTTCTCCCAGGGCGGAATAAACGATGGGCCGACCTCGAAGCTGCAAACCGCTGAATCCAACAGCAAGCTCACCTCGACCGGCTCATGGCGACGCAACCCATCGACGTCGGACTGCCACAACACTGCCCAGTCGCCGGTGTCCCCGGGGTATAGCGAGGCGGCTTCTTCGTCGTTGTAGAAAAAGGAGAGCAGTCCATGGTTGGGAAGTCCGGAGCCGGCGACGATGGGAAGCTCGGCGCAGTTGATCTGGGCCAAGAAGGGCAAGGTCTTACCCGCATCGTTCCAGGGCCAGTCGGTGTCAGGAGCCAGGTCGGGTAGCCCGCCGAACTTTGAAGAGCCGATCGGGATCTGATCATCGGGAAGGGGAGTGAGGCCGATCCGGATGGTCGGTTGGATCGACGCGATGATCCGCTCGGCTATCTCAGGCCGCAGGTTGGCGTTTAGCGCTGCGGTCAATTCGTCCATATGCGGACCCTACCGCCGCGCTCAGCCGCCAGCCGGTCAACGCATCGGACCGTGTTGCATGTCGATCGACCCTGCACAGTGTGCAGTCGGCGCTCCCTGAGAGATTATGGATGGCTAACCTCGAAAACGTGGCAGCAGACGCGGGGACTCACACGTTTCTTTTCACAGACATCGAAGGTTCAACGCGACTGTGGCAAGAGTACGCCGACGACATGCCAGCCGCCCTGGCGTTGCATAACGATGTGATCGGTGAAGCGATCGAGCAACACCATGGCGCAGTATTTAAGAACACCGGAGATGGCCTGGCCGCCGTTTTTGAGTCAGCAACGCGGGCCGTCGATTGTGCGGTTGCCGCCCAACGTGGGCTGGCGGCCGCCGATTGGCCGGAAACCGGACAGCTTCGGGTCCGGATCGGGGTTCACACCGGTTCAGCCATGAGCCGCGACGACGACTTCTTCGGGACGGCGGTGAACAAGGCCGCCCGTCTGATGGGGGTCGGCCATGGAGGTCAAATCCTCATTTCCGATTCGACCGCTCATTCTGTCGAGCCCTCCGATAGCTGGCAGCTGTTGGACCTTGGACCGCATCGCCTCCGGGATTTGGCCGGTTCCGTCGGAGTGATGCAAGTTACCGCTGACCGTCTCCCGCGGGACTTTCCGCCACTCCGGACCCTCGAGGCTTACGCGTCGAACCTGCCGCACAACCTGCCGTCGTACGTTGGGCGTGAAGACCTGGTGGCCGAGATCGAATCAGAGCTCATGGTTTCACCCCTCATCACCCTGGCGGGTATCGGTGGGATCGGTAAGACTCGCTTGGCACAGCAAGTCGGTGCTCAGGTATTGCCGTACTATCGGGACGGGGCCTGGTTCGTCGACCTGTCAGGAGTCCGAGAGGAAGAGGAGTTCTGCCCGGTTCTAGCACGAGTGCTGAGCGTGAAAGAACAATCAACGGAGCCGCTGGCGACGACCTTGGGCGTGGAGCTTCGCCACAAACAGTTGTTGTTGATTCTCGACAACTGTGAGCAGGCCACGGGTGTCATCGCTGAGTTTGCCGAGACGATAATCCGGGACGCGCCGGAGGTGAGAATTTTGGCGACGAGTCGCCAGCAGCTCGGCGTGCAGGGTGAACGCCTTTGGCGCTTGACCGGACTTGACGACGACGCGGCCCTGGCGTTGTTCGTGCAGCGTGCCGCCGACGCGGGTGGCCGAGTAGATGTGGTCGCCGACCGCCAGACCATCATCGAGTTGTGTCGTCACGTCGACGGGCTACCGCTCGCTATCGAGCTTGCCGCCGCTCGCACCAAGATGATGTCACCAGCTCAGATTCTCGACAAAGTCGGCCAACGATTCCGTCTCCTCAAAGCTGACGACCGCCGATCCGAAAGGCATCAGACGCTCCAAGCCATGATCGACTGGTCCTATGAGATGTTGACTGACGAACAAAAAACTGTCCTGAACCGGCTGGCTGTGTTCGTCGGTGAGTTCGATCTGACGTCGGTGGAGAAGGTCATCACCGACGACGAATTGGACGAGTTCGCGGTGATCGACACGCTCGATGAGCTGGTCAGCCGGTCACTTGTCAACGTCGACCAAACTGGCGAAGTTTCCCGATTTCAGCTGTTGGAGACCGTTCGTGAATACGCCGTCAATCTCCTGGCGGAATCGGGCGAGGTCGCCGCGGTATTGGAACGCCATACCGACTACTTCTCGTCTCGGGCGCGGTCGCTGGGTGATCGTCTGGCCGGTGCCGACGCCGAGGGTGCATCTGTGGAGTTTGCGTTCGAAATCACCAACATCGATGAGGTTTTAGATCGACTGCGAGACGCCGGACGGTTTGACGAAATGGCCCAGCTGGCTTCGTCCTTGTCGACATACTGGCCGCTTTACGCTCCGGGGAGCGGGCGAGCCCGATACGAAGAACTAGCCGAAGCAACCGACAGCATGGATGAAGATGTTGCGTTAGCGACCATGATCGCGGCCGGATCCTTCTTTGCCGAACAGGCCTACGTGCCCCAAGCCAACGCCATGCTCTCCAAAGCCCATCAACTAGCGGGCCAGAACGACCTCGAGGTCCCTGCCTTCCTGTATTACGCAGCGGCCGGGGTCGCCGAAATCGACGGTGACCCTGATCAGGTGATGGCATTGGCCGAACAGGGTCTCGCCCTGACCGACGACGATCCGTTCACGAGGGTGGCAATCCGGCTTCGTATGTTGACGTCGGTCATCAAGACCGACCCGGACAACGCGGTTGCCCACGCTCAGGAGACCGTTCGAGAAGCCGTCGACCTCAGCCTTGATATGTTCATCGCCGCCGGGCACTTTCTTATCGGTACTGCCGAAGTGCTCGTCGGCGACGCCCAGCGGGGCATCGAGTCACTTGATCGGGCGATCGAGTTGGCCGGTGCGACAATTCCGCAGGTCACCATCGGAGCGCTTGTCACGAAGGCGATGGCCCTTCGCCACACAGATCCGGCTGAGGCGTTGATGCTCGCCCAACGCGCCATCGAGATCGAATCTGAGCATTTGGTCATGCCGACCTTCCGGGTCATCGCCGGTGACCTCGTGGCGCTCGTGCGGGCTGATCAGCACACCGAAGATGCGGCCCAGATCCTCGGTTCGGGTCGGGGACTGCGCGAGAGACTCGGGTTTGGTGGTCTGTGGTGGGCGAGTGAACTTCACGACGAAGCTTGTCTGTCGGTGAAAGACCGAGCGATCGATTTCGATGCCGCCTACAACCAGGGGAAGGAGTTGGCCGCCGCCGAAGTGCGAAGGCTGGTCTTGTCCTCATATGAAGGGAGTTCGGTATGACAAAGAAAGTGTGCATCATTGGAGGCGGAATCGCCGGGGTTGGAGCCTGGTGGACCCTCTCACAAAATGGCCAACCAGGCCAGGATTGGGATGTCACGATCATCCACAACGGCGACCGATATGGCGGTCATGCCCTCACGGTGCCTGTCCAACACAACGGGACAACCATTGACGTTGATACCGGCGTGCAATTTGTCGTGCCGTTGCTGTATCCAAACATTGACGCACTCGTCAAAGTCCCCGGTATCGCCGAGCAAGTCCCCTACAAGGCTTACGACGACCTGAAAGTGGCATGCGGCTTCCCTCGCAAAGACGGAGTCCCCCAAAACTGGGGCAACTTCGACGCCTACCGAACCGGCCCTAACTACGCCATGTACACCGACACAATGTTCAACAACGCCAAACGGTTCCAGGACTTCATCGACCTGGCCCTGATCGAAGGCTGGGGCAGCAAGTCTCTCGCCGAATACTTCGACACGCTGAAAATACCTTACGAAGACCAGGCCGACTTCCTGGTCTACTTTGTTGATCCATATCTCAGCATCATCAACGGGTACGGAGCGGCCCTTCTCCCCAAGGTCACGTTCGATGATCTCGTGCCGTTATTCGCTCATGTGCCGGGCATCTGGCCAGGACTCGGCAGCTTCACCCACCCCGGCTCAGGATATCGCCGGTTCGTCAAGGGAGCGTCGTCGTTGGTCGAGGCGCTCGCCGACCAAGCCCGGTCGCTCAAGCCAGCCAAAGAGTTCTTGAGCAGCACCGTCATGGGCGTTGTGGCTGCTGATGCGTTGCCTGGTCCGGTCACCGTGACGTGGGGGAGCGGCCAGAACCCGGTCATATCCGATACGTTCGACAAAGTGATCATCACCACCGACATGGAGGTGACCGCCTCTCTCCTCAACAACACCGACAACGCCGCCATCTGGGGGTCGCTGTACTCAAAGTACCTCAATGCCAAAGAATGGCCGCTGCTGCCGGGTAAGTGCTACATCCACACCGACATCGACATGTTGTCGCCTGACTTGCGGGACCAGGAAGAGACCCTTCAGTTCACCGCCTATTACGCCCCGCAGGCGGCTGATCCTGGCTACGACATGTTCAAGACGTATACGACCTACATCGAGAAGAACCTGCACGACGAAGCCGACGCTGACGGTTTGTACCTCACCATGTATGGCTACATCCCGGACCCGTCGAAGGGTGACATCGTGCCCAAACCTGAAACGGTGCTCTTTGAAGAAGTCTGGACGCACGGCATGTGGCTCCCGACGTTCATGCTGTCTGCCAAACAGAACTTGCACCATGCCCAGGGCAGAGGAGTCAAGCTCAGCTATCCGGGCCAACTCGACACGGGCATCTACTTTGCCGGCAACAACACAACGGCCGATTCCATGGAACATGCATTCATTTCGGGAGCGGTGATCGCCAACTACGCGTTTGGGAGCCCCTATCCGCTTGAAAGCCTGCTCGGCTTTGGCATGTACGAACTGTTCTACAAAGAGTTCATGTTCCCGGCGGCGTCGGTGTCAGCGAAGAAGGCTCGGCTGGCCGATGGGCACCGTTAGTAGTCGATATCCAGCCCAGATAAGGTTTCCTGGATCGCATCGAGAGCCCCGGTGTGTTTCATGAGGACGCCCATGCTGCCGGAGATCTTGATTTTCCCAGTCATGAAACCCATCTGATTCGACAGCTTGCCCTGCGACAGCTTTGACGAAGTCTTATACGAGTTGCGAATGGTGGCGTCGGCATTCTCTAGGTGACCTCGCCCGATTTCCACTGTCCCGTCGTCGACTTTGATGTAATGCTCGAAGTCTCCGTCGGGTCCATCGGCCACCTCAAAGGCCATGGCGAGGGTCAATCCTTTGACCGCCGCGGCGGCTTCGGAGGACTCGGCCAGGGCGGCATTCCCTGCGGTCATGTATTCGTCACTGAGATACTGAACTCCCACGTTGCACCGCTCCTGTTCGACCTGTCCATCGTACGCTGGTCCTCGACCAGGCGCTCGGCCTACATGCAACCAGATGACCGGAGGATCAGAGCGTCTCGCGCAACTGGTGAGCGAATGTGGCCCGGACCAACGATTCGAACGACGCCAACGAATCGGACTCGTAGGCAGGATCGAACGACGCCTGATCGTATTCGGCGCAGAATCGCACGGTGTCTTCGTACCATTCGTGGTCTCGGAAGACCTCTCGGGCGTTGGGGTCATCCCCATAGTGATGGGCGTAGTAAAACCCTTGGAATAGTCCGTGGTGCCGACAGATCCAGTGCACCCGCTCCGAGACATAGGGGCGGATCACCGCGGCGGCGGCCTGCGAGTGATTGGCAGGGGCCAGCATGTCACCCACGTCATGCAGGAGGGTCATAAAGAGGTAGTCGTCGTCTTCGCCTGCCCGCCGAGCCCGAGTCGCTGCCTGCAGCGAATGCTCCAGGCGAGTCACCAGATAGGGACCTGGTTCGTCCATTTCTTCTAGCCAGCCCAGAACTCGATCCGGATAGCTCTCGAACTCGGCGTCCTCAACCCGCTTCAGATACTTGTACTCGGCTGCGGTGCCGTCAGTCATATTGGTGAACGAAATCTGCTCCATCGTTTGAGAATACTTCGATGTGCCCCGCCGAGGTGGTCGCCGTGTGGGTAGCACCGCCCGAAGAAGCGCTCGTGGGTCAATGGGGCGACCCGACGAGTAGGGTCTTGACATGCCGATTTTCATGGACATTCATGGCGACCTCGGGGACGTCACCGAAGAGGACATTAAAGCCGCCCACCAGCGCGACCTCGACGTGCAAGATGAGTACGGCGTGAAGTTTTTGACCTACTGGTTCAACAGTCCGGGCGAGGAGGCCTTCTGCCTCGTCGACTCGCCATCCAAAGAAGCGGCCATCGCCGTCCACAAGCAGGCCCACGGCCTCATCCCGCACAACATGGTCGAAGTGGACCCGCCCACTATCGGGCGTTTTATGGGCGATTGGGAGAAGAACGTTCCCGATATTGCGAGACACAGCGACAAGGAACTTGATTCGGGGCTGCGGGCGATCATGTTTACGGACCTCGTCGGGTCGACGGAGATCAGCAGCCGGCAAGGGGATGCCCGAGCCATGGAGGTGCTTGATCACCACGACCGGATCGTCCGTGGCTCCCTGCAAACCCACGGTGGACGCGAGGTCAAACACACCGGCGACGGGATCTTCGCCTCCTTCAGCCATGTCAGTACCGCCGTCGACAGCGCGCTGCAGATTCAGCGGGAGTTCGGCGAACCCCTCCAACCCAACGGCGCTGATCCCCGGGTCCGGATCGGCATAAGCGTCGGTGAGCCGGTCAGCCAACACGAAGACCTCTTTGGTGCCGTCGTAAACCTGGCTGCTCGCATCTGCGCACATGCTGGAGCTGGTCAGATCTTCGTTTCGAGTGCGGTCCGTGAGCTATCGGTTGGCAAGCCGATCCTGTTCGAGGACCGGGGCCCGATCGCCCTCAAGGGTTTCGATGACCCGGTCCGGCTATTCGAAGTTCCGCTTCGCAGCGAGTAGCCCGCCTGCCCAGCGCGTGGTTTACGAGTCGGCTTCAGCCGACGAGCTCGACAGGCGCGCTGGGATTCACGGTTTCCACAAACGTCCGGTGAGCAGTAGCGGCGTGAGTGATTCCGAGACACATCGACGAAGACGTCCTTACACGTAGTGCTTTCGCACGTCGACCGCCGCTTCAACCCGTGGCTGCGTATCTTCTCGAGTAACTGAGGACCGACGGTGCGATCAGTTGATCAGCGAGCGGGCGTACTACGAAGGGTCGGTTCGACGGCTGCCGAGGAACGCCGCAGCCGGCCAGCGATTAGCCGATGGCCTGAGGCCAACAACGGGCAGCCAGAGCATCGCCCA
>CBDTUI010000119.1:0-7747 GCA_965363765.1 uncultured Acidimicrobiia bacterium
ACCTCGGCGAGCGGACTGCGCAGCGACCGTTCCAGGGTCACATGTCCGAACATGGGCTGGCCCTTGAGCTTTTCGATCATGGCCGCCACTCCCCCATACGGAGAGATGTACGGATTATCGACCTGCGAAAGGTCCCCACATAGGATCACCTTCGAGTCCGAACTCATCCGGGTGAGGACCGTCTTGAGCGTCGACAACTCGAGATTCTGCGCCTCGTCAATGATGACGATTTCGCCCGTAATCGACCGACCTCGCAGATAGGTGACCGCCGCCATCTCCATCTCGTTGTGGTCAACCAGATCCTGCACCGCCGCTCTGGCTTCATCGGGGGTCGAGTCCGAGAACAAGGCGTAGAGATTGTCGTAGATGGCTGCCATCCACGGCGATAGCTTTTCGTCGAGATCGCCCGGCAGATAGCCGATGTCTTGGCGTCCAACCGCAATCATCGGCCGGTACACCGACAGTCGCCGATAACGGTTCTGCTCGACGACCTGTTCGAGCGCCGCTGCCAGCGCTAGGAACGTTTTGCCCGCTCCTGCCAAGCCCATTAGCGACACACAGGAGATATCGGGGTCGAGCATGAGGTCGAGAGCGAACGTCTGGCGCACGTTCTTCGATTCGATACCAAAGGCGTGCTTGGCTCCTGGAACTCTCGTAACCACCACCTCGGGTTCGTTCTGCACAACCCGGGCCATACCGGACTGCGAGGTTCCCGACCGAAGCACCACAAACTGGTTCACCAGCAACTCTGCTCCGGGAAGGGTCACCTTGCCTCGTTCGAACAGCCGATCAATGAGACCTGGCTCAACGGTCAATTCCGCTACTCCGGAGTACAACTCGTCGACCTGGGCGGTGTCGGCCCGATAATCCTCGACATCGAGATCGAGTTGGGCACCTTTGATACGAAGGGCAGTGTCCTTGGTTACCAGGACAGCGTCGAGTTCGTCGTCGGCCAGGTTGAGGCAGCAGGCCAGGATCCGATGATCGGGTGTCGACGGATCAAGCACGTCGGGCAGCCGGGGCGAATGGATCCGGTTGAGCTCAATGCGCAGAGTCCCACCTCCTGGCAACCTGACCGGCTCACGCAAGCCGCCCGAGCGGGAGGCTCCGAGCTCGTCGAGTAGTCGTAGGGCCTTCCTGGCGTTCGATCCCACCTCGTCGAAGCGAGCCTTCTTCCTGTCGAGCTCCTCAACAACCACGAGCGGCAACACGACATTGTGTTCATCGAATCGCAACAGGGCATGGGCATCGGCCAGTAGTACACAGGTGTCAAGCACATAGGTGCGGGTCAACAGGTTCACCCTCTTTGGTTGCCAACGTATTCCTCCAAAGTACGACGCAGCGCGCGCAACTCCAAGCATTTCGCCTGTTTGCGTGGTCGAGCGGGATAGCCTGCCCCAATGGATGCGGTGACGGATGTAACGATTGTGGGGGCCGGAGTCATCGGACTCACCACCGGGGTGTTGCTTCAAGAGTCGGGGATCAGCACGAGGATCCTGACCGATCGTCCCATCGCCGCGACCACCTCGAACGCAGCCGGTGGGATCTGGTATCCGTATAACGCCCCGGACGACCCAGAAGTCCAAGTCTGGATGCGAGACACATTGGCGGATCTGACCAGTCTGGCCGACCAACAGCCGGCGCTCGTCAAACGATGCGAAGCCCGCCAGTACTTCTTCGAGGAAGTCGCCGACCCGCCCTGGGCCGACATGCCCGACTTCTTCCGCATTGCCACCGCTGACGAACTCCCTGAGGAACGCACCCATGGCTGGATCTTCTCGAGTGTCATCATCGACACGCCCCGCTACCTCGCCTGGCTGAGGAATCGATATGGAAGCGCTGGCGGCCGCATCGAGACCCACTCGGTCGAATCGCTCGACGCCCTGGGCGAAATGGTCATGAATTGCGCTGGGGTTGGAGCTCGACAGGTTGCCAACGACCCGAAGGTTTTCCCGATCCGCGGTCAGGTGATCCGCATCGCTAATCCGGGCCTTGAGTACGCCATTCTTGACGACGAGAACCCCGCTGGTCTCACCTACGTGCTGCCTCGTTTCGACGATTGCATCCTCGGCGGTTCGTCGGATGCCGACGATTGGAATCTGGAAGCCGACGACGAACTCACCACCGCCATTCTGCGACGCTGCGCCGAGCTTGAGCCGCAGCTGGCTGATCCAGAGATTCTCGACATCCGGGTCGGGCTACGCCCGGGCCGCCCGTCAATTCGGGTGGAACGCGAGGTGACCGGGGCGGCGACGATCGTCCACAATTACGGCCACGCCGGCAATGGTTTTTCGACATCGTGGGCTACCGCCCGCCACGCCATCGCCCTCATGTCTGGATAACCACCCCAATTGGCGAGGGATTTTTCTTCGCCAGCAATGGTGAATTCGGTAAAGTCCCGGTCGGATTCTGCCGAAATATTCGGTGGATGCCACCGATTGGCGGTGGGATTCATCTGTGAATCAGATGAGCGGTCCAGAGCTGCTTTCGAACGTGATCGCTTTGGTCGTCATCCTCCTGTGAATCGCGGAACAAAGTGGACTGGGAATCGATGAGGAAGCTACGCAGAAGTCGTATCTACGACGTGCAAAACTTCAAGCTGCACAAGCCCCTCCCCAAATTGACTGCACACCGAGCCGACAAGGCCCTTGCAAAAATTGAGGCCACCAAAGCAGCCGTTGCCGAGGACGGCTCCCAGTTCCAACGGAACCCACTGATTATCGACGTCGCCGGTTAGGTGATTAGGGAAGATTCTCGAGGTGCGGAGCTACCCCGTAGTCGGCTAACCGATATCGCCCATCCTTGAGCACCACGTGAGTTAGCCCGGTATTCGGGACGATGCCCGTATTTCGGAACTCGCGATTTGATCCCCCGAGAACTGAAATAACGAACGATCGAATCGCTGACCCGTGCGACACAAACGTCACCTGCTCGGTTGGATGGTTCGTCATGATTTCGTCGACTGTTGCCCGAAGTCGAGACATCAACTCGGCGACGTTCTCTCCCGTCTCGCCCCGTTTGAGATCTTCGCCACCCTGAAATGTTCGCTCGAAGTGATCAGTCCAACCCGCCTTGACCGCGTCGATCTCTAGCCCTTCCCAAAGCCCCATGGCAATCTCCATGAGTCCGTCGACATGTGTGACACCTTTGCCGTCGAGAGTGGCGGCCGTTTGGGCGGCCCTCCCGAGTGGTGACGCATAGATCGGCCCCGAAGGTGAAAACATCGAGGCCAGGGCCGTTGCCTGAAGCCGCCCCCGGTCGTTGAGACCCCAATCCCCCTGCCCTTGCCAGACTTGGCGCACGTTCGCTTCAGTTTCTCCGTGACGAACAAAGGTCAGAATGGCGCCCCCCTGATCGGCGGCGACCGCCGCCTCGCCGTGGACGAGTCCGAGGTGACTGCCATCGTTGTACCGGTTGATGTGCCAGGAGCCGAAGCTGTGCTCAAAGGTCGTGAACGACGTATTGGTCGGTGCGATCACCGGAGCGTCGAAGCCGTGGGAAATGTTCCAGTGGTCGGCTACGAGGCTCAGAACCGACCCACCGTGGGTAACGACCAGGGCGGAGCCGTCGTTGCCAAGTCGTCCGGCCAAACGTTGAAATGCGTCCTGCACCCGGGCGGCCAACTGTGCGAACGACTCCCCGCCGCCGACCACGACGTCCTCGCCGCGCATCATGGCGGCCATCTCCTCGGGGTGAGCCTGGGCAATTTCGGCATAGGTGCGGCCGCTCCAGTCGCCAACGTCGATCTCCCGCCAACCAGCATCCACCTCGAACGGGAGACCGAGAAGTTCAGCCGTTTGCACGGTCCGCGTCAGATCTGAGGCAACTACGACGTCGTACGCGGCCGGATCCACACGAGCCGACGCAGCCCGGACCTGGCTCTTCCCGACATCTGATAGCTCGCCTACCGCATGGCCTTGCCAAACGTGCGCGGCGTTTAGATCGGTTTCGCCGTGGCGCATGAGTGTGATTCGCATCAGACCAAAGTAGCGGCGGCTTTCCTAAAACGAAAAATGCCTTAAACGAAAAGGGGCCGACTCTCTCGAGCCGGCCCCTTCCAGATATTCTTGTTCTTTAGATGAACGCCGAAGAGAAGATCAAGCTGACGATGGTCATGACCTTGATGACGATGTTCATGGCCGGGCCAGACGTGTCCTTGAATGGGTCACCCACCGTGTCGCCGATAACGGCTGCCTTATGGGCATCAGAGCCCTTGCCGCCATACGCACCGGCTTCGATGAACTTCTTGGCGTTGTCCCATGCGCCACCTGCATTGGACATGTAGATGGCAAGCAGGAAGCCAGACACAAGCGCGCCAGCGAGGAAACCACCGAGAGCTTCAACGTCAATGAAGCCGATGACCAGCGGGAAGATAACCGCCAGCGAACCGGGGATCACCATTTCGCGCAATGCGCCAGTGGTGGCGATGTCGACACACTTGGCGTATTCGGGTTTGGCCGAAGGATCACCATCACGCAGGCCGGGGATCTCGCGGAACTGGCGCCGAACCTCTTCGATCATGGCGTACGCAGCGCGAGTCACAGCGTCAATCGTCATGGCTGAGAACAGGTACGGGAACATGGCACCGAGGAACAACCCAACGATCGCATTAACGTTGATGAGGTTGATCGACTCGAGGCCAACGGCTTTCGTAAAGGTCGAGAACAAAGCCAGCGACGTAACGGCTGCGGAAGCAATCGCGAATCCCTTGGCGATCGCCGCGGTTGTGTTGCCGAGTGAGTCGAGCGCGTCGGTCGCTTCCCGAACCTCAGGATCGAGATGGGCCATTTCGGCGATACCACCGGCGTTGTCCGCGATCGGCCCGTAGGCATCGACCGCGATGGTGATCCCCAACGTGGCCAGCACGCCGATGGCGGCGATGGCCACGCCATAGATGCCCCCTTCGGTCGGGAACGCCCAGTCGCCTGCGGTATAGGCGCCCCAGATACCCGCTGCCGTCACCATGACGGAGTAGGCGGCTGAGCGCTTACCTTCGGCGATACCCGCCAAAATCACGGTGGCCGGGCCGGTCTCAGCCTGCTTGGCGATTCCCTTGACCTTCTTGTAGTGATCCGAAGTGAAGATTTCTGAGATCTTTCCAACCGCGAAACCGACCAGCAGACCGACAACAACTGCGAGCCAAATACCGAGCGGCCTAACGCCCTCGATGCCGCCGAAGATGAGATAGGCCAACCCGAGAACGCCGATTCCAGCCGTAATCATGGCGAAATTGGTGCCCCGATGGAGAGCTGCTGCCAGGTCAGCGTCAGACTTCGCCTTCACAAGGAAGGAACCGATGATCGACGCGAACATGCCGAGGGCAGCCACGGCTAGCGGGAAGATGATGGCGGAGATTTGTAGTTCGCCGCTGAACACGATGGCAGCGAAAGCGATTGGGGCGACAAGTGAACCGACGTACGACTCGAACAGGTCGGCACCCATACCGGCTACGTCGCCGACGTTGTCACCGACATTGTCGGCGATGACCGCCGGGTTGCGAGGATCGTCTTCGGGAATTCCAGCCTCGACCTTACCGACCAGGTCGGCGCCGATGTCTGCGGCTTTGGTGTAGATGCCACCGCCCACACGAGCGAACAGAGCGATCGAGGAACCACCCAAGCCGATAGCGGCGATGATCTCGGCGGCCTTGTCGACGGCCATGCCGTTCACATTGACAAGGTACAACCAGCCAAGCGACACGCCGAGAAGTCCAAGACCCGCCACAGTGAATCCCATGACGGCACCACCACGGAAAGCGATTGGTAGAGCAGCGACGATGCCACCCGTTCGTGCCGCCTCAGTCGTACGAGCATTGGCAGCTGTCGCGATGCGCATACCCACAAAACCAGCGCCGAATGACAGGGCCGCTCCTAGTACGTACGCGATGGAACGCTGCCATCCGTCTTCGAGCAGTGTGGCGATCAGAATCGCCATCACGGCGACAAAGACCGAGACCCATTGCAGTTCCCGCTTGAGGAACGCCATGGCGCCCTCTCGAATTGCGGCGGCTAGTTCCACCATGCGGTCGTTTCCCTGGCTAACCGCGTTGACCTGCTGCGCATAAAAGAAGGCAAGTCCGATCGCGGCAACACCAGAGATAACGGCCAGAATGACATACGTCGTCATCGACCTTCTCCTGTTGTTAGCAAACCGACGGCAGTATAGAGCGGCCAAATCGGGGTTCGGACAGTCGCACAACCACCGGTAAGATCTCGTGCCTCATGAAAACACTGACGACTCTTCTCGCGTGCCTGCTGACGCTGTCTGCCTGCGGCAGCGGCGCCATCGACACAACAACCACTGCACAGACGATCGCCCCTCCCCCAACCAGCCAGGCAACGACAACCACCATCGACGAGTTCGAAGTGGCGTTCACTGGCGACGGACCAGGCGACCTGCTCGAAGCCGTGACCGCCACCTACCTTTACGCCGGGCAGGCTGGACCAAAGCCACCCGCCACGGCAGGCTTTGCCGAGCATCTCACCAAGGGCTCATCAGCCAGTGACATCTCTGCTGCATACGAGTTCGCCGTCGCTGAACTCACCGACGGTTGGGTTGGCGTTGGAACGTGGAACGACGACATCGTGCTGGCCACCTCGCCAGACGGGGAGGCTTGGACGCTGGTCGGGGGCCATCTCACCAGCATGGGTCTGGCACCCTTTTACGGCGACCAAGCCCACCAGTTGTTCATCATCGGTTCGGACGCTCGCACCAAGGAGAACCCCCTCAAGCTGCGAGCCGACAGTCTCCACATCATCACGATCGCCCCTGACGGATCGTCGGCTTCGATTGTTGGCCTGCCACGTGACTCGTATGTTGAGACACCGTCGGGTGGAAAACGAAAGTTCACGAACGTCATGTCTGGGAACGGACCGGAACTGGTCGTCGAAACGGGCGAACTGCTGACAGGGTTGGATTTTGACGGCTACATAGTCACGGGATTCGCTGGCTTCGTGAGGCTTGTAAACGCGTACGGAGGCTTCGAGATCGACATCCCGTTTGCCATGGCCGAGCCAAAGTCGGATGCCTACTTCAGCGCCGGCAAACAGATGATCGATGGGTTCCAGGCGCTTGCGTTCGCTCGCAACCGAACGCTCAAAGGGGGCGACTTCACCCGGTCGTTTCATCATGGGGTCATCATGCAATGGGGGCTCGCATCGGTGCAGTCAAAAGGTCCGCTAGACATTCCCCACAACCTCGACCTACTCGACGAGTACACCTTTACCGACCTCTCTCCTGAGAAGCGACTCTTGGTGATGGCTGCGCTGTTCGGGCTGGACCCGTTCGAGATCCCCAACATCGTCGTCGACGGGACTGCTGGCATGGCAGGAGCGGCTTCGGTTGTGTTCCTGAACGACCCGGCTTTTGCGACGTTTGCCGACCTCGCCGACGGTCGCCTTGACGATGTGGGCGAATAACCGGTGAACCGACCTCATCGTTGGCTGGCGGGCGTTTTCGCCCTCGCTCTCCTCGGCGGAGCTTGCACAGCCTCGGAGGTCTCCGATACCGCCGCGCCGATCGCCACGGTCGCCAGCACGACTACACCGACAACGATGTCCGCGTCCGACACGACCCAAGCCGACGACCCGACGTCTACGACAATCGTGTCGACGACCAGCCCCACGACCGAGCTGCGGGCCCCGCTCATCGGGTTGGAGATCGAACTGGTCGCCGAAGTGCATCGACCTGTCGTGGTCATTCCCACCCCCGACCGCCAGCTGCTGGTCGTCGACCAGCAAGGCGTCAT
>CBDTUI010000120.1:0-7689 GCA_965363765.1 uncultured Acidimicrobiia bacterium
TTAGACGGCCAGCTTGGCGCGTCTGGCGCCATCAGCTTGGCCAACGGGAGACTGCAGAATGATGCGGAAGGTTGACCCGAGGCCAGTGCCTGCCGAGTGAGCAGAAATGGTGCCGTCCATTGCGTCGATGAGCGAGCGACTGATGGCCAACCCGAGGCCGCTGCTGTCGCGTCTACCAGATCCGTTCGGCCCGGAGTCATAGGCTTCGAAAATGCTTTCGAGGCTGGCGGGTTCGATTCCGACGCCTTGATCGATGACTTCGACGGTCGGTGCGCCGTTGGTCTCGATCGCTCTGACTTCGATGACGCCCGACTTGGAAAACTTGATCGCGTTCGCAACGAGGTTGGTGAGAACTTGTCCGAGGCGGATCGGATCGGCCCAGCATTCGACTGTGTCGGGTGCATCGGCTCGCAATGTGAGGCCCTTTTGGCGGGCCAACGGCGTCATTCTTTTGACGACTTCGTGGATGGTCTGATCGTAAGCCACGGGTTCCATCTCAATGCTGATGCCGCTTGTCTCCAACTTGGCTGCGTCGAGGAGATCGTTGACCATGCCGATCATCGCGGTTGCCGCACCATAGATCTCGGCAAGGTAGTCAGTCATCTCGGGCTGCTGCGGGAGGACGTCGTCTGCGAGATCGGTGTAACCAACAATGGCGGTAAGAGGGGAGCGCAGCTCGTGGGTGACCGCTGCGTAGAACGCTCGACGAGATTCCAAGGATTCTGCGAGCTCAAGGTTGGCCGAGTGGAGCTCAGACGTCCAACGTTCGGCGATTTCTCGAGCTTCGGCCTCGATGCGACTCTTGGAATCGGCCAGACGCCCGTGATAAATGCCGATGAGGGCTCCGGTGATGCCAAGGACCGTAGGAGCGAGATCGACGATCCACATGGTTGGGTTGACGGCGTGGAGTTCGCCGAACGATAGGGCGGTGCCTGCGTCAGCCGCGGCGACGCGCCAGGCGATCAGGGGGAAGAATGCTCCGAATAGTGCTCCGAAAAAGGTCCAACGGAGGACGTAGAGGCGGCGTTTTGGCGACGGATTGGCATCCATTGACAACCTATCGGCAACCTTTGGCTTCTTCCTAAGCGAATAGACTCCCTATATCGCGAACCGTCAGCGGTCAGTCGGTAGGTTGGGGGCAGGTGATCTGCACATGAAAGAGCTGACCGAGTGGCTCCTCGATGGCGACCCATCGGTGGCCTGGCAAGCCCAGCGTGATCTGCTCGATCTGCCTGGTGAAACATGGCTGGCCACCCAGTCGCAGGTTGCGGACGTTGGCTGGGGTGCTCGTTTGCTCGAGAAACGGGGCGATGGTGGCCGATGGTCGGGAGGGCTGTATTCGCCGAAGTGGATCTCGACTACCTACACGTTGCTTCAGTTGTGGCGAATGGGATTGCCCCGTGACAACCCGGAAGCGGTGGCATCGACCGGTTTGCTCGTCGAAAAGCCGGTGTGGGTGTTTGGTAGGGCTCCCAAGGAATACCGCGATGAATGCGTGGCCGGATTCGGACTGGCTTTGTCGAGCTGGTTCACGATTGCCGACGACCGCCGAGAGCGACTAGTGGGTGAAATACTTGAACGGCAACTCGATGACGGCGGGTGGAATTGTCGGGCCGGAGATACCGAGTTCGGTAAGCACAGTTCATTTCATACCACCATCAACGTGGTGGAAGGCCTCCGCGAATACTGTCTGAGTGGTGGCCAGGCTGCCAGCGATGTTGAGTCTGCAGAGGCGCGCGCCAGGGAGTTCTTTTGTGAACATCGGCTGTACCGATCGCACAGAACTGGCAAGATTCCGGACGAGCGGATGACGCGTATGCCGTTCCCGCCCCGATGGCATCACGACGTCCTTCGGGGTCTCGACTACTTCCGGGCTACTGCGGCTCCCCAGGACGCCAGGCTTGAAGAAGCGGTGGACACGGTTCTCGGTTACCGCCGTAAAGATGGCAGATGGCCAATCCACGCCGGGTACAGCGGCCAGGTGTGGTTCCAAATGGAATCGGGCCGTGAGCCAAGCCGTTGGAACACCCTACGGGCTATGCGGGTGGTACGTTGGTGGGAGAGCGATCAACCCCAGTGACGACGTGATGGGGCCGGCCGAGGATTGGCTACTCGCAGTAATGCTCGCACAGTCGAGGGTTCGTACTGTGGAAGACACCGAACCGGTTTTCCATGCCCGGCACGATCCAGGCATGCACCATCCAGATGTCGTCGCCGCTGATCCAATCGCCGTTGCAGGTCGTAGCGTCCGGATTGTTCTGGGTGGTGAGTTGGCCGTCTTCGAAGCAAAGGCCCAAATGCCGGTGCCACTGGTCACCATCTCCGACGAAGCCTTCCGGTGCGTCTTCGGAAAGAACCCAGTATGAGAACGCCACCAGTTCGGGACCGGCACCCCACGTGATCTCCTCGAACAGAAGTTGAGACGGCCGTTCCACATCGAATGGTTGGTCGACCAGCGACCAATTAGTCCAGTGTGACCCAACTCCGTCAACATAGGGAGAGATCGGGAGGTAACCAGCTGCGGTTGCCTCTTCCACCGTGTTGTACTTTGCCGCAGCGGCGGTGGCGAGGGCCAGCTGACCCGCTAGCGCCGCCTCCTCATCCGGCGAAAGCTCCACAGGTATGGGATCTGAACCCATGTGCATATGCTCCATGCTCGGGTCGACCATCGTCCCATGACCCATCTCAACCAGCGCCGCAAAAGCAGCAGCCTGCTCTGGAGCCAAGTCGAGCGCTGTCGCGTTTGTCGCCGAGTCACCGGCGGCCAGATTGATCGCGAAAGCTACAGCCGCGATCAACGCGCCGAAGAAAACGACGACTCCGATCCAGAGCCCGCGGTTCGGGGTGACGGTTGGTGAGGTGTCCATCCGATTGAGGATAGTTGCCGGTCCCATCTAACCCAATCGAGTGCACGTCGGCTACCAGGGGTGTTCTCGACCGTCCCATGTCCAGAATCGGCCATGCATCTCCGGAGTCAGCCCAGCCATGAGCCTGCGAATTCCGCTCGCGCTGTCGAACACCGAAACCGGCGCACCTGCGCCTCCCATGTCGGTACTCACCCAGCCAGGGTGAATAACGATGGCGTGTACACCTTCGTCCTCCCAGGCCTGAGCTTGTTGTCGAAAGGAGTCGTTCAGGGCGGCCTTGGAGTCGCCGTAATCGCCGAGGCTTCCCGTCCGCCCTCGTCTCGCTCCGAGTTGGGAAGTCAGGATTCCGATCTTGCGTTGATCGCTTGTCGCAACGTTCGCCTTGAGCGCTTCGACGACTCTGATTGGGGCTTTTGCGTTGACGGCCATGATGACGTCGCGAGGGGTGTTTTGGTAGACGCCAGCGCCGTGAATGAGGACATCGATTGGTGATGTGTCCAGCTCCTGCTGCAGGCGATGCAGGTCGTCAGCTGAGGTGACTTCAAGCTGGTGGAGCGTGATATTTCCGGAGATCTCGCCGAGGGCGCCGAGTTGTTCGGGGGAACGGGTGGTGGCGTGGACGATCCAGCCGGCTTCGGAATACTGGCGGGCAAGCTCGAGCCCGATCCCCCGACTCGCCCCGACGATGAGTGCCGTCGCAGCTTCGGCGTTCACGCGCGAGCCGCGATGCGTTGGCCGCTGGAGCCTTCCACTCTGGCTACGGGGGGCTGCTTCCGATGGGTCCGCAAGGTTCGTTCAGGCCGAGAAGTGTCCACCTCCCCAACTTAGTCTCTACGAGGCGCGGTCAAGGTGAGCCAGGCTCTCCTGGAGGGGAGGACGGCGAGGAGTTGAAGCCGGAGACGTTTTCGGAGGACGGTTGGCTGCCGCCCCGGCAGCGAGGACGGCGACTCCCAGCGTAGAGAACGCCACCCAGACCCACACCACGTCTCCATTGGTTTCGCTGTTCGGGGTGGGCTGTTCCGAAACGGCGCCAGCGGCTAACTCGTCCTGGGTAGTCGCGCTCATCTGGAGGGCGGCGCACTCTGGCGCAGGGTTTGACGAGTCGCCAATATCGCCGCAATTGCTGGGAGCTGGTGCGTCGAACGCGAACACGACGGCACACAGAAACAGTGTGATCAACCAGATGGATCGTCTCGGTGGTGACGACATGGAGCTCTCCTCGGTAGTGAGCCGACGGCTCGATCTGGTCGTTGGACGTTGCCAGATCGGGAGAGGTTCCGCAGTTATCGAGCAAGAGCCTTTTAGTCAGCTTGCTTGAGCAACGTGAGGAGGAGCACGGTTGGTTCGAGAGCGACGACGGAGTGAGAGAGTCGGGCTTCCATGTGGATCCAGCAACCCGGTTCGGCGGTGACCGTTTCGGACCCGAGGGTGATTTGCGCCCGGCCGCTGATGATCTGCAGTACTGCCGGCAACGAGGCTGTGTGCTCAGTCAACTCTTGATCGGCGTCGAATCCGAAAAGGACCAGACGGATCTGGTCGTCCTTGTAAAGCACCCGGCTTAGGGTGCCGTCCTTTGGGATTTCAAGTTCTGCTTCGAGGTCGGCAATGAAGGTGGTTGGCGTAGATGGTTCCATGCCCCCAGCTTAGGTTGAGGTTTGCTGGAATGGCCCCGGGTCAACACACATGTATGACTTTGGGACGCCAGATTGGGCCTTTTGCACCTCGTTCGTTCCGACCCAGTTTCGTACCCTAGGTGCGATACCTATTCACTCGTACAAGGACCAGCGATGATCGATTCACACAACTACACCGTCACGCTCCAGGGAACGGGGCCAAAAACCGGGACCCTGACGGATCACACCCTGGAGGTGGCCCTGGACATTGCTTCACCTCCCGAATTCGGAGGTCCAGGCGGGGTCTGGAGTCCTGAGCACCTATTTGTTGCTTCGTTATCCTCATGTCTCATGACAACGTTTCAAGCCATTGCCGATGTGTCTGGGGTCGAAGTGCTCGGGTACTCCGACAATGCAATCGGCCACCTGCAACGTGGCGAAGATCGCCTATACCGCATGGACCGGATCACCCTACGACCCCGCATCATGGTCGCCCAGTCCCAAGCTGATCGAGCGCTCCGCCTCATCCAAAAGGCTGAAGCGGTTTGTCTGATCAGCCGGTCGGTGAACTCCGAGATCGTCCTGGAACCTGAGATCCAGGTCGTCGAACCAGTTCGATAGCTCGAACGCTCATCTGGGGTTCAACCAGGGCGATCCGCTCATCACGTATCCCTGCCCGGGGCCCATTCCTGAAACGAGTGTGCATCCAGGGGATCTATACAGCCATGGATGCACACTCGTTCCGATTATTTGGCTAGTTCGCGGATGCGGGTTGTCTGAAAGCGCAGGACGGTGAGGATCGTTGCCAATCCAAAGGCAATCGCGACCAGGTAAACCGCCACGCCGAATCTACGAACGCCTTCCAGCCAGATGGACCATTGCTCAGATGTCTCCAACATCTGCGTACTGCCGCCAGCGATCTGGTTGGCGATGACGAAGTGTCCGACCACCCCAGCCAGGATGATCATCATCCCCATCGCCATGAGACCGACGAAGGCCTTTGCGCTCGCGGGCATCTTCAAGGTTTGCACCCCGGAACTCGTGTTCTCTTGTACCGACCCGCCACCCGAGCGGAACTCGCCGAGGATCCTCGCGATAGCGAAAGAGATCGCCGCAAACACAGCCGCGAAGCCGATGAACATAACGCCTGTGGCCGTGTGGCTCAGGGCAGCGATAGTCGCTTCCGATCCGCCGTTGGCGATTTCGCCGGCTTTGATCAGGTGGAGGATGAATCCGCCTACAAAGCCCATTAGTCCCATGGCGAACATGGGCAGCCACAATTTGCCGCCGACGGTTTGGGGGAGGTTGAGTCCGAGGTTGTGGTCGGATGCCTCCACGTTGAAGTCTTTTCTGGGTGAGAGTGTTGTTGCCATGGTTCTACCTTCCTGTCGTAATGAGTTCGTTTATGCGAACGAACTGGAATCCGAGCGCTTTGGCAATCGTGGCTAGCGCCAGCACGATTCCGGAGAGCAACAACCCGAGCGAAAGTTCGCGCAATGGGCCGAGCCAGTTGAGTGCCACCGCATCAAGCGTTCCGTTCGAGGCGAACGTGACATACAGGACGAACTGGGCAATGGCGAGCATCAATCCTGTCATCATGAGCGCCACGAATGCTTTGGCCTGGGTTGGCATACGGAGCGTCTTGACCGTGACGCCAAGGCCCTCCTGGATCTCGCCACCGCCGGTTCGGATGGCCGCCAGGATCGAGGCCAGTAAGAAACTGATCCCACTGAGCAGCAATCCCTCTCCGAGGAACTGCAGTCCTTGCGTCCAGGCCAGCGCGCTAGTCGAGCCAGTCGCGTTCCAGCTGAAGCTCACGATGGTTCCTGCCAAGAGCGACATTGCTCCCATGGCCAACATCGGCGCCCACATCTTGCGAGCCATTACATGGATGGGTAGGACCTTCGGTGCTTTGGCGGTTGCCGATGCAAGTCCGTGGGCAGATTCGTAGTCGCCAAGTTTCGATTGTCGGTCTCCTTCAACGTGAGCCAATAGCGCTGGAAGAGAGTCTCTGACGGCCGCGATGCGCATGTAAAGCCGCACCATGATTCCGATGAGAACGATCGCAATACCGAACTTGACGGTCCCAAAGGCCAACGTCGTTATACCGAACGACCACGGCAGTATGCCTGCCACAGAGGCTCCATCTGCGAGGGCTGTTCCGGCGGCCAGATTGGCCACGAGAGTGATGGCGGCGAGCGCCATTCCCACTAAGGCAAGAGTGAGTCCGAGGCGCCGTTCGTTTGAGGGGCCTCGACTGTCTCCTTTGCCGGCCAACTCAATTTTGGCGGTGCTGGTAAGTGCCATTTTCTTTTCCTCCTTCTGAGGGGTCATCCCTCTCAACCAGCGCTTGACCCGTCGCCACGCAAGAGTGTCGGGTGCTTGTCAATCTCATCCTCCAGGTAGCGGTCACACCCAGCCACCTGGGTCAGCCGGTGTCGAGCACTGTCGCCCGATAAACTGCCTTGATGGCCACCCTCATACCGACCGGCGTTGTTTCGTTCTTGTTCCCCGACGTCGAAGGGTCGACCTGACTGTGGGGGGCCGACTCTGATGCTGTGGGGGGCGTTAACCAGTGTTGATGGCCGCTGTGTACACCCTCGGGGGAAGGATCGGCGGCGAAGACAACCCGAAGCTGACCGGGGATCTGCGAATCATGGCGTTCTCAGGCTTGTTGCTGATCGGCGCCGGACTGGTTGCCCTTGGCGTTACTCAGCTCGCAGTGGCCGATCCCGGTCACGGTTGACGTCCCCGCCTGACGATGCCGAACCGAGTCAGGTCCTGATGGGTTCGAGCATAAGGGATCAATAGGCGTCCGAGATACAGCTAGCGCGGCCGTGAAGCTGCCTATGCGGGGCAAACCTGCGTGGATCAGGCGGGTTCTGCCTTCATTCCGAACTTCTTCGTCCGGCTCGCCGTCGGAAGCAACTCCTCTGCACGCACACCGAGGCGTGGAGCTGGCGAGCCAAACAGGCCGGTCTTGCGGCTGGTGGCCGCGTTGGGGATGGCGGCATCGGGTGAATCAATACTTACGTGGCTGCAATCCGAGCAAACCTTGCGTACGAACCCGGCGATGGCCGGAGTGTCTCGGTAGGAATGCACATGGCGTCCTGAGTCTTTTGAACTTCGTTGAAGAATGGTCATGTGGGTCTCCCTGGTCTCTTGATTTGGTATCGGTTGGGATCGACGATTGCGTGAGAATGGTTTCG
>CBDTUI010000121.1:0-7602 GCA_965363765.1 uncultured Acidimicrobiia bacterium
CGGTTGGCCTTGATGGGAGCGCCAGACGCTGGGCAGCGGTGTCCTTGGTTGATGGGCGGTTCCGCGAGGCAGCGCTCATTCCGTCCCTCAGCCAAGCAGCGGCGATCTTCGACGGAGCCGACGCCATCGGGATCGATATTCCACTCACCTCCCCGACCAAGGGGCGACGGGTTGCGGAGTCAGAGGCCAGACGGTTTCTCAAAGGCCGATCCTCGTCCGTGTTCTCCACTCCACCCGCCGATGTACTCGCCGAGGCGACGTATCAACTTGCATTGGCCAAGGCTCGGCATGACTACGGGTATGGAATATCTGCTCAGGCGTACGCGCTCAGGCACGCCATAGCCGACGCCCGAACTAGCCCTTTGCCTCTGCACGAGGTACATCCGGAGCTCACGTTTTCGCTCATGAACGACGGCGCCGAGATATCTTCAAAGAAGTCATGGAATGGCATGAAGCAACGGCTGCTGTTGCTTGAGCAGGAAGGGATCGTGTTGCCTACGAACCTTGGCTCGGCGGGAACCATCCCACCGGACGATCTCATTGATGCATGTGCCGCTGCCTGGACCGCCGGACGCATCGCCAAAGGCGTGGCTGATCGGGTCGGAGACGAATCTGGCGGATACATCTGGATTTAGTACGCTGCCGGTTATGTCCCAGCTCAATCGTCTGACCGCCAACATGCCGATCCCGTTCGGCGGAAACCAGGTGACCCACGTGTCGGAGGAGCTCGCAGCGGCCTTCCAGGAAGGCGATCGCCTCGTCGTGGTCCAGGACACAGGAGACCTCCTCCATATCCCCGCCCCGGTGTGGTCCGTCGCATCAGGCGCAGTCGAGCGTGCCTCTAAGGCGTTCGGGGCAATGGGCGCAGTCACCGACCAACAAGTAACGGATTTCTATGACGAGTTCGCAACGCGTCTGAGCGACGACACCGCATTCGGGCACATTCGGGCTGCGAACGAAGCAGATGTGGCTGCCGCACGCGCTCGCGGCAAGTCAACAACCCGCCTTGTCCTATCCGAAACGATGCGGGCCGACATGATCGACGGTCTCAAAGGCTGGGCGAAGACCCCCGCGCTTTCTGGTTCGACGGTGGAACAGGTCGACCACGATGGCTGGTCGGTACGGCTAGTCAAAGCTGGCCTCGGCGTCGTTGGTTTTGTCTTCGAAGGGCGACCCAACGTTTTTGCCGACGCCACCGGAGTTTTGCGAGCCGGTAACACGGTGGTGTTCCGGATTGGGTCAGATGCACTCGGGACGGCCCGCGCCATCGTCGAGCATGCGCTGGATCCCGCCATCGAGGCAGCCGGCCTCCCGTCAGGTGCAGTCTCACTCGTCGACTCGCCTGCCCGGGCTGCCGGATGGGCCATGTTCTCGAACCCGCTCTTATCGCTTGCTGTAGCGCGGGGTAGCGGTGCGGCCGTTGCCCAACTCGGATCGGTAGCTCGCCAGGTCGGGACACCGGTGAGCCTGCACGGGACCGGTGGCGCCTGGATAGTGGTCGGTCCCGACGCTGACGCTGGCTACCTCCAACGGGTCGTGCAGCACTCGCTCGACCGCAAAGTGTGCAACACCCTGAACACCGTATGCGTGGTGCGAGAACGCGCGGATCTCATCCCGGCAGTTCTCGATGGACTCGAAGAAGCTGCCCGAGGTCTCGGGACGAGTCCGAAACTCCACGTGACGGAAGCCGCACACCCGTTCATTCCGGATGAATGGTTCACCACTGACGTGACGATCGATCGGCCCGAAGGCGACGCCACCGAACCCAAGGCCGAGCGTATTTCTGACGACCGGCTCGGCTGGGAATGGGAATGGGAGCAGAGCCCGGAGCTGACAATCACCGTCGTCGAAACCATTGCGCAGGCCGTGCAACTCTTCAACTCGCAGAGTCCAAGATTCGCCGCTTCGCTCGTCGACCCGGACGAGCAACGCCAGGAAGACTTCTTTGCCGCGATCGACTCACCGTTTGTCAGTGACGGCTTCACCCGCTGGGTCGACGGCCAATACGCCTTCAACCGACCGGAACTCGGTTTGTCGAATTGGCAGTTTGGCCGCCTGTTCGCCCGCGGAGGTGTGCTGTCAGGAGATTCCGTGTTCACCGTCCGCACCCGTGCCACTCAGACCGACCCGGACGTACACCGCTAACCGGCTACCCGTCTGCGTTGCCGGTGAAATTGAAGCTGGCCAACCGTGCCGCCGGGGCTCGAACGTAAGCCGGACCGGCATCGGCGTTACCAAAGCGCGGATCGTTGCTGAGACCCAGCACATTGCCAGGCGCCAACGCCTCCGAGAATGACTGAGTGAAGCGAAGATTGGTTAGCCCCTTCACGATCTCGCCGTTCTCGATCAAGAACGTGCCGTTGCGGGTGAGACCGGTGACCTCGATGGTGAGCGGTTCAAGGCAGCGGCAATAGTTGAACGTTGCCACGTAGATGCCTCGCTCTACTTCGCCGATGAGTTCTTCAACCGTGCTGGTCCCTGGCGCGAGCATCAGGTCCATCGGGCCGCCGCCATACCACTCCCCCAGGTCCCCAACTGGTGCGTGACCGTTTGATGGCTGACCCATACGCCGACCGGTGCGGCGACTGTGGCACGGTCCACCCGATACGCCTTCGTCGACGAGTACCAGGCGCTGCTTGGGTGTGCCCTCCACATCAAAACCGTAATTGACGCCACCTGGAGCAAGCGCGTCGTCGACGATCGTGATCGCTGAATCGAACTGTTGGATGCCGGGCTGGACGAACGACTCCTTGTCAACCACGCTACGTCCACCGAATCCGTAGATACCAAGTTCCATGACGATTTCCGCCATCGCATCGTGGCCGAGCACAACCTCGTAGATACCGGTATCGATCGTCACCGGGTCTACGCCTTTCATCGCTCGGTCGAGAGCCAATCGTCCGAGATCAGCGGCGTCGAGCGACTCGAAATCTGACGAACAATGATGCGCCGAGCCCGAAGAAGTACTGGTTCGGAGGATGCCGTCGAACACCGTTCGGGTCGCCACGCCGTCGGCGAGCTGCCCGAGAGAATTCCCGTAGGCAGACACCAGAGTCTGCGTTTCGCAATAGCCGGCACCATTCAGGTCGGGACCGGCAGCCAGGAATGTCTTGACGGCGTCAGCCCGGTGCTGCGGGCTCGGGGCCGACTCGGATACCCGCGGTACCTCGTCGCAGACAGCCACCGGCGCCAGGCCAGGCCAATCGGCATCAACCGGTGAAATCCGGACGACATCGAGGCTCTGTTCAACCAGCCGAGCGATACTGGCGTCCGTTGTCGACGAACCAACCAGTTCGGCGGTCCGCCCTTCCGATACAACCGTCAGCGTGACCTGCGATTTCACCTCGCCAACATTCTGGTGGATGAATGAGTTTGCGAAACGGGTCAGTTCCGAAGGCCCGGTCGTGACGACAACCTGCGCTTCGGCTCGGTCACCTACTCGTTCAAGAATCTGATCGCGAACGCCGCCAGGATCGATCATCCGGTCACCCCTACTCGAACATTTTGGAATCGAGCCGGCGCCGCCGAATGGCCAGTGTGGCCAGTTTGCATGGGTTGGCCTTTTCCGCAGTTCGGGGTCCCCCAGTGCACCCACTCGTCTTTTCCGGCCAAGCGGTCCATCGAACCCCAAAAGGTAGGGGTGATGCCCGTATAGGTGGGGTTGCGCAACATCCGCCCGAGCTTGCCATTTTTGATTTCCCAGGCGATCTCGGTGCCAAATTGGAAGTTGAGACGGCGATCGTCAATCGACCAAGACCTGTTCGTCGACATGTAGATGCCGTCTTTGGTGTCGGCCACCATTTCGTCGAAGCTGCTTTCCCCAGGCAGCAAACCGACATTGGTCATCCGCACCATCGGCATCCGAGCATATCCGTCGCCTCGTACCATCCCACCCGGCTCAACCCCGGCAATGGCTGCCGAATCCCGCCCGGAGAGAACGCCTTTCCAGATCCCCTCTTCAACGATCGGAACGTTCTGGGCAGGGGTGCCCTCGTCGTCATATCCGTAAGTGCCGAGCGCCCCAGGAATGGTCGCATCGGCAGTGATATTCATGAGCTTCGACCCATACTTAAACGAACCAAGCTCGTCGAGTGGCAAGAACGACGTCCCGGCGAAGGCGGCTTCCCATCCGAGAATCCGATCGAGCTCGATGGCGTGCCCGACCGATTCATGAATCTGGAGTGAGAGCTGTGAACCATCGAGGATGAGGTCCACCTCACCCGATGGGCACTGATCTGCACGAAGTAGCCCGGCCGCTTCATCGGCCAGTTGCCCGACATGGTCGCCAAACGCGAGATCGCGTATTACTTCGTACCCGCCGGTTTCAAACTGACCGTACGACTGGGGATACGACCGAACCTGTGACTCGCCACCTTTTACGGCCAACGCCCGCATCCCGCCGCCCGACTCCACAATGTGTTGGTGAATCCGCGACCCCTCTGACGATACGAACCATTTCTCGGTGTCCCAGAACATGAACGTCGCCTCTGACCGGGTGATGTCGGTGCCCGCGATCAGTTGTGCGGTGAGTTGAATGGCGAGGTCCGCCTTCTCGGTGAGCGACACCTCGAACGGATCCTCCATGTGCGGAGTTTCGTAGGTGTCTACGACCGCGGCGACCTTGGCAAGCTCAAGTGGAGGTCCCGGTACCGTCGCGGATGCCCGGGCTATGTCGGCTGCCTGCCGGCCAGCCATTCGAGCGCCCGCCAAGGTGAGGTCTTCGGTTGCAAAAAATCCCCACGAGGAGCCAACCAGGGCTCGAACGCCAATTCCGGCCGACTCCGATTCTCGCAATCCTTCTATGGCGCCGCTCCGACCTGAAACCGCCTGCTCACGCCGGATGACGACCCGGGCGTCGGCGTAGCCAGCGCCGCTTGCGAGCGCCACTGCGACTCCTTCATCCGATAATTCAAACAAGTGTGTCAGACCTTCCTACGGCTAGCGGCGGCGTCCCAATCGGGCAGATATTCGCCGGACCACGCGCCACCGCATGAGGGGGACGATCAGTCGGTAAAGACTACCGCTGATTTGTACAGCTTTACCATCCTCAACCGCCTGCCGCCCTTCGCGAACAACGACTGCGGCGGGATACCAGAGTCGTTTCGGCATCCGCGATTTCATATGTTCAAGCCCTGCGGTTTCGTGGAACTCGGTGTGGGTGAACCCAGGGCATAGGGCGGTGACGTGAACGCCGAATGGTTGCATGAGGAGATTGAGTTCCTCGGACAGCCCGACGACGTAGCGTTTGACCGGCCCGTAGTTGGCGCTTCCGGGAATCGTTATCAGACCGGCAACCGAAGCCACATTTATCACTCGACCGGTACCCCGCTCTTTCATGCCGGGTAGGTACAGATGACACATCTCGGCAACTGAGATCATCATCAGACGAAAGAACGACTCTTGCTCATTCCAGTCCCGATCTTCGAGAAGGTCAGGGCCCGAAGCTCCGGCGTTGTTGACGAGGTAGTCGATCGTGAGCCCGGCTTCGGTGGTCTTTCGAAGAATCTCTGAGGGTGCACCGGGGCGACTCAGGTCGACCGCGACAACAAGAGCCGAAATGCCAAAGCGGGTTTCCAGTCCGGCCGCCAAGGTTTCCAATCGCTCGGCACGACGGGCAACGAGGACCAGGTCGAACCCCTCGCCGGCTAACTGGGTGGCGAACTCGGCCCCTATCCCGGCCGATGCGCCTGTGATCAGCGCGGTCGCCACTATGAGGGTCGCACGAGGCTGAAAAGGTCGGTCGTCGCGGCGTACTCGGCTCCGGCCATTCGCCCAACTGCCTCAAGCTTTCGTTGATCGATTCGGGTTCCGTCGAGCAGATCGTCATTGACGTGAAAGACTTTGATCTCCCCGATAATGATGTTGGCGCTCATCGGACCAGACCCGACCGGGATGATGTCGACAAGGACACATTCGAAGGACGCCTTCGCCTCGCCCACACGGGGAGCTCCGATCGACTCAGAGGGCACCGGCGTGAGCCCAGCGTGTGCGAACTCATCGACGTCATGATCGAGGTTGGCAGCCGTAGCGTTCATCGACTCCATAACGTCGCGGGTGACAACATTGTGCGTGAACTCCCCACTGTGTCGGATGTTCGCCAATGTGTCCTTTGGGTTGCCTTCCCGGGTTAGCGGCGAAACGACAACGCACGGAGGGGCGGCACCAACCGCGTTGAAGAACGAAAAAGGAGCGAGATTGAAAACGCCCGACGCGCTCACCGAACCGATCCACCCTATGGGGCGCGGGACAACCAGACCGGTGGTGAGCTTGTAAGCATCGACCGGGGCCATCTCAGACACCCGAAAGGTTGCCACCTGTCACCCGTTCCAGCGGTTACGATGCACGAGCTCGTCGAGCGGTTTTCGTCCGACAGGCAGGGCGGCACGTTGGGCTTGGCGACCCTCCTTCTCGGCCTCCTTGTTCTCGTAGCCGACCGCAATCGCGTACCGACAGAAAACATCGTCGGGCAGACCGAGAACCTCTCTGGCGATGTCCTCTTTGTGCAAGGTGACCGGGCACGTCCCGACGCCGATGGCGGCGGCAGCCAGCATGATGTTCTGGGCCACCCGTCCCGTGTCGAAGTCGTAACCGCCTTCGAGCCGAACCAGGGCTATCGCCATAGGAGCGTTTACGACCGGCGTCATGAAACTCCCCGCCTCGGTGAGCCGGGCCTTCTGCTCGAGATCGTCGATCACGATGAACGACCACAGCTGTAGGTTTTTGGCTGATCCAGTCCAGCGGGCTGCCTCAAGAATTGCTGCGAGGTCAGGCGCTGACAATGGTCGCTTCTGATACCGCCGCACAGTGCGTAGGCCCAGAATGTCGTCGTACGTTGCCATGCGGAACTCCTCTTGAAAAGCTCCCTGCAGCCTACCCACCCTCGCGAACCCGACCGACCGCTCCCGGTCTCTCTACTCGACGTCCGGCCGGTGCAGTTCATGAAATCTGATCGGCAGCGTCCCGAGCCTTCAATCGTTGACCGCACCACCTAAGCTCGTCGGGACGCGGATCTGAACACTATCCACAAGGATCAAACATGACCCAAAAGGGAATGCTCACCATCGAGGAGCTCCAAAACGAGGTCGAATCAGAAACCATCGACACGGTGGTCGTTGCGTTCACGGACCACTATGGTCGACTGCTCGGCAAACGCTTTGACGGAGAGTTCTTCCTTGAAGAAGGAGTCGGATCAGGCACCCATGCCTGCGACTACCTGCTGACGGTCGACATGGAAATGGAACCCGTGCCCGGTTTCGATTTTGCGAGCTGGGAATTGGGTTATGGAGACTTTCACCTCGTGCCTGACATGTCCACCCTTCGGCGAGCGGCCTGGGCCGACCGGACCGCCATCGTGCTGTGCGATGTCGTTGATGTCGCCTCTCACAGCAACGTTTCGGTCGCACCCCGCAGCATGCTGCGCGCCCAGCTAGACAAAGCAGCTGCGATGGGTTTCACCGCCAAGACCGCCTCGGAGCTCGAATTCTTCATCTACCGAGACTCCTTCAAGAAGGCCAACAAGAAGAAATACTCCAATCTGGACGCCGGCGGCTGGTACATCGAGGACTACCACCTCTTCCAGGGATTCCGGGTGGAGGACTTCGT
>CBDTUI010000122.1:0-7545 GCA_965363765.1 uncultured Acidimicrobiia bacterium
TGAACACGTCCTGGACTCCGTAGATGTTGTGCAGGTTGGACTCACCTTGGCGGTTCTGCTCAACCAGCTCGGCTGGAGTTTGGAAGTCGAAGATTCGCTGACCCCAGCTGATCTCCTCGCCAATGTTGAAGAGGATCCCGACGGCCAGGATGGCGAAGAGGATGCGACTCGACTTCGGAAACTCGGCGTTCTTGGCGATCCGCAGCGCAAACACCAACGCCACCACCCACGCGACCACCTGAAGATTTTCGCCCAAGCGGTCCTCACCGGTGATCAGATTGAAGAGCGGACGCGAAGTCACTGCAGCAACGATTGTTACGAGCGAGATAACTACCGGGAACCACAGCGTGCTGGCGGTAATCGAACGGCTCGGGTGCCAATCGGCTGATAAGTCACTAAGTAAGGATTTGGCCCATGCCACGGTGACCCCCCGGTCGAGATTTCCCTGGTGCATAGAGTATCACCCGACCACGGAGCGTGTCCAGAAGATCACGCGAATTGGGCCGGTCGAATCAGTGTCGGGCGCGCGTCTCGCTATCGGTCCTACGCGAACCCCGTGACGACGGGGGTCCGGTCCGGTCGGCGTGCCAATCAGGACGGGTCGGCGCGACGATTGGATGCTCCAACCCATGATCAACGTGCCCTCGGGAGACTCTTGCTCGACTCACAAGTCCGAACGCGAAGAGGCCCAGACCGGCCGGGATCCAGTAGTCCACGATCCGATACACCAGGACTGGAGCAACTACGACGCTGGTAGCCATCCCGTACGTTGACAAGACGCCAATGATTCCGCCCTCGACAATGCCGAGTCCGCCAGGCAATCCTGGCAACCCGCCGATGATCATTGAAAGGCCGTGCGCAACAAGAACCTCGGACGGGGTGAGGAAGATGCCGAACGCCGCCATCGCAGCCCACAGCACTGCCGCTTCTGACGAAACCCTCACTGCCACAAGAGCAGCCTCGGGCGCAGTGATACGCCCACCGCCAGCTGTTGGGCTCAAGTACTTGCTGAGGCGTCGCGGAAGGTATGTGACCACACGATCCAACCAGGCAGCCCCGGCCATCACGAACAACCCGGCTACGGTTAGCGCCGGTCCCAGGATCAAGGCACCGGCAAAGAGCACCGGATGCGGACCCTCGGTAGCGATCCAGACCAGGCCAAGTCCCGTAATAATCAGCAGGCCGGCGTACGTGAGCATTGTCACGCGAACTGCCGCCCCGGCCGTATCGTCGCGCTCGTCGCGCACTGTCCACGCCATAGTTGACGGAGTCAACGCTCCGCCGGCCGGGATCAATCGGGCAACCGCCGAGCCTGTAAAGGCAGCAGTTATGGCTGATCTCCAGGTAACTGGGGATCCGACCGAAGCAAGACCGACCCTGAAAAGCGCCGCGAACATGACCTTGGCGAGAAGCTCAAAGAGCAGGGCTAACGCCAGAAAGGCAAAGACCCGGGCCGTGAGGCTCGGCAGATCCCATTGGCGAGACGCCAGGATTAATACCGACAGGTAGGCCACCAGGACGCCACCAAGCAGAGCAAGTTGGGCTCCAGACAGGAGCCGCTTACGACCGGACGGAAGTTCCATCATGCAAGTCTTGCAAACTTTGGCGGCTAGCGGGCACCTTTTATTCACCCGCCACCGACCGTGGGCGACCATCACACACTGGAGTCACCCGTGATAATGGCCGTCACCGCATCGCAGAAGGCGGTCGGATCCTCCTTGTATATGAGGTGTCCGCCGGTAAGGGTTTGCAGCGTGGCAGTCGGGATCGCCGCCGCCAGGTCTTCGGGTCACCGAGACTGCTTGCCATTCTTACGACACTGCTCGATGCGTCGGTTATCTACGTGAGTGCCTCCGTGGAAGCGTCACCAGACCTGAGAACACGAGCGGGCGACGACCACGCGAACCTGATTGAAACGCTCCGACAGCGCGACGCCGATGGCGCTGAGGCGGCCATCAAGCAACACCTCGGCATCCCCGGAGGGTTGCTGGACCTGCCCTAACGGCACTTCGGGGGAGTCCAGATTGTGCCGTGATAGGGCATAAGTTGTCGCTTGGACGCTATGGTTTCCCGCACAATGACTTTGCCTCGAGCCGCCAGCCAGGGTGGCGCTTCAATGGAAGATCTTGGGCGTCGGTTCATCTGGGTGGCGACGATCCTTACGGTCCTTGCTGTCCCAGCTGTCCTCGTCGTCAATCAGACGGTTGATGACGCCGGATACGTGTGGGTCCTTCTGGCACCTTTGGCCGTCGTCACACTCAACATTGCCCTGCTGATCCGGAATCAGTATCGCGTCGACATCTCACTCGGCTTTTTGGCCGTCGTTACGGCGATTTCGCACACGTTGTTTGGCGTTCATGCCACCGACTTAACGACCGCTGTCATCCTCGTCATGACGGGGTCCATTGTCGCCCTCTATGTCGGACGTAGGCGGACCGAGTTCGTAGCGGTTTACTCAGCCTTTATGGCCATCCTGGCCCTCTACTGGGGACGAATAGAGGGCGGTGGCGCTCTTAACGCACTGGGAATGGTTGGTGCCTTCGCCCTTGCCACCTACTTCTTGACCCAGGTCATGCGCATCGCTCAAGAATCCAACGCAGAGGTCGGCCATTATCGGGCGATCTTGAACCAGGTCCCAATCGCCATCTTCGAAGATGACTTTTCGAAACTGGTAAGCGAACTCGATCGCCTCAGAGGCGGCGGCGTGGTCGACATCCGCCAATATCTCATGGAAAACCGGTCTGAGGTGGCTCGCCTCATGTCACTCATCGAAGTCTTAGAGGCGAACGAGAGCGCCGTAGACATGCTGGGCGGTACCCGTGATGGGTCACTTGGACCGATGCGACCGCTTGATCCCACAGGACGGAACTTTGAGGCATACCTGCTCGAGTTGGAGGCACTTTGGAACAACCAAGCGGAAATCCATAACGAAGTACTAGTCCACTCTGACCCAGACGTGATCGGGTCGGTGAAGTGGCTTGGAGGCTTAGCCGAGAGCAGCAGCCGTGCCTTCGTAGCGATCGCCGATATCTCAGACCTTGTTCGCGCACGCGATACTTTGTCAGACTTGAACCGATCCAAGGACGAGTTCGTGGCGGCCATCAGCCACGAACTCCGAACGCCACTCACTGCAGTCCTCGGATTCGCCACGGAGCTCGTCACCAGTGAGGAGATGGGCGAAACCGAGCGATCCGACCTCCTGGATTTGATCGTCGAACAGAGCAAGGAAATGGCATACATCGTCGAGGATCTCCTTGTATCGGCTCGAGCAGACATGGGAGCGCTGGCGTTCGCACCAGCTCCCACAGATCTCCCAACATTGGTCCGTGAAACGCTGACTGAGCTGGGGCAAAGGGTTCGAGTCGATCACCCGGGAGAAGTCATCGGATACGTCGACCCGGTCCGTTTCCGACAGATCATTCGAAACCTCGTAACCAACGCCCAACGGTACGGGGGGAAGAATCGGTGGATCGAGATTATTCAGGATCCTGATTTCGCATCGGTGATGGTGTCGGACGATGGACCAGGCGTGCCCGCAAACATGGCTGAAAAGATCTTCGACTCTTTCGTCACGGCTCACGAACCGAAAGCGGTGACGGCCTCGATGGGACTGGGTCTATCAGTCTCGCGACACCTGGCCGCTCTAATGGGCGGCACCCTCGTCTATCGGGCGGCGCCAGACGGAAGCAAATTCATCCTGACCGTGCCGACCAAGAGTCAAGCCGATGCGCAGGCCCGTACGGCGGACACACCGCTGCAGACAACCTGACCCCGCTCGACCATACTCATGGCCATGAAGGGGATCGCCACTATTGTCTTGGTTACCGTTGTCGCGGCCGCTGCTCTGGTGGCCCAACCGGTTCAGGCACAGTCTGAGGTCGAGGTCGTTCCTGGCCAGTATCTCGTCCGAAACCCAGCCTTCGTCTCCTCCGACCTGAGCCCAATTGGCGGCGACTGGTATCTACTATCTGAAACCGCTGCCGTATCTCCGGGCCGACGTGCTGCAGCGTTGAGCCGGAACATGCAGACCCTGGTTATCCCGAACCGGATCGTGCAACTCGCTGACGATCCCTTGGTTCCCGATCAGTGGGCACTCGAAAACACCGGACAAAGCGGTGGGGTGGTCGACGCCGATATCGACGCAGACGCGGCATGGGCATATACCCAAGGCCAGCCAGACGTCGTAATCGCCATCATCGATACCGGAATCGACCTCGACCACCCAGACCTCATCGACCAACTGTGGGTCAATGCATTAGAGATTCCTAACAACAACATCGATGACGATGCCAACGGATATGTCGACGACGTCAACGGCTGGGACATGGCTAGCAGCGACAACCTGCCCGATGACAGCCATGGGCACGGGACGGCCGTGGCTGGAGTGGCGGTGGCAGCACGCAACGGAATCGGAATCGTCGGACTGGCTCCCAACGTCAAGGTGATGCCGATTCGAGCGTGCAATCCGGGATGCCCGATCAGTGCCCTCGTGCAGGCGGTGGCCTATGCCAGGGACAACGGCGCCGACGTCGTGAATCTTTCGCTCGGGGGGCACGGGCCTTTCTTTGAGCCCCTCGGCGACGAGATCGCCGCAAGTTCCGGGATTCTTGTGACCGCAGCTGCCGGAAACACCGGATCGAACACTGACTCCAATCCTTTCTTCCCGGCCGGATTCGACCTGCCCAACATCATCTCAGTTGCGTCAACCGACGATGCAGATCAGCTCAGCCCCTTCTCAAGTTATGGCGTCGGCACCGTTGACCTGGCCGCTCCCGGGGAAGTGGTGTTGTCGACGTCGATAGGCGCCTGGGCGACAATGTCAGGCACCTCGTTCGCCTCTCCATATGTCGCCGGCGCGGCCGCACTGGTGTTGTCGCTGCGGCCGGATGCCCAGCCGCCCGAGGTGGTGAACCTACTTCTGTCACAAGTCGACACGCTGCCATCGTTAGCTGGAAAAGTCTCGACGGGCGGACGCCTCAACGCCGGATCTACCGTCTACCAGGCCACCGCCCCGGTCATCAATTTGGCTCTGACTGTCGACAGCCCAACCTTTCCATCAAACGTCACACTCGATGCCACCGGGTCGTACGATCCGGTCGGCTCGATTGTCAGCTTCGATTGGACGGTCGATGGGTCCTGGACTTCAAGCGCCCAATCCATCAGCCTGTCGATAGCTGATCCTGACCCGCATCTCGTTGACCTGACACTCGTTGACGACGATGGGCTTACGACGGTGGAGACCGTCATCGTTGACCTCAACGGACCGCCGTCGATCAAGATCACGGCTACCCCCCGGGTCGCCGTCGCTCCTGTTGCGCTGACTCTGACAGCCGCAATTGCGGACCCCGACGACGACCCACTGACGATCACTTGGACGATCGACGGCTACGCGTTCGACCCAACCGCTAGCTACCTATCCGAACCCGGTGCCTATGAGGTGGTGGGTCATGTGGACGACGGGACGCTATCGGTCGCATCGAGTTTGGTCCGGGTATTCGTCGGCAAGTACTTTTCAGACTCCGAGGCATCGGTGTTCGTACTCGACATCGCGTGGGCATCCGCGACCGGGCTGACGTCGGGCTGTGACGAGGACCGTTTCTGTCCTGATCGACCGATGACGCGCGGTGAGGCCGCGGCGTTCCCTCGACGCTGGCTATCTCTCCCCACCGGCGGCGACGCCTTTGCTGACGATAATGGGAGTCGCTTCGAAGCCGACATCAACGCTTTGGCCATGGCCGGGATCACGTTCGGCTGCGGGCCCGGGCTCTTCTGCCCGGACGATCCGATCTCTCGAGGGCAATGGGCAGCGTTTCTTCAGCGCGCTTTGAGTCTTCCAGCCGGTGTCGATCGGTTCACCGACGACGGCACATCGATATTCGAGCATGACATCAACGCCCTGGCTGCAGCCGGCCTTACGCTTGGGTGCAATCCTCCTGAGAACGACGAGTATTGCCCTGGCCGCCTGGTCACTCGGGCGGAAGCCGTAGCAATGCTCCATCGCGCCGACGACCGGCGTTAGTCGCAACGCCTCAAGAAACACCGCGGATGTTCAGTGATCGTTCAGTGCTTCCGCGTAGGGTGGGTTTTGCTCTCCACAACACCTAGGGGGTTAGAGCATGAAACACCCAACAAAACGGGCCTGGACCAAGTACGGGCTTGTTGCGCTAGTCACAGCGCTCATCGTTGCGCCAACGGCAGCTATCGCTATCGACGGCTTCACCGATGTACCGGACGACAACATCTTCCACAACAACATTCAATGGTTGAAAGACAGCGGTGTCACGCTGGGCTGTAACCCACCGTCCAATACGAGGTATTGCCCGAGCAATACTGTGACCCGTGGTCAGATGGCTGCGTTCATGCAGCGGTTGGCTGAGAACAAGGTCGTCGATGCCGCGACTGCGGTGACGGCTGACAGTGCGACTACTGCAGATAGCGCCACAACAGCTGCAAACGCGACGAATGCAGCGAATGCCGACAAGCTAGACGGGCTTCAGGCCGCCGACCTCACCCGGGCGGGCGGCTCGACGCGGGGTATCAACCATGCTTCGGGCGTCGGATCGGCCACGCTGTTCAGCCTGACAGCTCCAGTGGCTGGCGCGTTAGTAATCAATCTGACCGTTAACTGCACGAGCTTCTCCGGCACAACCAACACGGTGAACGAGATCGAAATAACGGTCGACGGTGCTGGTCAGCCAAGGGGTGTATTAGTTTCGTTCCCTCATGCCGACATCACAGGCAACCCGTACGACGGCTCTTCGGCGACCGCCTATGTACCCGTAACCGCCGGCGCTCACACCATTGGTTACGACGCCACCAAACGTTCTGGCGACGGCAGCCTTGACTGCAATCTCGCCGAGACGGCCATCTTCTCGCCCTTCGCAGCTGACGGGACCCCGGCCTCCACTGCCGGTCTCCAAGGCGACTCGACAGGTCAAGGCGCGAACGGCTGATTGACCTCGACAAACAGGGCTGTTCCAATGGCCCTGGTTGATCATGGCAAGCGGGGTCCGCCTAAAAACGGATCCCGCTTGGGTTAAGGCTGACCCAAGACCCGAGGGATTTCCCGGCGAGCTAGGCGACGAGTTCCTCGGCCCCTACCAAGCATGCCAGAGCTACGGTAATGAGCGCTGGTTCGGGGCCGCGAGTCTCGATCTGGATCGAGACGGCGTCGGGTCCCCATTCGAGAACTTCTCCGACGTAGGTGACAAAGTCATCTCCGTCGTTGACGATGATGCGATAGGTCATTACTAACCCCCTGGACACGTCAATTATCGGCGAATCCGGCAAAACTCTTTAGGGAATAGTTGCACTCACGGTCGCGTTTTCACAGCTGGTTCCCACTGACCGTACGCTCTGATTACGTAAGAGTCTGAGCGAATCGGCTGAACGCCAGGGATGCCCCAGTTCGAAGCGGCGCGGTGTGACCGAAAACCGCTTTCTCGAATCCGAACTCGGCGATGTGGCCGATGCTGGCGTCGAAAGTTGGCTCGGCCCGGTTCATATAACCCCGAACAATCCGTCCCTTGGCGGTCAATGCCGCAT
>CBDTUI010000123.1:0-6949 GCA_965363765.1 uncultured Acidimicrobiia bacterium
GTGTTGTCTGATCCGTTCGAATTGAACATGGCGTAGCACTGCAGCGTATGTAGACGGGTCCGCAACGTCGGGTCGTCGATGCCGACTTCGATGGCCTTGGCGATGATCTCGCACGCTCCATCGATATCGCCGGTGATCAGCAATACCTCGATGCGCGCCAGAGCGACATCATTGCGGTACTGGGTGGCATTGGCCTCATCGGCGACAATCAACGCCCGGTCAAGCATTGTGTTGGCGTCGTCAATCCGCGCCAGCCTCGAGTGGAGCCGGCCGAGAGCAATCCGGGTAACGGCCTCACCAACCTTGTGGCCAGCTCCTCGAAACGCCGCCAGGGTCTCTTCGAGGAGTGGTTGGCCCTCGTCAAAGCGGCCCTGCTCCAAATACAGCTCACCCAGGTTGTAGCCGGCCAGAGCCCGACTCAACAGGTCGCCGAGTTCCTGAGTGGCCTCCCGATTCCGCAGGTGGTACTCCTCGCACGCCTCCCAGTTTCCCTGATAAAACGCGTGATACCCCAGATTGTTGAGTGCCTTCGAGACGCCCGCCTTATCGTCGAGTTCCTCGTAGATGTAGAGCGCTTGTTTGGCCTGGTCCTCGGCATCAGGCAGGCCGGCATCGGCCGACGCCAGCGCCATGATGTGATAGGCACGGGCCCGCTGCTTAGGGAAGCCTTCGGCGCCGGCCTCGTCCAGAACCTTGTCACACCACTCGGCTGCCTGCTGGGGGTGACCGGTGCGAATCTCCAAACCGGCGACACCAAGCATGGCCTCAAGTCGGTCGACCGTCGGAGTCCCGTCATGAGCCAGGATCGCATCGAACCGTTCCCTCGCCCGGTCGGGAAACCCGAGGCGAATATCGACGAGGCCCTGCTTGTGTGAAAGCCGGTTGATCGTTTCGTGGTCGTCGGTTAGCTCGGCTGCCTTCTCATAGGCCGACTCTGCCTCAGGAAACATGCCAGCCCGTTCGTGAGCGTCGGCGAGATGTTCGTAGGCTTCTGGTAGGTCGTCGGGATGTGTCGGCATCGACTCGGCAGCCTCGATCGCCCTGCGCCAGAATCGGCTGGCGACCACCAACGCAAAAGCGTGCTCGGCCCGTTCGGCGGCCATGCGGGAATAGTTCCAAGAACGTTCCCAGTCGTGGGCCAGGTGATAGTGGTACGAAAGGTCGTCGACGAACCGCTCGGGGCGGCGCCTGGCCCGCTTCTCGATCGCATCGCCAACCAGTTCGTGGATCTCCTGACGACGTTTTTGGGGGAGCATCCCGTAGGCGACATCCCGGGTTAGCGGATCGACGAAACGAATCTTGCCGATGACGGTGGTGTCGATGAATCCCGCCAACCGATTCCACGACTCCGAATCCTCGATCGCCGAGGCGATTTCGGGAAGGAGTGAGGCGAGGAGGTCAATGCGGGCTTCGGTTCCGAACACGGCGGCATACATGAGGAGCTGCTTGTCGCGCGGGTCGAGACGGTCGAGTTTTGAGAGCGCAGCCGCTTCGATCGATTCGGGGACGGCCCCGCCTTCGACGGCGCTGAGCGTGAGCTCGCTCAGCATGTACGGGTTTCCCTTGCCCCGTTCGACGATGAGGGCGATCGAAGACGCTGGTAATGCTTCGTCGCCCAGCACCCATCGGACAAAGCCCTGGGCAGTCGGCGCATCAAACGGTTCGATCGTGACCACCGTGGCGTCCGACCCCCATTCGGGGTCGACAAGAGAAGTGACGATGAGCGACCAGGGCCGGTCTTCGATCTGACTTACCAGCTCGTGCACGAACGCTCGGGATGGCTGATCGGCTTGGTCGAGATCCTCGATGAGGATGACCGTCGGGTCCGCGCCGGCGGCAGCCAACACCAGTTCGGCAGACACCCTGGCGATTCGAGCTGCCACGAACTCGGAACCAAGGCTCGCCGTCGTTTCGGTATCCGGGAGGTCGATCGACCAGTTGCGTGCCAGCAGCGGCAGCCATTCAGCCAGATCGGGCTTGTGGTCCTCCACTGCCGCCGTCAGCTGATCGAGGGTGGATTCGCCCTGCTCAATGTCGAGGAGAGCCGCCATGAGGCTGCGGTTGGCGCTGTGCGGTTGGCTGGCCCCGATTGTCACGGTTATTCGGCGAACCTCCGGCTCAAGCGTCTCCATCGCCGCCCTGGCCAGGTGACCTTTACCGATCCCATCGGCGGCTACCAGAGCAATCACCGTCCCCGACCCGGTAACCCCATCCCGGATCTGTCTGGTGATGTTGCGCAGCTCGGTATCGCGGCCAAAGAGGGGAACTGCGGCGGTGGCCGAGTCGGTTGTCTCAGCTGACAAAATCTCAAAGGGGGCAACGTCCTTCGACTTACCCTTCAGTGAAATCGGGTCGAGACGGTTCGTTTCGAATGCTCCCCGGCTACGTTCCAACGCTGCTTCGGTGATGAGAACCTGACCACCGTGGGCGGCCGCCGCCAAACGAGCCGACAAGTTGACGGTGTCGCCCATAACGGTGAAAACCCGCCGGGACGGTGCGCCCAGATCGCCAGAGAACACATAACCTCTGGCGCATCCGCCCGACACTTTGAGGTTGTGGGGTTGCGACACGATGCTGTGAAGCGCCAGCGCCATCCCTTCTTCGCCGCTAGTTCGCCGAGGTACGCCGGCAGCGAGGATGAACTTGCCGCCGTCTTTGTCGATGTCGTTGGAAACATACGCGACGTCGAACTCGTGGCAGGCATTGGTCACAGCCGCAAAGAGGTGATCAAGCGCCACTTCCCGTTCGTCGTCGCTGAGGGCTCCAATCCCCGAGTACTTCACGAATCCGATCGAGGCGGGCCGGTGTTCACCCTGCTGGAGGGTAAGGGTCAAAAGGTCCCGGAAGTCTGGCGAGATGAAGTCCGAGAACGAATTGTCAGTTGAGAACGTGAGGTCGTCTGGCTCGTCGAGGAGGGGGGCGCTGTCGGGATCGTCCGTGAGGTTCCAGAAGCCGGACTCGTCTTCGGTGGCCACGTCAGCGATCTCGTCGGCGAGAACGGCTGAGACGAAGATTTGGCCAGCGTTGGCAGCCGATTCAGCCGCAATAACCTCATCGACAGTCGGGCCGGAAAGGACCATCTCGCGGTGGCCGTGGCCGATCAGGTTGATGTCGATGTCGCCGCTGGCAATTCCGATCGAAATGTCCAGATCTATGTCACCGGCATCGATGTCGCTGATTGCGTCGCGCATATCGACCGCCGCTCGGCAAGCCCGCCCCGAGTGATGTTCCTCGGTGAACAGGGCCACCAGTGCGTCGCCACCGAACCGGAGCAGATCTCCGTGTTCGAGGAACACGATTTCGACCAGCTCGGAAAAAGCCTCGTTCATGACGGCCGTGACTTTCTCAGACCCACCCCGACCCATTTCGATCGCCAGGCGGTCGGACAGGGCCGTAAAGCCAGACACGTCGGCGAAGATCAGGGTGCCATGCACTGACCCCGACGCATCTTTTGGTTTCTCACGGAGCCAATCGAGGACGAGCCTCGGCAAATAGAGCGCGTGTTGTGGTGCCGCCATGCGGACGGTCTCCCTGTGCTTCCCAGTGCGTCCGAGGCTACTCGGATTCGGTCGATTCCGAAGGCGAGACCAAAGTGTCGAGTTCCGGCATTTTTGGGGCACTGCCACAATGCTGCGGATGTTGGCTGGTGTGCTCTTCACGTACGCGCTCGTTGCGTTGGTCTTTTCGATCAACGCTTTACGATCGAACCCCAATCCACGAAGCCGTTTCCCCGCGTTGTGGTTGCCGGCCATGTTGATCTCAGAAGCCTCGCCGGTGGTGCTCGTCCTCCGGTTGGTCGTGGGTGGTTTGGCCTGGTGGGGCAACCTCTACGAATCATCGGTTGGTCGCGTCGCACTGGGTCTTCTGGCTGTTTCGATCGTCCTTTTGACGATCATCGTCATCCGGGACTGGTGGGCTACCCGGGTCATCGTTCGCCAGGTACCCGATGACTACCGGCTCGACGGTTCCTGGCTGGATCGGTTCAGGCGGGACCATGGCCGCCTTCCCGCCGGGGTCAGACTGGTCAGCGGAGTCGAATACACGAGCGGATTAACGCTCGATCTTTTTGAGCCTGTCGGAGGCAGCGATGATGGCAGCAACTTGCGGCCATGTGTGGTGTACGTCCACGGTGGTGGCTGGACAGGTGGTGCCCCGCACAGCCAAAGTGTTCCGCTATTCCATCACCTCGCCCAACGCGGCTGGGTGGTCTGCGCAATCAGATACCCGCTAGCTCCTAAAGGTTCGTTCATCGATCAGATCGCTGCCATCCGGCACGCCATCGTATGGGCAAAGACGGCCGGGCACGAGTACGGGATCGATCCGACTCGGGTGGCACTCGTGGGTGGCTCGGCCGGCGGGCATCTCGCCTCAGTTGCAGGACTCGTCGAAGACCAATCGTTGCAACCGGGGTTTGAAGAGGCGGACGCTTCGGTGAGAGCGATCGTTTCTTTGTATGGGATCTTCGATTTCGTCAATCGCAACCTGACGAGGCCCGACTGGCGAGTCATCCCGTTGGTCTTGATGAGGTCGACGCCCGCCGAAGATCCGGAGATGTATCGCCTGGCGTCACCCATCGACCACGTCCGGCCAACCATGCCCCCCATGCTGGTTGTGCACGGCTCGATCGATTCGCTCGTCCCGCCTCACGAGAGTCGGGCGTTTGTCGAGGCCGCCGAGTCGGCCGGTGGCCGGGTGGAGTATTTGGAGGTGCCAGGTGCCCAGCATGCCTTCGATGCGGTGAACTCACCACGGACCCGGGCGGTGGTCGGGGTAGTCACCCGATTCCTCGAAACGACGGTCGGGGCGCCGACCGACACCGAATGAGGGAATTGGTCGTTAACGAGAAAGGGCCGCTCAGGTGAGCGGCCCTTTCTACCTTGTAACGATTTCGCTAGACGACCCGAACGTTCTGGGCTTCGTCGCCCTTCCGTCCCGCGCCAATCTCGAATTCGACCGTTTGGCCTTCTTCGAGCGAGCGGTAGCCCGCGCCTTCGATGTTTGAGTAGTGCACGAAGACATCATCGCCGTCTGCGCGCGAGATAAAGCCGAAGCCCTTCTCTGCGTTAAAAAATTTCACAGTTCCCTGTGCCATTGCTATTTCACTTCCTAAAAGAGCAGCCAATCTTCGGCCGCCGTTGAGGGCAGTCTACGGGCAGATCTGAATTGTCCAAAACGACAATCAGTCTTCGAGGGCAGAAAGTGCCATTATAAGGCGTCGTTTGGCCTCTAAAGCGACTTCGGCAAGTGCTGCATTGTCGGTGACGCTTGACATGAGTTCGGGCTCCATCGCTGCGACGACGGTCCGTCCGTTTGATTCGTAGACGGCCACGTTGCACGGCAAAAGCAGGCCAATTCCCTCTTCGATCTCGAGGGCTTGATTGGCGAGCACCGGGTTGCAAGCTCCGAGAATTAGATAGGGAGCTCGGTCGACGTCGATCTTCGTCTTCAACGTTGCCGCAACATCGATCTCGGTGAGAATCCCGAAGCCCTGTTCGGCGAGCGCCGCTCGGATGGCGCTCTCGGCGGCCTCCATCCCCAGATCGGTGGTGATCGTCATGCCGTACGAGTGGGTTTCCATGTCATGCCTTTGGTTCGGGTAAATCCAGTATATGCGCAGATTCGCATATATGGCCATTGTCGGCTTTACAAACTCTTGATTTTCGCTTCACGGCCCCCAGATATCTCACCTCGATAGTGGGGTAGAAGAAAGGAGTTCCGAATGCGTATAACGATATCTGCGGTAGTTCTGCTTTTGGCGCTGTCGGCATGCAGCTCACCTTCGCGTGAGTTTTTGGCCGCCCAAGCAGCCAATCGGGCGACAACCGTTCCCGCCGATCCAACCGGATCAACATTGGGACAGGCAGTTGACGAGGTTCCGGTAGCCGATCCTATGGCGGCCGCCGAAACACTCGTGACCGCACCCAGCACGACGCTGGCGGCTAGCGCGGCGCCGACCACCACGAGCGTGGCGGTTGCGGCACCCGCGACGCCGACGACGGCAGTTGCGGTATTGGAAATCGACCCGCAAGAAGTTGAGAACGCCCTAGCCGAACTCGATGAGTTGCTGGGTTCGCTGGGCTCGGCGCTCTCTTCCATCGATCAAGCTTTCGAGCAAGGAGAATGATATGAAACGTTATATAACTGCACTACTTGTGGCACTGATGATGGCCATGCCCACCGTGGCGATGGCCCAGACCGAAACGATCGACACGACTACCGACACCAACACGAGCACGACGACCGATCGGGTAACTGACCGCCAAACGGACGCTCAAACCGACGGTCAGACGGACGCTGAAACAGACCGGCATCGGGATTTGGCTCCTAGCAAGGCCAAGGTGTTGCGTTCAATCGATGTTCGGATCAGGGCTCTCGATTCCGCTCTTGTTCGGGTTCAGGGTTCGCACCACCTGACGGCTGGCCACAAGGCGACGCTGACGGCCGACTATCGATTCCACCGCAACGGGTTGGCTGAATTGCGGATCGAAGTCGAACGAGCCGAGACGTTCGCTGAACTGGCTCCGCTGGCCAAGAAGGTCGTGGCCGAGCATTGGGTGTTTGCGCTTCAGATTCCCAAGGGACGTCTCACCAATGGTGCCGATGCGGTGGCCGATGTGGCCGTGAAAGCCGGGCGAGTCAGCGATGAGTTCGCTCAGGTGCTGGCCCGTCTCGAAGCTAACGGGGTAAATGTCGAAGAGGGTTGGGAGCTCCTCGATGACTTCAACGCCCAGGTGGGTGAAGCCGAAGCGCTCGCCGCGCCGGTTCCAGAGTCGGTGCTGGCGATCCAGGTAGGCCAGATGCCAGGAGCGAAAAGCACTCTCGACTCGGCCCGAGCTGATCTGCGGAAAGCTCACGGCTCCTTGACTGAGGCTCGTTCGATCGCCAGAGAACTAGTCCAGTTCATCCGCTCGGCGGTTGATTTCTAGACCTACCCCACTCCCACGCCGAT
>CBDTUI010000124.1:0-6862 GCA_965363765.1 uncultured Acidimicrobiia bacterium
ATGAGCAGAGGAGCACCCGCAAACACCCCACGGATCACCAGCCGGCGGTACTCACATAGCCCCGCAGCGACCTCCGACATCCTGGGGGCGGCTGAACAGTGATGGTCAAGGTCGCCGCAGCGGGCGTTGTGCTGCTCGCTGGTCCCCTTGCTGCACTGTTCGGGCTCGTCGCCATGGTGGCGGGAAGCGCCTCAGCAGCAGCCGGGCCAGGCCAGGCATTGTTCTCGCCGTCCGAGGATGCGGTCGCGGACATTCCGGCGCTACTGCTCAACGTCTACGCAGCCCAATCAACCGCCTGCCCAGGACTGCCCTGGCAGGTTGTCGCCGCGATCGGAAAGGTCGAAAGCAATCACGGCCGATTCGGCGGATCCTCCATCGACCCAGACGGTGTCGTGTCACCACCCATCATCGGGATTGCCCTCAATGGGACGAACGGGACTGCTGCGATTCGCGACACTGACAACGGCGTCCACGACTACGACCCGGTTTGGGATCGGGCAGTCGGACCGTTTCAGTTCATCCCTTCCTCGTGGGCCATCTATGGCCAGGACGGCAACCGAGACGGACTTCGGGACCCACACAACGTCCACGATGCGATTCCGGCCGTGGTCGCCCACCTCTGCCCCTACGGCTCTGTCACCGACCTCGAGGCAGCAATCTTCTCGTACAACCACTCAGGCGAGTACGTACAGCTCGTGCTGGAGTGGGCGTCCCGCTACACCGGCCCTCTCTCCTCCTTTGGAGCGGTCGTAGCCGGCTACGCCTACCCAGGACCCCCCGCTCACGCGACCATCGCTGCGGCAACGCGACGTCATCACGACTATCCGGCCGTCGACTTGGCGATGCCGGAGGGGACGCCCGCCTTTGCCATGGTCGACGGTCTGGTCTCGGCAGCCAACGGTTCCTCTGGCATCTACGTGCCTGGCGGTGCAGGCCGTTGCGGCAACACCATCGTCATCACTGGCATCGATGGTGCCGTCTACACGTACTGCCACCTCTCAGCCGTCGCCGTCAGGGCCGACGACCAGGTACAAGCCGGCCAAGCGATCGGACTGAGCGGCGGCCGCCCCGGAGCACCGGGTGCAGGCAACACCACGGGCCCCCACCTCCACCTCTCGATCCGGGCATATGGCCAGTCCGTGTGTCCGCAGCCCGTGCTGCTCGGCATCTTAAGAGGCACGCCGGTTCCACCAACGGCGGCTCCGTCGACCGGCTGCTACACCCCCGAGGCATCCATTGACTGGGGCGCCTGGCTCGATGCCGTCCTCCAGCGAGACGAGTCGCTCACATGAGCACAATCGATGCGAGCGAACGACTGCCTCGACTTCTGAGCATCGACGCGCTGGCCGACCACCTCGGCGTCACCGAGCGCTTCGTGCGACGCCTCGTCGAGGACAACCGAGTTCCGTACCTGAAGATCGGAAAGTTCGTCCGCTTCCACCCAGACGACATCAATGCCTGGCTCGCGAACACCCGCATCGAGAAGCGGCACGACACCTAGTCCAAACAGTTCGTGTCACAGCAGTCCCGCACGCTCGAGGAAACGACTAACCGAAGGAGGATCCAATGGCGAGCATCCACAAGAAGACAACCAGCAAGGGTGAGGTCCGGTGGCAGGTCTACTACCGCAGCCCGGACAACAAGCAGCGCAAGAAGAACTTCGCCCGCAAGACCGACGCGAAACGGTACGCCAGCACCGTCGAGGCCGATCTGGCCCGCCACGACTGGGTCGACCCGCAGCGAGGACGACACCCATTCGGGGAATGGGCGGAGAAGTGGATCTCCACCACGACTCACCTCAAGCCGAAGACTCGGGAGAGCTACGAGTCGATCCTCAACAACCACCTCATTCCCGAATTCGGTGACCGACCTATCGCCTCCATCGAACACCCTGAGGTGTTGATCTTCCTCTCCGGGCTACAAGCAGCGGGGAAGGGCGCTGGCACCGTGCGCAACGTACGCGACGTGATGAGGCTGGTCTTCAAGCTCGCCGTGACCTCGGATGCAATCAAGACGAATCCGGTCGAAGGAGTGAAGGCGCCGCGAGCCCACAAGAACGAGATGCTCTTCCTGACCGAAGATCAAGTCATGGCCCTCGCCGAGGAGATCGAGGACCCACCACCGCTGCAGCGCGGGGCGATGCATCGAGAGGGCGGCTACCCCGACTACGGGTTACTCGTGCGGTTCGCTGCGTTCACGGGACTTCGCGCAGGTGAGATCGGAGCGCTCCGCGTTTCACGCATCAACCTCATGCGACGGCGGGTCGAAGTATCGGAGTCGGCCGACGAAGCTAACGGCGGCTTCAACATCGGCCCGACCAAGACGTACTCACGCCGGTCCGTCGGTATCCCGGCTCCCTTGGTCGAAGAACTCACGCACTACCTCGCTGTCAAGAAGCAGACTGACCTCGTCTTCGAGGGGCCCGAGGGTGGCCCGCTACGCCACTCGAACTGGTACCCGCGACACTTCAAGCCCGCGGTGATCCGATCCGGTTGCCCCACCGGCACGCGCTTCCATGATCTACGACATACATACGCGGCGTTCCTCATCGCCGAAGGAGCGCACCCGAGAGCGATCATGGAGCGGATGGGGCACTCCACCATCAACGTCACCCTCGGCACCTACGGCCACATGTTCCCGGCGATCGATGAGCAACTCGATGAGCAACTCGGAGACCGCTTCCGCCGAGCCTTGGCCCAAACCCCGTCAACCATCGATCGCCTCGATGATCCACCCAACCGCATTCTGGGTCAGTCCTAGATTCCGCGGATCGTATTGATTTACACCTCTGGACCTTCCCGGTCGTTCTGAGCGCGAGGGCCAGACAGTGATCGCGTGGCGAGATTCGGGACGGAGGCCTCTGTTGGGTGTGTTGAGGGTGGAAGAGGATTTGAGCATGCTTTCTGGCCGACCGTTCGCTCACCGGACGGGAGTGCGGATCTGCTGCTGGGCGGAACCGGGAAAGGCGATCGGCTGCTGAAACAGATCAATCACCCCCGCATCTGAGTCCGTCTCGTTCTCCCGATGGGATCGGCCCGACCGGATCGGAATTCTTGTCATGGGGTGTATGAATCCTGTGGTCTCAGACGTGGTGTAGGTGTGAGAGTGGCACTAGGAGATCCAATTCTGACTGTGGAAGCGCCCGCCGAGTTCCAGACGCTGTATGGCGATGAGTTCGAGCGTCAGGTTCGACGTGCCGCGCTCCTCGTAGGGTCATCAGACGTCGCGAACGACATCGTGCAGGAAGCGTTCGTTCGGCTGTACCAGCGGTGGGACCGCGTTGAGGACCCTGGCCCCTACCTTCATCGCTCGGTGCTCAACGGTTGCCGCGACCACGGTCGGCGACAAACCCGAGTTAGGAACCTCGAGGAGCGGCTCCGTGCACGCCCCGGCGATACGCCAAACCATGAGATTCTGTGGGATGTATTAGCCGATCTCCCGTTCAATCAACGAGCCGCGGTGGTGCTCCGCTACTACGCCGGGATGACCGAGAAGGAAATCGCTGAACAGCTCGACTGCCGACCGGGATCGGTAGGGCCCTGGATAAGTCGGGGACTCAACAAGATGAGAAAGGCCCTCCGATGATCGACCTCGAACAAGAACTGACGACCATGCTCCACGACCGGGCATCCAAGGCCGAGGCCCGCCCCGACCTCCAAGACGCAATGTCGGACACCCGACTGGTCCGGCTCGACACGACTACCGTCACCGCAGGGCCCGTGCGGGCCCGAGTAGCCGCCGTCGTCGCAGTCGCGGCGGTCATGCTCGCAGCCACCGTCCTCACCGTGTCGATCGTCCAGCGAAACGAAACCCAGACGGTCACTGACGTCGCCGAGCCGCCACCGGCGGGACTCACCGACCCGTCACCGGGGGCGCTTGAATCACGTTTCCCGGTCCTCGGGGACCTACCCGACAGCTTCGACACGGACTCTCGCGGAGCGTTCGCGATTCCGGATCCTGCCAACCCACTCGGCACCACCGCCCTCGTCGGTCGCCGCAGCGCCCAGAACTGGACGGCGGTTTCTCGAGTGACCGCATCAGATACGCGACCCGACTCTCGGCTGGTTCAAGGCATCGAGGTCGTGGTCGGTGAGATCACCGCCACCCGGATCTCTGAGGGCCCGACCGTCATCTATATCTGGGAGGTCGACGGGATCTGGATCACCGTCGATACACCGCTCCCCGAACCCGGACCGCTTCTCGCCGCCGTCCGCATACTTCCGGGTGGTCCTGCCGATCTAGGTTTCGAGAATCTCCCTGAGGGAATCGAGATCCTTGCCGAACCCTCCGCCTTGCCGACCGAACCAGCACCAGTGGTCTCGGCCAACGAATCTCCCCGCCCCGAGGGCGGCATCCGGGTCGTCGCGGTCGAAACCATCCCCGGTGGCCTCGCCACCGCGGTCGGAACCGGAGACTTCGATCTGGTCGACATCAACGGACAACCCGGCCTTGTGTCCCAAGACACCTCGAACCTGTATGTGGCATGGGTTCTCGATGAGAACCACACCGCCGTCCTGACGGCGAACAGCTTCACCCCCTCCGAAATCGAAGGCTTCGCTCGGGACGTGACGTTCGTTGACGAAGCAACCTGGGAGCGGACCTACGAGATCAGCGGGCCGGCTTTGTTGCCCACCACCACAACAACAATCGTCGTGCCCGACGAGACGCCGATCAGCAGCGACGAGGAGACTGTCGGCATCACGACCACCACGACCGTGATCGGCGACACATCCATCTCGGAATCACAAGTCGACGACGCCGGACAACCCACACCTACCACGACCACGCTCGTCACCGCATCCGATCCTCAGGCCGAAACAAACGACCCGAACCGGGCAACCACCACCACAACAATCGAGGCGGGCGTCACCTCAACAACCGGGGGGTGACCCGAATCCCCGCCGACAAGGCTGTCCCGGTGCCACGGGGTGATTCAGCCGCCCTCGTAGGGCGAGGCATGGCCTTTCGACGTTCTCTCGCCAAGTTGGACACTCGCTGGCCATGGATGATTGGTGCGCTAGTGGGCTGTGTCGGTGCCGCCTACTCGGCTCGTTCGGTCTGGGGGTCCCCGCAGGCTCCGGGGGCTGATGGGCCATTTCACGTGATTCGGGCAGAACGGGCCGACGCCCTACTCGGATCGGGTCGGCTCGATGGGTGGATGGCTTCGTTCTTCGCTGGCCATGAAGCATTCTTGTTGAACGCCGGCGGGTTTCCATGGCTCGCCGCAGTGCTCCATCGACTCAGTGGAGGGCTTCTGTCGGTCGAGGCCTCGGTCACGCTGATTGCTGTGGGGTCACTCGTGGGGTTCCCTGCGGCGGTGGTGTTTCTTGCCCGTTCGTTTGGGCTGTCGGGTCGTGCGGCCGGAGCCGCCGGGGCTCTGGTTGTGCTGATCTCCTATCGGGGAGGCCTCGGGCCGATCGGCGTGTTCCGGTGGGGCTTGCTATCCCATCAGCTCGGCGGGGTCTTGTGGGCGGTCACGCTCGGCTCGCTTCTCCGCTGCGTCGAGTCGACCCGTTCGAGATGGGTCTATGTGGCTTCGATCCTGGCGGCGACGACCGTGCTGGTGGCACCCGTGACCGCCGAGATCCTCGCGGTTCACGCGATGCTCGCCCTGCCTCTCTGGTGGTTCCAGGACCCAAACCGAGCCGCGGTCACCCGGCTCGCCAAAGCCGCAGGCCTCACTGTCGGACTGAGTGCCATATGGTGGCTCCCCGCTTGGGTTCACCGCGACCTGACAGGCACCCGTACCGGCTGGACGATCGAGCCGCTCGGTGATCGATTGGCCGATCTGTTCCATGGCGACGTCGGAGCTCGGTGGCCGCTGATGGCTATGGCGGCCGCAGCGACAATTGCGTTCCTAGTCGTCAACTCCAGACGCCGACCCTTCTGGGTTGCGGCGATCGTGATCCCCCCGGTCGCCTACCTGCTGGTCGCTCAGGCAGCCGCTCAATCCAGCCGCGGAGCGCTGGTAACTCATCAACTGGCTGATCGAGGCCTCGCCCACACGCTTGTGCTGGCCTGCCTACCCCTCGCTGTTCTCCTCGGAGCAGGAATCGATCGAGCATCCAAGTCCTCACTGAACCATGGTCGGTTCCTGGCGCTATCGATGATTGCCGTCATACCGCTACAGGGACCGCTGCTGGATACTGGCAATGAGAACGCGTCGCGGCCAACGGCGGAGCTGCGCGACGTTGCGGCGTACCTCGAAGACACGATGTCTCCGGGATATCGGTTCGGTTTCGAACACCCGGACACAAACGCCAGGGAAGTGACAGGCGTGACGTCTCCCGGCATCTGGATGGCCCAACAAACTGGGCGGCCGATCATAAATGGACTGGGGTTCGAGGTCGCCACCGTGCGCCGCGGTTCATGGTTGATCGATCGGCTCGAATCTCAAGACCCGGCCGAGATCGCCGACGGGCTACAGAGACTCGGCGTTTCACATGTAGTTACCACCAACGCTGCAAGCGCCGAGAATCTGATCGCGTCAGAACGGTGGGAGGTGGCGGCTGACTTCGGGCCGCTTCTCGTATGGCGCATCGTCGCCGACGACAACACCACGCCTCGTATCCAGGTCGGCGAAGTCGCCGACGCGGGACAACGCCAAGAATTCATCGTCGACCCCTTACCGGGTGGTCCTCCCCGTCGCGTACAGCCCCAAATGGCAGGCAGCGGTCGACGGCACCGAGGCGACCCTGCTACGGACCAGCGACGAGCTACTCGCCGTCGATGTCGACGACGGTAGACATCTGATCGAGATCCGATTCTTGGCTGACCAGTGGGATCGACTCGGCATCCTTCTCACGATCACCTCACTCAGCTGGATCGTCCTCCGAGGGGCGCGGCTGACCCGCCAAGCAAC
>CBDTUI010000125.1:0-6828 GCA_965363765.1 uncultured Acidimicrobiia bacterium
AAGAACGGCGAACTCGCAGAGAAGACCGTCACTCACGAAGAAGTGCACCTCGAGCGCAAACAGTCTGTGGAAATCGCTTACCTCACCATTGCCACGATCTATGGCCTGTTTCTACCGCTCCGCCAGTCGATCACCCTGCTCGACGCCATCTTCCTGGTTGGACTGTACGTTGCGTACTTGTTCCGCATCGCCAAGGCACCAGCGGAGTCACCAGAACTCATCGGACCGGCCGCACTCATTGGAATGCTTGGCAAGAAGCGGCGCCGGGCCGTGAACGCCGTGATGTTTCTTGTAGCCGCGGGAGTCATTCTGCTCTGTGCCGAACCGTTCGCCGAGTCGCTCGTCCACCTCGGCGAAACGGCTGGCATCGACGAGTTCCTGCTGGTCAAGTGGCTCGCCCCGCTGGCTTCGGAAACGCCGGAGTTCCTGGTCGCGGGTTTGTTCGCCTGGCGGCTGGCGGCCTCGACCGGTCTTGGGGCGCTTCTGTCCTCGAAGGTCAACCAGTGGACGCTGCTCGTAGGAACCTTGCCGATCGTGTTCGCCATTTCGTCGCAATCCAACATGGGTTTACCTCTCGACGAGCAGCAGCGAGTCGAGTTATTCGTCACGGCTGCCCAGTCGGTGTTCGCTGTGGCCGTTCTCGCCAACCGGAATATGGACCGGAAGGAAGCGTGGATCATCCTCGGCCTGTTCGGTGCCCAGTTCATTTCATCGTGGGTGCTCACCGGTCAAGCGGAAATCAACAGCAGGATCGTGGTCGGAGCTGTCTACCTCGTAGGCGCCGCCTGGGTGTTTTTCCACGATCGCCACCCGATGGAACGGATTCTGCGCGACGGGCTCACGAAACCATACGAAGAGCTGGCTAGCGAACCGGCCTAGCAACACGCCACCGTCCGCCGCGATTACCCGGCGTAGTCCTGATATTTGGCCAGATGGCGAACTGGCCGGTTGAGGGCGTCACGCCGGAATGGCTCACCGAGTTCTTCAGTCACCATTACCTCGAGGATCGTCGGCTTGTTCGAAGCAGCCGCCTCTTGGAGTGCATCACCGAGCTGAGTTGGGTCGCTCACCTTGATGCCTTCACCACCCATCGCCTTCGATACCTCAGCGAATGACGGGTTGGTCAGATTCGTGCCAACAAATCGGTCATCGTAGAAGTCAATCTGGTTCTTCTTCTCGGCGCCCCACTGATTGTTGTTAAAGACAACGCCCACGACCGGTATCTCTTCGCGAACACATGTCATGATCTCGGCGAGGCTCATCCCCCACGCCCCATCACCCACGTAGGCGATGGCCGGACGATCAGGTGCGGCAACCTTGGCGCCCATCGCAGTCGGGAACGCGTAGCCGCAGTTACCCCACATCATCGCGGCGAACATGGAGTTCGGCTCGTCAAAGTTCAGGTAGCTGTTCGACACGGAGCAGATGTTGCCGATGTCAGTCGTCACCATCGCTCGGGCCGGCATGGCCTTCTCAAGCTCCCTCAGCGCCCGGCGAGGAGCCATCGGATCACTGGCGTCCGACGACGACCACTCGGCGAGTTCGATCGCCCAGGCTTCCTTCTGCTTGGCGACTTCGGCCAGACGATCGCTCGTGTTGGCAGCCGAAGCGAGATCCAGATTCTTGAGGCGAGCCAGGATTTCGGTCGCAGCGGCAGCCGCATCACCGTGTACGGCGACCTCAACCTCCTGCACGAGTCCGAGCATGCGGTGGTCGACGTCCACCTGGATCACCTTGGCGTTTTCGGGCCAGTACGTGATGCCGTGCTGTGGCAGGGTCCCGAAGGGTCCGAGGCGGGAACCAAGCGCCAGGATGACATCGGCCTGAGCGACGATGTTCATCGCCGCCTTCGATCCTTGGTAGCCAAGCGGACCGCATGCCAACCGATGAGTGGCGGGGAACGAATCGTTGTGTAGGTAGCTGTTCACGACGGGGGCATCCATGAACTCGGCAAGCTCGGTCAGCGGAGCCGTCCCGTCGGCCATGATCACGCCACCGCCAGCCAGAATGACCGGGAACTTCGAATCGGCCAAAGCTCGAGCGGCAGCAGCCAGACTCTCCGTGCCGCCAGCCGATTTTTCGATGACTAGCGGCTTCTGAATCTCGTAGTCGGCTTCGCCGTAAAACAGGTCACGCGGGATGTTGATTTGGGTGGGTCCGCGTTCGGCCATCGCCAAGGTAAAGACGCGGTGCATGTGCTCGGCCATCCGTTCGTGACGGTTGACCTGGACCTGATACTTGGTGATCTTCTCGAAGAACGGCATCTGCTCGATCTCCTGGAAACCACCTTTTCCGATCCCCATCGACCCGGTCTGCGGGGTAATCATGACCACGGGCGAATGGGCCCAGTACGCGGCGGCAATGGCCGTCACGAAGTTGGTAATGCCGGGCCCGTTCTGCGCGATACAGACGCCGTGACGGCCAGAAGCCCGGCTGTACCCGTCGGCCATGTGGGCGGCGGCCTGCTCGTGGGCTACCGAGTAGAAACGGATGCCAGCCGGTTCGAAAATGTCGAGTGCGTCCATGTATGCGGAACCGACGATACCGAACACATCGGTCACGCCCTGGGCAACGAGACTCTCGACGAAGGCCTCACTGGAAGTCATTTTGGTCATACGGCCGCTCCTATAGGTTTGGGCTGTTCCAGACCCCAGTCTCAAGCATTAGGGCGATAGGTCTGCAGCGAACCGAGTTACGACCTGATCTACGCCTGCCATTAGCTCGTCAAGGTCGCTCGGCTCGCAGATCAACGGCGGCGACAGCATGAGCTTGGCCCTGCCGCGATCGTCGGCACGGATGAGCAGGTTGGCGTCTTGAATGAACCGGGGCAGGCGTTCCTTTACGTACAGGGCTGTCTCGTCCTCGGTCAGGTACTCACCGCTGGCTCGGCTGCGGCCTAATTCGACGGCATAGAAGTACCCCATACCGCGAATGTCGGTCACCACGTCATGGGTGGCGGCCAGATCATTGAGCTTCGCGGCAAAGTAGTCCGCGTTGGCTGCGACGTTCTCGACCACTTTCTCGGAACGCATTGCCGTGATGTTGGCGATGGCGGTTGCCATGACCATGGGATGACCACCCCAGGTTGCACCATGGGTGAACGATCCATCGTGTTCGATGAGCAGGTCGTTGACGACCTCCTCGCGGATAATCACGCCGCCAATTGGGGCGTATCCCGAAGTTGCACCTTTGGCGAATGTGATGAAATCGGGGTCGGCGCCCACAATGGGCGAGCCGAACCATTCGCCGAGCCGGCCGAAGCCGGTGATGACCTCGTCGGCATGCAGAAGGATATCGTACTTGTCGCAGATCCTCCGCAGTTCCTGCCAGTAGCCATCTGGCGGAACGAGCGCACCGCCACCGTTTTGGACTGGCTCTGCAGAGATCAGGCCGATGTTGTCAGGACCCTCTCGAAGGATGACTTCTTCGAATGCGGCCGCACCGTCCATGCCGGCCTCAAGGGTGCTCGGCACCTTGTGGGTATTTGGGAGGAGCGGATAGAACGGTGCTCGAATCCCTTCCAAGCCGGTGAGGGACAGCGCCCCCATCGTGGTTCCGTGGTACGAAAAGTTGCGGCTGATGATTCCGGTCTTGGTCGGATTGCCCCGCATCACATGGTATTGACGAGCGAACTTGATGACCGACTCGACCGCTTCGGATCCCGAACTCACAAAGAACACCGAGTTCATCCCTGGCGGAGCCACTTCGCAGATGAGCTTGGCGCATTCAATCGCGGATGGATGGACAGCCGCCCAGGTCGGGGTGTACGCCAGCAGCTCCATTTGTTTGGCGGCGGCATTCGCCAGGTCCGACCGACCATGGCCGAGCTGAACAACAAACAACCCCGCCAAACCGTCAAAGATCTTGTTTCCGTCGTCGTCCCAGAGGTAGACGCCTTCACCGCGCACGTACATTGGAACGTTGCCGTCTGCCCACGCCTTACCGCTCGTGAAATGCAGGATCATGTGGCGCAGGTCAGCCTTGTTTACAGTCATGATTCTCCTCGTGAAAAGCCGTTCCGACGATACCCCCGTCTTGGACCCAGGTAAAGTGCCAGAAAGGTGTCATCGGGCGGTACCAATCGTGGATCCTCTCTAGGACAGCAAAGATCCACGCCCGGTCTGGCGCAGGTGGGAGCAGCATGAGCAAAAAGCCGACCAGCCAGGTGCTCATCGCGCTTGAACCTGGTTCGACCGAACCCCTCTACAAGCAGCTCTCAAAAGCTTTGATCGCCGCCATAGAGCAGGGGCAATTCAACACCTCGGAAATGCTGCCCTCTTCCCGCACGTTATCGGCCGACCTGGGGCTTTCGCGCAACACCGTTAATCTCGCTCTTCAACTTTTGCTCGCCGACGGCTACATCACGTCGGCTCCCCGGGTCGGCCATACCGTCAACCCGGACTTTCAGGCTCACCTCGACGAAACGCCGCGCCCCCGTACAGAACGACTTGAGTGGGAAAACCGGATCTCAGCGCCAGTCACTGATGTCGGCCACATCTGGAAACCGGCCAATTGGTCCAGCTACCCGTTCCCGTTTATCGCTGGCCAGGTTGAGACCGCCTTGTTCCCGGCCAAGTCGTGGGGTAGGGCAATGCGATTGGCACTCACCGAAGAACACGCAGGAGCCAGCCTCCACGACCTGGTCGATCGGGATGACGCCCTGCTCGTTGAGATGCTGCGCCGCCACGTGCTGCGCGGACGAGGGATCACTGCCCGGCCCGAGGAGATCCTCATCACACTCGGATCCCAGCACGGGCTCGGCCTCGTGGCAACCGCTCTGCTCGGTCCGCGTTCAACCGTCGCGATTGAGGAGCCCGGCTACCCCGATGCCCGTCACATGTTCCGCTCCCGCGGATCGACGATCGAGGCCTTACCGGTCGATGACCAAGGGGTAATCATTCCCCCTGACCTTTCCCACGTCGACCTCGTGTTCGTGACGCCATCTCACCAATACCCCACGAACGCCACCTTATCGATAGGTCGACGCCAGGCCATGCTCAGTCAGGCTTCACGGGATGACTTCGTGATCGTCGAGGACGACTACGACTCCGAGTTCCGCTACCTCGGTCAGTCGACCCCCGCAATGAAGAGCATCGAGAACTCCGGCAGGGTCATCTACCTCGGAAGCTTCTCCAAGTTCCTAGCGCCCGGGCTCCGACTCGGTTTCGTCGTCGCCGAACCATCGCTGATCGAACACTTGCGCGACCTCAGGAGGTACCAGCTTCGACATCCACCGGGGCTGCTGCAACGATCTCTGGCACTGTTCATCCAGAGCGGCGACTACAACCGGGCCGTCCGACGGATTCGTAAGGTCTACAAGGAGAAATGGACCGCAATCTCATCAGCCATAGAACAGTTCCTGCCCTGGCCCGTCCCAATCCCAACCGGCGGCCTATCGATCTGGGTGACCGGACCGCCCGATTTTGACGCGACGACAATGGCGGAGCGGGCCATGGACGAAGGGGTGGTGGTCGAGGCAGGAGGTCCGTGTTTCGTGAGTCAGCCGATACCCCGCAACCACTTCAAACTCGGCTACGCATCCACTCCCTTGTCTGCCATTGAACCGGGCATCGCCAAAATCGCGACCGTCATCGAACGCCTCTCGTAGACCCCAGCTGGTACCTGTCAGGTCGACCGTTCTGGCTCTTTACGTGATACCAACAACCGTGTACCTTGAGAGCCGTTCTTGCGGGAACGATTGGTAGCACGCGCCGTGGAGGTAGACAGATGCGAGTCGGAGTCGTCCGGGAAACGAAAATCGACGAGAACCGGGTCGCCTTGACGCCATCCGGAGCCCATGCGCTTGTCGACGATGGCGCTGAAGTGCTCGTCGAGAGCGGCGCCGGTCTCGGCTCCCGAATCGACGATGCCGAGTATCTGGCAGCGGGCGCGAAAGTGGTTGAGACAGCCGCTGATGTGTGGTCCGGCGCTGACATCATCGTCAAGGTCAAAGAACCCCAAGAATCCGAGTTTGGCTATCTCCGTGAAGATCTCACGTTGTTTACTTATCTGCATCTGGCTGCGTACCCGCTCGTCGCCGCTGCCCTGACTGAAAGCGGCACAACGGCGATCGCTTACGAAACGGTCCAATTGCCGGACCGCTCATTGCCCCTGCTCGCTCCAATGTCGGAAGTAGCCGGACGCATGTCGGTGCAGGTTGGCGCTCGCTTCCTGGAGAGTTACGCCGGAGGAAGGGGGATCCTCCTTGGTGGCGTCCCTGGTGTGGAACCAGCGACGGTCATCATCATCGGTGGCGGTGTGGCCGGTTCCAACGCTGCTCAGATGGCGTTTGGGATGGGCGCTGACGTCCATGTCTACGACATGAGCCCGGTCCCTCTCCGGGCCATCGACAAGCAATATCACGGTGCTGTGAAGACCCGGGTGGCCAGCCCATTTGATATCAAGAACGCCGCCGCCCACGCCGACTTGGTCATCGGGGCCGTGCTTCTCCCCGGCGCACGAGCCCCTCGTCTGTTGAGCCGAGAGGACGTCACGAACATGCGACCCGGCTCGGTACTTGTCGACATCTCCATCGATCAAGGTGGCTGTTTCGAAACGTCCCGAGAGACGAAACACTCGGATCCCACCTACTTGGTCGACGAAGTGGTCCATTACGCGGTCGGCAACATCCCTGGGGCAGTGCCACGCACCTCAACGTTCGCACTGACCAACGTAACCATCCCGTACTTGCGGCTACTCGCCAGCGATGGCATCGACATCGCCATGGAACGCCGACCAGAATTGACCGGAGGACTCAACGTCCGCCACGGCCAGATCGTCCACGAGGTAGTGGCCGCCCAACTCGCGGTATAGACCTCAGTACTGGGC
>CBDTUI010000126.1:0-6583 GCA_965363765.1 uncultured Acidimicrobiia bacterium
CAGCTCCCGCTCCAGCTCCTGCCGCGTCAGCGCCTCCTGCGGCTGCCCCTACCGCCCCAGCGCCAGCCCCCGCCGCTGCTGCCGTACCAGCGGCTCCAGCATCCATCTCGACGCCTTCCGCAGCCACGCTGCCAGCAGGGGTGTTCTTCTCGCCCGTGGTTCGCAAGCTGGCCAAGGAACATAGCGTGGACCTCGGCGCGGTGCCGGGTACCGGCAAGGACAATCGGATCACTCGTAAGGACGTTGAGGCCTACATCGCTGCCCGGCCCGCCGGTGCAGCCGCACCTCCCGCTCCGCCCGCAGCTGCTGCAACACCCTCGGTGCCCGCCCAAGCACCAACCGCTGCCCCGCCAGCTGCCGCTCCACCGGCACCAACGAGTCCGGCTCAACCCGCCCCAGCGCCGGTATCAGATGTGCCAACCATGGCAGGCGATCGAGTGGAAGACCTCGATCGGTTGCGAGCGCGGATCGGCGCCAACATGATCAAGGCCAAGATGACCGCCGCCCACGTGTGGACTTCGGTCGAGGTGGACTTTGAGAAAGTTGAACGAGTCCGACAGGCTCACAAAGTCGACTTCAAGGCAGCCGAAGGGTTCTCACTTACGTATCTCCCCTTCATTGCCAGGGCGACCGTTGATGCGTTGCGCGAGTACCCGATCGTCAATAGCTCGTTCTATTTGGAGCAGCGCAAAGCGGTTCATCACAGTGCCATTAATCTGGGAATCGCCATCGATCTCAACCAGGCAGGGCTGGTTGTGGCGGCCATCAAGAATGCAGACAACCTCGGCATCTCCGGGCTGGCCAGAGGGGTCAAGACCCTGGCTGAGAAGGCGAGGAACAACAAGCTCGAACCGGATGACATCGCCGGCTCAACCTTCACCATCACGAACCCGGGCCCGTTTGGCTCATTCATGTCGGCACCGATCATCAACGTTCCGAACGTGGCGATCCTGTCGACGGATACAGTGGCCAAACGACCAACGGTGATTACCACTGCCGATGGACAAGACACGATCGCCATCCGGCACATTGGCTATCTCGGATTGACCTGGGACCACCGGGCATTCGATGGATCGACAGCCGTTCTGTTCCTGGCAAGAATCAAAGAGAACCTTGAGAGCTGGGATTGGGAACAGGAACTCCGTTGAGTCAGTTTCCCCCCGCAGCAGAGCGGCTGCGCACTCGCTGGCTGGGGCGCCTGCCCTTCGTCGAAGCCTGGGATCTGCAACGCGCCCTCTGGGAGTCGCGGGTAAATGAGTTGACTAGCGACGACGTTCTCCTTCTCCTCGAACACCCGCCCGTGTACACGCTCGGGCGCAATGGCGATGGGTCGAATCTGCTCGTCACCGCCGAAGCGCTCGAAGCGAAGGGGGCCGAGTTCCATCACATCGACCGTGGCGGAGATATTACCTATCACGGACCGGGCCAGCTTGTCGGATACCCGATCGTGGCGTTGAGTGACCCGAAGCAGATCGTTCCCTACGTCCGGAAACTGGAAGAAACGTTGATCGGCGCGCTGGCGGAGTTTGAGATCGAGGCATGGTCCGAACCGGGCCTAACGGGCGTTTGGACAGCCCGCGGGAAGGTGGCTGCTATCGGAGTCCGGGTGTCGCGTGGAGTGACCATGCATGGTTTCTCGCTCAACGTCAACACCGACATGGCCGCTTTCGCACTCATGCATCCATGCGGCATTACCGACCGATCGGTGACTTCCGTCTCTGAACTGGTCGGCCACGACGTCTACATCGAGGATGTCGTTCCAGTTGTCGAGAAGCACTTTGCGGAGGTATTCGGGTACCAGTCGGCAGAGACTCAGCACGCCGCTTTCGCTCGTGGACAGGGCCGTCCGCGCCAGTTTCTGGTCGATCAACTCATCGAGGCCGGGACGTTCTCAGCTCACCGCCACACGATGGAGCCGGTCTTGTTCAAGGGCAAGCTGATGGGCGAGCCGGAACGGCCTGAGTGGATGAAGGTCAAGGCGAACATGGGCGCCGATTTCACGGAAATGAAGAAGCTTATGCGTGGCCTGGAGCTCAACACGGTCTGCGAAGAAGCGGGGTGCCCCAACATCTACGAATGCTGGGGGCAAGGGACGGCAACGATCATGATCCTCGGTGAGTTCTGCACACGGGCTTGCTCATTCTGCGACGTGAACACCGGTAAACCGACCGGATTGGACCTCATGGAACCATTCCGGGTTGCCGAAGCTGTCAAAGTCATGGGACTCGAGCACGCCGTCATCACCTCTGTCAATCGTGACGACCTCGACGACGGAGGTTCGGCGGTATTCGCCGCCACGATCCGGGAGATTCGGTTGAGCTCCCCTGGAACCAGTGTCGAGGTGTTGATCCCCGACTTCAAAGGCGACATCGAAGCGCTTGACACGGTGATGGCAGAAAAGCCAGAAGTGCTCAATCACAACACCGAAACTGTGCTGCGACTCCAGCGAGATGTCAGAACTGCCGCCAATTATGGTCGCTCGCTAGCTCTGCTGGCCAGAGCTAAAAAGGCCAACCCGGCAGGCCGCACCAAATCCGGACTGATCGTTGGTATGGGCGAGACCGAAGCCGAGGTGCTCGGGGCGCTCGACGACCTGCATGCGGTCGGGGTCAACATCATCACAATCGGCCAGTATCTGCGGCCGACTCCTCGCCATGCCCGGATCGCACGGTACGTGCACCCAGATGAGTTCGCCCGGTACAAAGCCTACGGCGAAGGGCTTGGAATCGACCGGGTTGAGTCGGGTCCGCTGGTTCGTAGTTCGTACCACGCCAAAGAAAGCGCCCAGCTCGAATCTGTCTAGGCGGCGGGAACGATTGGGTCGACTCGCAGCGTTGAGTCACCATGAGTCCAGGGACCAAAATTATTCGTGGGGTAGTAGCGCTCGGCCTTCTCGTTGCCGTGTGGCTTGCTCCGACTCCGCATCAAGACGCCGCCGATCGCCAGCTGGCCGACCTGGAGGAAACGGTTTCCGAACTCGCCTGGGAGCTGTCCGTCGCCGAAGGCCGTCTAGCTGATACCCAGCAGGCCCTGGTCGACGAGGCAGCCACCCGTCAGGTTCTCGGCGATGATCTGGACCGTGTGGTCGCCGACATCGAAACCACTCAAGCGATCCAGTATGCGACGGTGGTTGAGGCGTTTCGGCGTGCGGCCGATGTTGCGTGTGGGCCAGTCGAGCCTGAGGGGTCCGACGAGTCGGATGATGCCGCGCTGTCTGAATTGGCCGCACGAGCGGCGAGTTGCAGTGCGGCGAGCCTCACTGTGATGGCTGACGAGTTGGCTGCTGTTCCGCTCGTGTGCGGGGTCCTTCCTGTTGAGGCAGTAACCCGACAGGCGGCGATCGACCAGTGCGTTGTTTTGTATGCCCATACCGATGAAGTCGCCACGGCGACCTTGCCGGTGACCGACTGGGCCGGCAAGGGCATCACGGACGTGCTGGCTACGTCTGTCTCAGTCGATCCAGGTGACACGTTGGACGTTTCGGGCTACTTCCAGGTCACCAACGAGCTATCGGCCACGGTGGGAGTCGGAGCCCACCTCTGGGCGTACAACCCCGACGCGGCCGACTCCGCCAAACGGATCGGCCCGGCAACCGGCGACAACGTCGATCGCTCTCGACATCACATGCCAATCTCCCTGCAGACCGTTTACGTGGTCCCCGATGATTGGCCGCCGGGAGACGAGATGACGATTGTGCTGCGCGCCGATGCCCATTCGACGAGGGCCAAGGGCAATGTTGGTCTCGACCCGAACGGCAACCTCATCGTTCGGATAACCCGCGGCTGATCGAACTAGTCTGACTCGATGTTTGCTCATCGAATCGATCGTCTCCAATCGGCCATGACTACCGCCGGCGTAGACGCCGTCCTGCTTTCCGTCGGTCATGATCTGCCGTATTTCACCGGTTATGAGGCGATGCCGCTCGAACGCATCACGATGCTGGTTTTAGCGCCGACCGGAATTCCGACGCTGGTCGTTCCCGAGCTTGAGGTCCCTCGAGTGAAGGCGGATACCGCATTCCAGGTACGGGGCTGGGGAGAAATGGAGGATTCCGTCGGGATCCTTGTCGACTTGGTCGGCGAAGCGCAGACAGTTGCGGTCGGGGATCAATGTTGGGCAGGCTTTGTGTTGGAACTCCAGCAGCGGCTGCGCGGCACGTTCTGGCAGTCGGCGACGCCGCTGACGCTTCCAATGCGGATGCGCAAGACCGCCGACGAAGTCGCTGCGCTACGGGCTACCGCCGACAGCGCAGATCGGGTAGCTGCCCGCCTCGCAATGGAACCATTCGCCGGTCGGACCGAGGCCGACTTGAGCGTGTGGATCGAAGCTGCCCTGCGTGAAGAGGGCAATGAAGGATTGTCGTTCCAGGCGATCGTGGCGTCCGGCCCGAACGCCGCTTCGCCCCATCATCATGGCGGCGGTCGGGTTATGGCTGCGGGGGACACCGTCGTTTGTGACTTTGGCGGCCGAATGAATGGCTACTGCTCGGATACCACCCGCACGTTCATCGTCGGAGAACCATCACCGGAAGCAGCGGCCGCGCATGCCGTCCTTCTTGCTGCCCAACAGGCAGCGGTAGCGGCGGTACGTCCCGGCGTCACCGCCGAATCAATTGACCGGGTCGCCAGGGAGATCATCGACGGAGCTGGGTACGGACAGTTCTTCATCCACCGGACCGGGCACGGCATCGGTCTTGACGTCCACGAGCATCCGTACATCGTGGAAGGCAACGATCTCGTATTGGAGTCGGGCATGGCCTTTTCGATTGAGCCGGGCATCTACGTTTCCGGCGAGTTCGGCATGCGTATCGAAGACATCGTCGTCGTCACCGACGAAGGGGTCGAAAACCTCAATCAATCGCCGAGAGATCTGATTTCGGTCTAAGTCGACTGCTTACAGGCTGGCGGCTCCATAGAGGCCTACGCCAGCAATGATGATGACCGCGCCAGCCCATCTGTCGCGGGGAATATCCTCTGCCAGGAGCCAACGACTCCCGACGAGTACGAGTACGTGGGTCAGCCCTGTGGCCATGAAGGCGAACCCGATTTCAACCCGTTGGAGTGCGAACATCGTGCTGATCATCGCGGCGCCGAGTGACACCAATCCGGCCATGACAAGCAGTTTTCGGGATTCGGAGATACCTGACTTGAAGCTGAGCTGGCCAGATGCAGTTAAGACGAGGGCAGCGAGCAGATAGCCCATCAGCTGGGCTCTCCCGTCTCGTCGCTTCGGTGGACGACGATGACCCCCGCTGCAACCAGCAGCGTGGCGGCCACCTGCCAGAGGCCCACCGACTCTCCGTATAGAACTGCCACTCCCAAAGCCATCGGGAACGTCAGGGCGGTAAACGGATAGGTCAGGCTCAATGGATAGCGTTGATGAGCCTTCCGCCAGATCACGAATTGACCGACTCCGAGCAGACCGGCCACCGCCAGACCTGAAAGCTGGATCGCGATGTTGTCGGCGGTACCTGCTTCCTTGAGGATCACGCCGGCAACAATGTTGATGATCGACGTGAGGCCAACGAGCATCGCTGGGCCGAATCGCGTTGGTTGAGTCTTATCCGGGGCGTCCATGAGCCTCAGGAGCGTAACACTGGGACGGGCCGGTCAATGGCATGGCTACGATGGCTGGGACCCGAAGGAGTGCCGAACTTACATGACGCCCGAAATGCTTGAACGCGCTGCCAATACGATCAAAGGCCTCTCGATGGATGCCGTCCAGAGGGCCAACTCCGGGCATCCCGGTATGCCGATGGGGATGGCCGACCTTGCCGTTGTGCTGTGGTCCGAGTTCCTCACGGTGAATCCCGATGAGCCGGAGTGGCCAGATCGCGACCGGTTCGTTGTGTCCAACGGACATGGGTCGATGCTGCTTTACTCCCTGCTTCATCTGGCTGGATTCCCCTTGACGCTTGATGACTTGAAAGATTTCAGGCAGTGGGGATCCCATACGGCGGGTCACCCCGAGCGAGATCAGAGTCGTGGTATTGAAATGACCACCGGCCCTCTTGGACAGGGATTCGGTACCGGAGTGGGGATGGCGATCGCCGAGGCGCACCTCCGTGAACGTCTCGGTGAAGACCTCGTCAACCATCGCACTTGGGGTTTCGTCTCGGATGGTGACCTCATGGAGGGTATCTCGTACGAGTCGGCGTCATTGGCCGGGCATCTCGGCCTTGGGAAGCTCACGTACGTATATGACGACAACCACATTTCGATCGACGGATCGACGGACCTGACGTTTACTGAGGATGTGGCGAAACGTTTTGACGCCGCCGGGTGGCATACCGAGTCGATCGATGGCCATAACTACGACGAGATCTCTACCGCCTTTCACGCTGCAGTTAATGTCACCGATCGGCCGTCACTCATCCTGGCCCGCACGCACATCGGTCACGGCAGTCCCAGCAAACAAGACACGGCAGGAGCCCACGGTTCGCCGCTCGGAGAATCCGAAATCAAGCTTGTCAAAGAGGCGATGGGCTGGCCGCTTGACGAGACGTTTACCGTCCCACCGGATGTTGTTGAAGGCTTTGCAGTTGCAATGAGCAGGGGCAGATCTGCGTGTGACGCTTGGTCTG
>CBDTUI010000127.1:0-6455 GCA_965363765.1 uncultured Acidimicrobiia bacterium
ATGCGTTTGGGTCAGCTGCCGCGAGATACGCTGGCCACCATCGATCCACTGGTTCACCGTTGCTCGCTCGAAGAACCGCACATCGACAGTCTCGGCTCGGCGGAATGCCACAGCCTCGAACCAATCGAGGTTCCATCCCGAGGCGATCGACTCACCCAGTAATACGATGAAGCCATCTTCAGATTCGCCGACTGCTTCGACGAGATTGTCAGCGAACGCATCGAGGAGCTCGTCCCGATCCGACGATGACTCGTCGTCGGATTCGTAAACGGCGACTGCCACCGAGATGAAGCCATAGTTGCGGGGAACCGCCACCTGAAAGTCGCGATTGATCGCACGGCGATCGCCAGTGTCGACGTCACTAAAGGGACCCGTCCGCCACCTGGTCGGGGACGCTCCCCCACCGTGGCCCATCACGAGGCCGAGCACAAAGGGTTCGTCTGAACTCGTAAAACGGTCCCAGTCCGACTCCTCCAAGCAGATGAGTTCGTCCACGTGCACGTCGTAGGTTCGGGTGGCGACCCCAGACGCCAACGATCCGATCGTGTTAGTGGCCCGAACGTGCCCGGTGATCCGATAGTCGCCTTCCGATCCTCCGTTGCATCGGATAGACCAGTCGGTTCGATCTCCTGGTGCCAGTCCCTCCAGCGTGGCCGCCGATACAGCGACGTGGCCCTCATCAACGAAGTCTGCATGGAACCCAACGAGCGAAAGGAAAAAGTCGCCGATCGCCTCGAAGGCTCCGGTGACCGCATCCCAGATTCCCTCGGCTGCTGCCACGATCAGGTCACCGACCGACGGGGCATCGTTGAGAAGTTCAATCCGGCTCGGCGGCTCAGCGAGTGGCCCGATCATGTAGGAACGCACATCTCCTCGTTCATGGTCGTTGATGCCGAGCACTGATCGCGTTGCGCCACGTTCGGGCCGTTCGCCCGGCTCGGGACGCGGCGGACGGGGGGCGTGGTCAAGGGACCCGAAGCGCCTGCCGTCGACAAAAGGAACGATGTCGGCGTCGGTCCCTGCGTTGGATACGTCGGCCGTGGCCACGGTCAGACGTACGAACCACTGATCGGTATCACGCTGGTTTGGGGTTGGCGGGTACTGCCCGGTTGAGATGAACCGATACGGCAACTGGTTGAAGTCCTCGTAGGGGGCGCGATCGGTGAGGTAGTTGCCGGTCGTTATGCCCGTGGTCTTGACCTCATCCCAGAAGGAAGAAAGCCCGTTGTCTTCCATGATGTGATCGAGCATGTGCAGCCACTCACATGACGTGCGGTAGGCGAGGTTGTAGGCGAGGCGAAAGAGATTTGGTCCATCAGCGCGCTCGAAGCCTCGTTCCTCGGCACCCAAAGGGGCCTGCCACGTCGAGTCGACATTGATACCCGGTTTCACCCAAAGGACACCGTTGGCCGGGTCGAGATCGATCCCGGCAACTTCCTCCGGATTGATGGCCTGAGCCTCCTGGCACTCTTTGACCCACTCGCAGATCGTGGACTTCGAGAACGGCGAGGCGGCGTGGCACATGACCCGGAGCATGCCCCGCCCGACGGATCCCACGTTGTTGAGGACGGTGCAGGCAAACAGGTACTTTCCGTGGTGGTGAACCCCGAACCGTTCGGGCGTTTCATAGGCACCAGTCCATAACTCGGTTCGACGCCGCTGGGCGTCCACAATGTTGAAGAAAGTGGTCCGGCGTTTTTCGTCGTTGATCCAATTCGAATGCGAATAGAAGTCTTGCAGCGCATGGAGCGACACGCCTACGAGGTTGTGCGCCATCGAGACTCGCTGCGCTACCGATACGTCTTGCCGTTCGACCCAGAGAAGTCCGGCCACGGTGCCCGAGAGATAGCGCCGCCACGTCGCGAGGACAGCTTCGGTATCAAAGAGATCGTCAAAGTGGACGTTGACGAGATCGGCCTGGCTCGACATGACAACTTTCAGGCGATCCCATCCTCCGCCATTCGTGAAGTCCAGCCACCACAACGGGTTGTAGAGATACGAATCCACGTAGTCGGCGTGAAAGGCCAGGGCGTTCTCGGCCGTTTGGCTCCAGCCGGCGGATTGTGCGGCGCGGCGGGTCAGCCCTTCGTGATGCCAGTTGTCGCCGTCGGGTGCCGGAGCCAGCGGATCTTCGCCACCGAAGCGAGTCGAGATTATCCCAGTGCCGAGTGCAAGCAGTCCCAGCCGGCCGAGCCCGCTCTTGGGTCCACGCATAGATTCCCCCTCAATGCGGCCCCCCAGCCGTGCACCCAAGATTCAATATACGCCAACTTGTCCGGCCGCGCCGGGTGGTTGTAGAAATACGTTAAGTGCCAATTTCTGGACACTGCCTGAACGAGTGTGCATCAATGTGCTCTATACGACTATTGATGCACACTCGTTGAAGGAATGTGTGGTGGCTTAGCTGTCTTCACCGATGACGAAGTTCACTGCCTCGGCGTGCACAAGGCCATCGAAAAAGTACACCACAGCCAGCACCTGGTTGGCACCAACCTCGAGATTCCCATCGGGCGTGATGTAGACCCGTGACTTTCCGCCACCGAGGTCCTGTACCTGCTGGTTGGTCTCGTAGAAACCGTTCACAAACACGAGGGGAACGGCATCAGTCGGGATGTCGACTTCAAAGGTCGTGATATTCGCAAAGATCGCAGGCGGATCCGATCGTTCGGGCACCACGAACTCGACGAGATCGCCTCGCAGGAACGGATTCACAAAAGCACCCTGCTGGTTGACGGTCACAGGAATGGCAATCGCGCTCGGCGAGGTGACCCCCTCCTGGTTGACGGTGCCTGCCCAACTGACGATGTACAGCTCAGCCGGCTCGACGAGCGGGACCGGGCTGGTGTAGACAACCACATCGGTGGCGTCCGCCCATGCCCCATAGCCTTCAACGAGGCCGGTGAATGAGCCATCAAATCCACTCCGTCCGCCGATCGCTGCCTGCGATGCCGGGTCGAGGAGCTCCCAAGCGGTGTCGGCGTCGCCGTCGCCCAACGCAGTGATCCACTCACTTGCGAGGGACGACGCGATGGTTTCGTCTGGTGTTGGCGCCTGGGTTGTGTCAACCGGAATCGTGGTCGTTGAATCTGAAACCGTTGTGCTGGTTGCCAGCGTCGTCTCGGTGATGTCTCCGGGGACGGTCGTGGTTTCACCGATCTCGGTAGTTTCGGTCACTCCGGGAGCGACTGTTGTGGTGGTCGTAGTGTCGCCTGCCACCGTCGCCGGATCGTCTCGCAACACAACAAAGGCCACGATGGCGATAAGCAAAACGATCACTGCCCCCAGCAGCCAGTTGGTCACAAGCTGGGCTCGATCTTTCGGCTGTTCTAACTCCGCAACGCCGTCGTTGGGTACGTTGTCCATTTTTGATACTCCCTGTTGAATTCCTCCCATCAGACGCCTCGGCCGACCAAATAGTTCTGGGCAACCGAATCTTTCTTCGGGCGTAGCGGTGTGTCGCCGCCAGCGGCGCCGATGGGCGCTTAATGGTGGCACACCCATCGCACAACCACGGATGACATGTGCTGGAACCCAAATGCTTCCGCAGATCGTCCAAAGGCCATGCGGACTCTGCTGCGACTCGTACTCCTGACCCTGATCCTGGCTTCCTGTGCCGGGCCCGGCCCGGTGGCGACACCATTCGAACCGATCGCGGCGCAACTCGACCCAAATCTGGGGGTGAATAGCTCAGCTCGAATCGAACAGGGCTTCAGCATCGGCGTTTGGGAAGTAGCCAGCGCTGGCACGACCCGGACGTTGACCCGCCAGATGCTGGCGGGCGACGAAACCTCAACGCGGCTCGAACTGGTGCTCGATTTCTCACCCGAAGCGGTCAGCCTCGTCGATGCCTATCAAGATCGACTCGATGCCGAGCTACCCACCGAGCGCAACCAGCTGAACGTTCTGTCAATCGTCCTGAACAATGCCGACCCAGAAGGCATTGTCAGCGGACGCGTAGCGTTGGACGGGAGGGACGACTTGGACTTCTGGGTCGACATGGACGAAGGGTCACGAGTCGGCAAGGATCTGGACGTTCCTTTCGAATTGGAGCCCGGCTTCGTCATCGACGGTTTCAGTTTTACCGTTCAGTACATCGGCGTCGTCAACGACTCGCGCTGCCCGCAAGATGTCACGTGCGTGTGGGCTGGCGAAGTGACACTCGAGTTTTCGTACGTCGACGAAGACGCTCGAACATCGGTTATGACCACCGGGATCGCCACACCCAATGGGCCAGCATACGGAGAAAGCCCGACGATTGATCTGGAGGGCTCGATCTATCTTGAAGTTCTCGACGTGACTGACCGATCTGCCACCGTCGTGATCCGTTCGAGCGAAACCTAGGCAGCCGACGGTGGGGGCGGCGTCGATGAGTAAACCCCCACCCACTCGTCGGCCCAGATCCGATCACTGAACAGAATCCAGCTTCTTTCCGGCACGGTGCTCGCCTGCAGCGCAGTCTTGATCGCTCGAAGTCCGGCTTCGATGTCGGTGACACACACGTCAAGGTAGGCGTAGCGGGTTCCCTTTACGCCACCTGTCACACATCCGAGCTTCGCATTTACGAGCACAGTGTTGAGGGCGTATTCGAGGTCGGCGCGATCGTCGTTACTGAAACCGGGGTCACCGTCGGTCAGCTCGATCTTGAGGTACAGGAATGTTTCGCCGTGCCTCGTGAACCGTGCCGAGTCGAAGCGGATGCCGCGATGACAGGCTTTCCACAGCTCTGCGGAGGCATTACTAGCCACCTGGGCGTCGTCCATCGCCGGATAATCTTCAGCTTCGGCCGGCTCAAGCTGGAGTACAGCTCGCCCAGCGGCTGCCACCCATTCGTGATAAGGATCGGCGGGCAGTTCTCCAAGGATCTCTCGCCGGATTCGGTCGAAGGCTTCGGCGAGCTCTGGGAACGGGACACCATCGGGAGCTCCCCTACCAAAAAGGCCCCCTGGCTTGCTTGCCGATACCTCACCAACCCATCGGTTCAAAGTCTCTTCGCCGAGCAAGGCTTCAGTAGCCACAAAGGCGTCATCAGTGGCGGTGGGCGACTTCGACAGGTAGTCGAGGTCGATGAGGTTGTTCTCTCCGCGTTTCACCGAGACTCTTACGTCGGTCATCGAACCACGGGTGCGGCTCTTCACCATCCCGGCGGCGGTGTCCGGGTCACTCGGTAACCGCAGCGCATAGAACTCCCACGGGTCGATCTGTGGAGCCCGATCGACGAGCGTTCGCACGAACTCTGTCAGTTGATATCGGTGCTCGGGCGTGATGACCAGGCGATGGCCAAGCCGATTGACCGCCGGACCGTATTCCCACATGAGTTCTGGGTGAACCGCCGACAAGGCTTCCATCCAGGACTCGAGGTCAAAGCTCTCGTCACCGGCGAACATCGTATTGAGCTCAGGAACTTTCTGCTCAAACGCGAGCCACCATCGGTCCATGTCGAGGATCTTCCGATCTCGCTCAACCAGATCTATTCCATCATCAAGAAATCGCCACCGCATCCGCACCAACAGTAGGTGAAACCGGCGGACAATTTTCGGTTATCCGTGCGGGACTGCTCTTATCTCGTGGACGATGTAGTCGCGCCCCTGCGCAACGATGACCGGATCGTACCGGTACCGAACACCCTGAAACTCGTAGTAACCACGCCACACGGTGGCGGTTGAAATGATGTAGTCGGCCTTGGACTCGTAGACGTGAGTCGCTGCTGCGTCGGTTTCGTTTCCCGCCCCTCCGTTATAGGCCGACGCCGGAGAAACTGCCGTGTCGTTGAGGTCCAGGACGTAGTCGTACTTCGATCCGTCGACCTGCGACAACATGCCCCTGAACGTGCAGGCCACCACACAGTCGACATCCCACATGACCCGGTCGACCCAGGCGTAGGTCGTGAGGCTCCAGGTCTGCCCGCGGCTCGAAATGCTCTGCGTATATGGACCGAGTTCTCGAGAAGCGATCTGCGAGAAGTCGTACCAGAGCCACGTCTCGAGACCGGTCAGACCGTCAAAGAGTGGGTTGACGTTCGACTGGGTTGTTGGAACCGCAGCGTTGATCGAGGCCACATCGGTTTCCGGGTCAAAGATGTCGAGACACTCGAAGTTCAGGGCACCCGAAATGACGACGCCAACGCCGGGATTCTCAACCCAGTTGGTCCCTCCCTGCCAGTCCCAGGAGCCGTTGTAGAACCAATAGGTGGACTGAACAACGAGTACCTGGCCATAGTCGCATTCGATTTCGCCGTCGACCGTGACCTGGATGAGACGGTGTGGATCGACAGCCAAATCCACCATCGTGTCGTCGGCGGCGGTCCACCCGTCGGTGTGGACGTCCATACAGAAATTGAGTTTGTAAGTCGACCACTTTTCTAACTGTGACGGTGTCCAGTTGTCGGCGGAGTAGCGCTGCAGACTCTCGATTTCGTGTGAGTTGATGTTGGGCAGCGCGATGTAGGCGTAGCGGTA
>CBDTUI010000128.1:0-6237 GCA_965363765.1 uncultured Acidimicrobiia bacterium
CGGGTTTCGACCTGAATCTCCGCCGCCTTGCTGACACCATTGTCACGTCAGGAGGCGGATAAGGGCGAGAAACGCCCAGGCGAGGCCTAATCCGGCACCAACCAGCAACCAAGTCCGAGGATTGCGATGGTTGCGCCCGAGCCAGATGATGCCGATCGTCGCTCCGATGACATCAACTGTCACTGGCCCCCACTTCTCGCGGTTGCGCTGTTCGGTAGCGATGTAGAAGGCCTCGGCGACGAGGCCCCCGACCGCCAATGCGACCAAGGCGATGCCTTTGGCGCCTCCGGTCTTTGCGTCATAGGAACCCCAAGCAACGATTGGTGCCCCCGTGACTGCCATTGCTGACCAGAAAACGATGAGCTGCCCGTTGGCTTCGCCAAACGTGGCGATCGTCAGGCCGTAATAGCCTGCAACTACACCCAGGAAATAGACAGCCGCGTTCACCATGGAATCTTTCGAACTCGCCGAAAGTACACCGATCGCAAGGGCTGCCAGTAGCCATATCCCTCCCTGGCTGGCGACCTGGCTGGTCCACTGGTTCGTGGTGTCTGCTCGCTCGGCGAGGATGCCGCTCGCTACTCCAGCAACAGTTGCCACGACGGCTGGTCGGAGTCGTTCATTGAGGATTGATCTTTCCATTGATTCAACCGTAGCTACGAGCGCTGTAGCTTCTCACCGATCGTCATCGCGAATCTGACGAAAGCGTCTTTTTTCTTTTGAGAAGGGGCTCATCTCGCTCCAGGGCTGTTATTATTTCGCCGTTCGACGACAAGCGGGAGTAGAAGTGGACGGCGCAGTTCTTTTCGGCGTGATGCTCTTTATGGTTCTGCCATTTATGGTTTTCCACCTGTGGGCGCTCATTGATGTGCTGAAGACACCGACATCCGTCTGGGCAGCTGCCGAGCAGAACCAGGTCGTATGGGCCATTGTTGTATTAGTACTGGCGTTTGTCGGGCCAATCCTGTACTTGTTTATCGCTCGACCACAGGTTGTGGCCGCTCGCACCGCTGCTACTCCGGCTAGCTGACCCGGATCGCTTCCTGGCCACCTCCGAGCATCGAAGAGCACCGGATGACGGGCGCCCTCTCCAAGCTCCAATGCAGCCGCAAAGGGGTCTCGAATGACACGACCGTCTGTATGGTCCCTGTCCATCTGAAGATCCTATAGGACACAGCGTCGGCTCCTCAGATTGTAGGGCTGCGACGTTCCAGGAGAATGACATCGCGCCAGGTCCCATCGGGCATTTGACCGAGCTTTTCGTGATATCCCACCGTTCTGAACCCGACCTGCTCGTGAATGTGTATTGAGGCCTTGTTTTCGGGGAAGATGCCCGCCTGGATCGTCCAGACTCCGGCAGCTTCGGTGCTCGCGATCAGGGCGGTCAGAAGGCGGACTGCGACGCCCTGACCTCTTGCCGCAGCCGACACGTACACACTGCTTTCGATGACGCCGGCATAGACGCACCTTCCAGAGACCGCCGACGCTGCGACCCATCCGTCCACCTGTTCGGTTTCGGCGACAAATCGGTGGGCGTCGAGGTGGGAAACGTCCCAGTCATTCCAGAGTGGGACTTGCGTTTCGAATGTGGCGTCGCCAGTGGCGATACCGTCCGCGTAGATCCTGAGAACGTCTGCCCGATCGGTGGGCACCAGCGGTCGGATGATCATTGCCGGAGGATACCGTGGGGTCCGCCGACGCGGTGGGAGTGTGGCCGCTAGCGTGCACGCATGGCTGTCACACGTCCGGCGTTCACGGTGGGTATCGAAGAAGAGTATTTGCTGGTCGATCGGGAATCCCGGAACCTCGTCGCCGATCCTTCCCCGAAGTTGATGACGGAGCTTGAAGAACTCCTTGGCGCGCAGGTGAGCCCGGAGTTTCTCCGGTCGCAGATCGAGGTGGGCACCAAAGTCTGCTCCAATCTTTCCGAGGCTGCCATCGACCTTGAAATGCTCCGTCAGACGGTCTGTTCGACGGTTCGGCCGTATGGATATGCGCTGATTGCTTCCTCAACGCATCCGTTTGGGATCTGGCGAGAGCAACTCACGACGCCGAGGGAACGCTACGAAGGTCTGGCTCGAGACTTACAGGCGGTCTTGCGTCGATTGGTCATCTGCGGAATGCATGTCCATGTTGGTATCGAAGATCCTGACCTGCGGATTGACCTGATGAACCAGATCACGTATTTCGTGCCACATCTTTATGCCCTGTCGACATCTTCCCCGTTTTGGGCCGGAGAGAACACCGGCATGAAGAGCTACCGCAAGTCCGTGTTCAAGGCGCTCCCGAGGACAGGTCTCCCGCCCGAGTTCAGCAGCTGGGGAGAGTACGAGCGCCATGTCGACGCCCTCGTTTCGCCGGGTGTCATTGAGGACGGAACGAAGCTTTGGTGGGACGTTCGTCCGTCGGCCCGGTATCCGACCCTGGAATTACGCATTGCCGACGTGTGCACCGACATCAACGATGCGCTCACCATCGCAGGCCTGTACATGGCGCTACTTTCGATGCTGTATCGGCGTCGGCGTGAAAACCAGAAGTGGCGTCACTACGCCTCGATTCTCATCGACGAAAACATTTGGCGGGCCCAGAGATATGGCGCGTCGGGCAGTCTGATCGACTTCGGTCTGGGTGAACTGGTGGAGTTTTCCGATCTCGTCGAAGAGCTTCTCGAATTGGTATCGACCGATCTCGACCAACTGGAATGTCGGCCGTTCGTCGAACATGCCCGCACGATCGCCGCTCGGGGCACCAGCGCCGACCGTCAACTGGCGGTCTACGACACAGCGATAGAGGCTGGAGCCTCCGTCGACGAAGCTTTCCGCGATGTTGTGGACATGCTGATAGACCTCACCGAGACGGGACTAACGCCCGTAAGTTGATGGCGCGGGTCAGCCCTATCATGGCAATGTGAATTTATTTTTCGCCTTGCTGGCGTTCGCTGCGGTGCTGGCCGGCATCATGTTTGCCTTCGGCGCCACACGCCCGCTACGCCCTGCACTGACGTCGGCCGCCCTTCCGCTAGCGGCATCGATCGCTGCCACCGCCATGCTCGGCTCTCTCTACTACTCGGAGATCAAAGGCTACGTTCCATGCGAGCTGTGCTGGTACCAGCGCATCGCCATGTACTCGCTTGCCATCATCCTGGTCGTGGCAGTCATCCGCAAAGACCGAGGGATCGCTCCGTACGGTCTCACACTGGCGACAATCGGTCTTGCGATTTCTGTCTATCACTATTTTGTGCAGATGTTCCCGCGGACCGCTTCGTGCGGTCTCGACGCCTCCTGTGCCGTGCAGTGGGTTGATGTTTTTGGTTTCGTTTCCATTCCGCTGATGGCTGGCGCCGGGTTTTTCGGTGTCGGTGCGTGCATGCTCTACCTTCTGAAAGTGAGAACCCCATGACCTACAGATCACTACTTCCCCTCCTCCTGGCTCTGGCGCTGGTCGCCTGTCAGGGTGACACGACAACAGTGTCAGTGGCGCAGACCGCAGATGTCGCGGTAACCGGGACTCCACTGCCCGAATATGGCCAGCCAGACGGCGCCATTGGCACGGTTCCACCGGCGCTGAGCGGCATCTCGTTCACCGGCGACGCAGTTACGGTTGATCCTGCTGACGGCGCCCATGTGATCTTGTTCGTCGCCCATTGGTGCTCGCATTGCCAGAATGAGATCCCGGTTGTAGTCGACTGGATGCAAGCGGGTGGTCTTCCGGCCGATGTACAGCTGACGGTTGTGTCTACGGCAGTCGCTCCGGGCCAACCAAACTATCCGCCTTCAGAATGGTTAGCCGGCGAGAACGTGACCGTGCCCATACTCGTGGACGACGAAGCCAACAACGCTGGCGCCGCCTACGGACTGAATTCGTTTCCGTACATCGTGGCTATAAACGCCTCAGGTCAAGTGGCGGCACGAGTCTCCGGCGAACTCCCACCCGAAGCCCTCGACGCTCTCGTGGCAAGCCTGGGGAATTCCTAGTTCGCTAGCTTGACCGGATGCGGTATCTGCTCGGCCGGCTCATCCAAGGAGTCCTAGCGCTCCTCGGGTTTCTCACGGTCATGTTTTTTGCCGTCCAGATGATCGTGCCCGGAGACTATTTCACTCCGATGCGGCTCGGCATGACGGGTGTCGAACTAGATGCGCTGCGGGCTCAATATGGGCTGGACCAATCGGTGTTTGTCCAGTATTGGCGATGGCTCACGTCGCTTCTGGACGGGAGCCTGGGAGCGACCACCATCGGAACACCCATCTCGGGCTTGATTGCTCAAGCAGTCCCGCGCACCCTGTTTGTTCTGGTCGGTGGGCTGGTGGTTGCGTACCTGATCGGAACAGCCCAGGGGCGCTGGTCGTCCTGGCACAAAGGCTTGCCATCTGAGTTCGTCACGTTCGTCGGGCTGGTCTTTCTGACGGCGTTTCCACCGTTTCTTGGCTTCGTCCTCACCCAGCGGGTCCGTGCCCCGCTCAACGACCTCCGAAGATCGGTGATGGGCGACTCGGTCAACCCGTGGAAGTCGACCACTCCATTTTCGGAGGAACAAGTGATGTTTCAGATGACCGCATCGCTGGTGATCGGATTGGCGATCGTTGCCCTGGTGGTTGCGCTACTCAGGCGGTATACCAACGCTCGGCCGCGGCCGTGGTGGACGGTGCTCGGCGGGATTGTGCTCGCCCTGATCTGGTGGTTTCAGAATGAACGAGGAGTGTTCGCGCTCGACCTGCTGTTTGAGGCAGCGGTACCGCTCGTCGCTTTCATTCTTCTGTCGTACGGCGAGTTCCTGCTCATCATGCAGACTGCCATGACGAGCGTTAAGAACGATCCGTACGTGCTGACCGGTCAAGCCAAGGGGCTCACTGAGCGTCAGGTACGGAATCGGCACGCGTCGTCGAACGCCATCCTTCCGCTGCTGGCCCGGTTCGCTGTCAGCGTGCCGTTCCTCATGACCGGCTTGGTCATCGTTGAACGTTCGCTTTCTTGGCCAGGACTTGGCGACTTCCTCTTCTTTGCGATCACCGCCCAGGACATTCCGCTTGTGATGGGAGCGCTAGCCGTGATCGGTGGCGTATCGCTGATCGTGCGTCTCGCTCTCGATGTGATGACGGTAAGTATTGATCCCAGAATCAGGCGACCATGAATCCGGGTCTCCTGCACCGCCTCCGCCGATCCAAGCCATTTTGGATTGGAATCTTCATCCTGGCGATCTTCGCGGCGATGGCTATTGCACCCACGTTTCTCCTCGGGAAGGTGTGGGCGACCGGAGTCTACGACCCGATCACCGGCTACGACTTCGAGATCTTCCACCCATCTTCTCCGTCGGCGGCGCACCTGCTTGGCACCGACAACCAGGGCCACGACGTGCTGAGCCAGCTCCTGTCAGCTACCCGGCCCACGTTCATTCTGGCAACCGTGGCGGCTCTGGTGACCGCTATTTCAGCGACAGTGGTTGCTTTGGTCGGGGCAGTTTCGAGTGCTTGGATTGACCGGTCGGTGGGCTTCGTGTCCGACGCCCTCCTCCTGCTTCCTGCTCCCATATTTATGTTGATCATCGGATCTGGTGCTCTCTCACAGGAAATCGGTCCGGTGACGTTCGGAGTGATTTACGGCCTTATCGCCGGAATCGGGGGAGGGGGGATTGTGTTGCGTTCCCAGGCGAAGTCGATCATGGTCCGGCCATTCATTGACTCGGCCAGAGTGGCCGGAGTGTCGCGGTGGCGCCTAGCCACGCGTCATCTGTTGCCCCATCTTGTGCCTTTAGCGGCGGTCTTCATGCTGTTAGCAGTTGCCGGTGCGGTGGTCGCTGATGGGTTCATTTCTTTTCTGGGTCAAACCAACACCGATGTGAGCTGGGGGACCATGGTCTACTGGGGTACGACCTTTGTGAATCCGATCACCGGCGATCCGGCCTGGAATGGCGTTCTCGCTCCGTCGGTAGCGTTGACGTTGTTTTGTACGGCGTTCCATCTAATCTCGGTGGGGGTAAGGCGTGCGGCTGACTCACAGCAGTAGGTTTGCCTTCCCAAGGCTGGATGCGTAGGCTTCCGGTCGCCCTTTTTCGGGGGTGGTGTAATTGGTAACACAGCAGGTTCTGGTCCTGTCGTTGGGGGTTCGAGTCCTCCCCCCCGAGCTTTGGCCCCGTCGTCTAGCGGCCTAGGACGCTGGCCTCTCAAGCCGGTAACGCCAGTTCGAATCTGGTCGGGGCTACAACGCAGAAAGTCCGCCGAATGGCGGGCTTTTTTGCGTTCT
>CBDTUI010000129.1:0-6182 GCA_965363765.1 uncultured Acidimicrobiia bacterium
CCTGGCTTTGAGGCGCCCGTGGTCGCACTCGACACGGTTGTTGGCGTACTGCTCGGTGTTGTGGAATGTGTCTGGGATCTCTAACTCGATTGCTGTTGCCAATGGCTGAGCCAGATCAGTAACGACTTCTGCTGGTTCGCCGTGAGCTGTCAATGCTGCGTTGAGGAAGGTTCTGGCTGCAGCGATGTTGCGTCGTTTCAAGACGAACACGTCTATGACGGCTGCAGGCAGCTTGGCCGTGCTGATCAACAGCTGAGCTGCTTGCAGCCGTAGACGTAGCACCTGACACCGGCGACTTTGACATAGGTTTCGTCCACGAACCAGCGGCCGCCAACAGTTCTGCGACACGGGCGTGCAGCATCGATGAGGGCTGCGGGCAGCTTGGGGAGTGAAGTGTTGGACCCAGAAGCTGCCTGCATCCGTGGATGGTGACGTGGTCGACTTCGATCCCGCGCTCTGCGAGGAGCTCTTCTACGTCTCGATAAGACAGTCCATATCGGAGATACCAGCGCACGGCGAGCATGATGACTTCGGGTGGGAACCGGTCGCCGGCGAAGGCGGAACGATCCACAGTGGGCGGCTGCTTATGGCTATGAATCATCTGATCACTCTCGCAGAGGGATCGATTGATGCCTCAACGCAACAGAGCCCTGTGACATCTAAGTGATCAGTGAACAAGCCGGTCGGCGCCAACCTTCAACCGGCCGTATCGCACAGAAATGGACGTTTGGTGCGACAACAAAATCAGTCGGGTGAGGGCCGAGAGCGAAGCATGAGCACGGCTTCGCGTTGGTTGGTGACTCCGAGCTTCAGGTAGATCCCTTGGAGCTTGCGACGCACCGTGCGATCGCTGTAGCTCAGCACGTCTGCGATCTCGGCGATCGACTGCCCGGCAACGAGGGCTTCGACGATTCGTTTTTCGACGCCTTCGAATTCAGTGCCGATGATGTCTTTGCTTCCGGGTGGTTCGTAAGTGGCCAGAGCTTGGGTGACGGCGAGTGGCAGCAAGGCTTCGCCTGCAGCTGCAGCCCGGATGACGTCAAGCATGATCTCGGTTTTTGTGTCGAGGTGGACCACACCAGCGCCGAGCGCGAGCGCCCGAACGAACAGGTCTAGACCGAGGTCGGCGATCACGATCACCGTTGGGGTCCACAACACTGAGTCAGCGGCCTGTGACCAGAGTGATTCGTTTGTGCAGCAGATCACCACTACGTCGGCGCCCTCGCCGATCCCGATGCCTGAGGCAGCCAGGCGGGCGGTGAGGGCCTCTCGATAGGGCGCAGGGCCACCCACCAAACTCACAGAATCCGCTGCCATAGATGACGACAGTAGCCGCTTGCGTGGCCATCAGCGGTGCCTGTTTGTCAGAAATGTCCAGAATGTCCAAAACGTGTCCTATGCGGCGCAGGAGAAGTGGTTCATGGTGCGAGAAGTCCAGTTCGGACTGGTCTCATGTAGCGGCCAAAACGTCGCCAGGAGGCAACGGTGGTGAGTGTCAAGGTTGGCAAGCAGACTAAGAAACAGAGGATGGTCAGAACAGCGTTGGCGTTGGTTGCTTTGGGCGGCGCCCAGTTCGCTGTTGCGGCGTCACCCGCTGCTGCAGCGACGACACCGTGTTCTGTCACCGGCAGTTCGCCGACGACAAATGGTGTGACCAGCTACTCATTGGCCACCATCGACTGCACCTCAGCAAGGATGAACGCAGGCAAAATCACGTCCACGCATCAAGAGAACTACGCCGGTTTCTGGAATGACCGAGCTAACAACACGAAGTACACCACTATCGCCAGTGTGAGTGCCACTGCTTCTTACAACTGCAACGGACATGGGACGGACAACTACCGAACCCGTGCGCAAGGCGAAGATTCCCAGACCAACACCAAGACGTCGTACTCAGCATCTAAGTCACTGACTTGCTAGTGAGCCGCGTGTTCGGGGGTCAGCATCGTTTGACGATGCTGACCCTTGCGGTCCTGTTGGGGATCGTTGTGTCAGCTTGTTCGACAAGCGCCGCTGACAGTGCAACCGAGGAGGTGACAGAGGGCTCGGTTGATCGTGCATGGGCTGAGGCTGCTGAGTGTCTGACCGACAATGGTTACAGCGTCGAAACCCAACGAGTCGATAACAGTTGGTCGCTGCTGTTCGACGGTACCCCAGAAGAGAGTGACGCGTTCTTTGACTTGTACAACGGTTGCGTTACCGACGCTGAGTCGGTGAATTTGGCTTTTCTTCGGATGCAAGTTCCTGAGGGCGCTGAACGTGTCGAGCTGGCCTCTGAGTTCCAGATCTGTTTGGGATCTGCCGGTGTTGAGAATCCGGTGACTTATGACCCGAACAACCCTGACCAGGTTTCAGCGCTCGCCGACGCGCAAACCCAGCTGGGCTACGCACTTGATGATCCGGCCGTCACCGATGACCAGCGCTTCACTGACGTCCTCATCTGCTTCGATACCTACGAACTGCTCTTCCCCGACCGGTTTGTAGCAGCAGAGTGATGCGACCCGTCATCGCAAGCGTCGGGCTGGCGGCGTGTATCGCTGCCAGCCTCGCTGCCTTTTTCGTAGCGAGGCCGGCCCCTGACCACCTGACCAACTCCGCCACCCCTGTTGTCGGGTTGGTCTCACAGAACAAAGCGTCGTTGCACGAATCAGCGCAATTGACGATAGAACTCGGCGACGCCCCGGAACTGCTGGCTTCAGGTCTGAGCGGCCGCGTCGTTGAGGTGTTTCTGCACACCGGCGACACCATTGAACACGGAACTCAAGTCGCTCAAGTAGACGGCCGCACCGTGATTGCGTTTCAAAGCGACGCTCCCTTCTGGCGGACATTGAGGCTCGGAGACTCAGGCCCTGACGTGACTGAGCTGCAGTGCGGTCTGCAAGGTCTTGGTTATCTGAGCGATGAGGAGCCTTGTGACGTCAAGTTCAGTCGCGCAACCCAAACAGCGGTCCGTGACTTCAATACCGATCTCGGGTTAGGGAATCTGACAACCTTCGATCCGTCGATCGTGTTGTGGATCCCGTTCGAGACATCTGTGGTGGGCGAGGTGCTCGTTGAGCAGGGCGAGTGGTACCCCAACCAAGCTAACCCGGTTCTCCGGCTTACACCCGAAGTCATCAGCGCTCGAGTCACACCCGCGAACTCAGTTCGGTTCGATCCAGGCACCTACGGGACATTGACGTTCACCTCAGAACCAACTGGTGACCTCACAGTCAACCAAGACCTCACACTTGATCCCGCGACAGCCGCTCGAATCGCTTCCTCGATTCCGACCGCCCCTGCGAGCGACGGGACTGAGGCGGTGGCACCTCAGAACGTTCTGAAGGCGTCTGGGTTTGTGGACGGCTCCGAATCAATCGAGCGCATCGAGGTGCCGACGGCTGCCATCGTCGAAGATGCTTCGGGGTCTTGCGTTCTGTTGAACACTCCAGCCACTCCCACACCTATTGTTGTGACTATCAGCGGATCATCAGTCACCGGTGTCACCTACGTGGAGGGCGACCTCGCGATTGACGCCGAGATCATCCTCAACCCCAGCGACCTCGGAACGACCTCATGCTCACCGCTACAGCGCTGAGCCACGAGTACGACGCCGGCACACCCGTGCTTCGAAGCGTCTCATTCGAGTTCGCCGGACCGGGGATCCTCGCTCTCATGGGAGCGTCAGGATCGGGCAAAACCACGCTTCTCAGCATCCTGGGAAGAGCCACTCAACCCACTGGCGGCACGTTCGAATTCACTGGACCACTCGCTGCGGCGAAACCTTCGTGGTTGTTCCAAACCCCGAACGTCATGATGCACCGAAGCGTCAGCGACAATGTGGCCCTCGGCGCGATGAGCACCGGCCAGAAATGGGAATGGGCCAGGAACGAAGCGGCCGTGGTACTCGCCAGATACGGCCTTGAGCACCGCGTCACAGCAAAGGCACGCGCGCTGTCTGGGGGAGAGACCCAACGCATGGTGTTGGCCAGGGCCGAAATGGCCGGGAGCACACTCCTCCTCGCTGACGAGCCCACTGGACAGCTCGACCACTACAACACTGGTCTGGTTGTCGACGCACTCCGTAAACTCGCCGACGCTGGCGGGACCGTGATCGTCGCTACCCATGACCCAGCCGTGGCCGAATCCGCCGACGCAGTCCTTTCCATCACGAATGGCGAAACAACCTATGTGGACCATCAACCAACTCGCGTCTGAAACCATCCGTAGTATCCGCGCCGCCCACGGACTCATCCTTGCGATCATCGCCGCTTTGCTGGTGGTCGCTGGCGTGTTCGAGTCAAGGACAATCTCAAGCATCGACCAGAGCTATCAAGACTGGCTCACAGCGGGCGGGATGCTTTTCAGCATCGAAGGACCGAGTACCGGGATCGAAGGTGAGCGATGCGACCGCCTCGCTGATCACCCGTTCGTTTTGTTCGCAGGCGGAGCAGGACAAGCCAACGCACCCGTGGAAGAACTCGCCTTCACCAGGTCGCCTGACGTCGATTACCCTGTCGTAAGAATGACCCCAGGGGCCGCGACGATCGCTGGCCTTGACACCTCCGTCGATCCCGGAATCGTTATTGGGTCCGCCATCGCCAACGAACTTGGTATCAATGACTCTGACAGCCTCACGAATCAAGACGCCTTCACCCAAGCACGCGTTCTGCCAGCCACCACCCGACAACTTGGCTACGACCGATCCGTTCTCCATATCGTGCCGGGATCAACGAGCAACTTCGCTGCGTGCTGGGCCGAACTCGAGCCCAGCACTTACCCCAACGGGGCAGAACTCCTCGCAGCACAGTTCGCAGAACCCACACAGATCCGTCCATTCCTCCGCCTCGGCGACACCGACCATGCCAGCGTCAAACTCGCAGAACGAGCATCTCGACACGCATGGCTCCCAGCTGGACTCATCGTTGCTCTGGTCTGGTTGGCTTGGTGGTGGACCCGCCGACGCGAATTCATCCTTTACCAGTCACTACACGTCGGCCGCACAGGTGTCTTCCTCATCGCCATGTTTGAAGCCGCATCCATCACCACCGCAGCAGCATCACTCGCAGCCATCGTCACAACACAACTCGCCGATCAGGAACTCGCTGGCCTAAGCGAAGGGCTCTGGACAATCATCGTCAGCGCGCTAACCGGCCTCGCAGCAGCGACACTCATCGCAGCAGCATTCGCCCAGCGCGACATCGCAGCAGGCACCAAAGACTTCTAGCAGGGTGCTAAAATTCTTCTGGTTGGGTTCGCGTTTTGCGGCCGGATCGAAGAGAATAGAGACATGCGTGGAACCCCTGAACGCCAGTTGTCGATGTTGTCATCGCTCTCGACCGAGGATCTGATCCCCGTCGATCATCCAATCCGCCGGGTCCGGGCCGTGGTCGACGAAGTGCTGGCGGGCATGGACGACAAGTTCGACACCATGTACGCGTCGTCGGGCCGCCGATCAGTACCGCCAGGGACGTTGTTGAAAGCAACAGTGTTGATGGCGATGTACTCGATGCGCTCGTAGTTCAGGCCTTCTGCGAACGCCTGAACTACGACATGTTGTTCAAATGGTTCCTCGACATGGCAATCGATGACCGGGCCTTCGACGCAACGACGTTCACCAAAAACCGGCTGCGTCTGCTGGAACACGAGATCGCCGACGAGTTTTTCGCTGCGGTAGTGGCCCAGGCGAGACAGCGCCGCTACGTGTCGTCAGACCATTTCTCGGTCGATGGGACCCTGTTGCAGGCGTGGGCATCGAACAAGAGCTTCAAACCCAACGACCACACCGACAACCACAATCATGACAGCTAGGGACGAGGGTCGGGGCTCGTAGCTCCACCCGAAGTTGGCTGACGGCAGCTTCTCGCAACACTGCGTGTCGCGTCGTCTGAACCTACGGTCTTTGATGGCCGGTGTCAAGCAACGCTACGGCAGACCCGTTCGCCTATTTCGACTCACTGATTCCGCTGTCCGCTGCGTCGCGGGCGGCCGTGTTGACCTGGTTGTTCGTAGGTTTCTTGGTTTTCTTGTCACAAAACCGGGTCTGGGCGAACGTAAGAGGGGGTATGAAGCGTGAAAACCAAGACTTACGTCAAGCGAATACAGGTCTGACGACGCCTCGCCGACCACCGCGCTCGACCCGATGTGCGGGGACTTCGAAGGGCCGTAGACCGCCTTGACGAGCAGTGCGAAAAATCTATCGC
>CBDTUI010000130.1:0-6139 GCA_965363765.1 uncultured Acidimicrobiia bacterium
ACCAGGATGATGCCTACCGTCGCAAAGAGAAACGGGATGAAATAGGCCCACACCCCGAACAGGTATGTGAGACCGGTATGGATCCAGTTCCCGAATGGCCCGGCGTTCCCGAAGAAAGCCAGAGCAATCAGGATTCCGACCACTAGCAAGGCTACGCCCCACACGTCGTCGGTCTGTGATCCCAGCCGACGCCGAAGCGTTTCGAACACGGAAGCCAGCGTGGTCCGGTTCTTGGCTGGAGTTTTTCGTTTGTTTGTCGAAGACACCCGTTTCCGACCGTTAGCCCCTGGACGGGTGGGTGTCTTTTTTACCATGTGGCTTTTACGATACACGGTTGGCGCGATTGCACCAACCACCTCCGCGCGATCATTCGCGCGGAGCGCGCGAATGAGGTGCGACCTAAACCTCGAGCACTACCGGGATAACTACCGGCTTGCGACTGGTCTCAGAACGGATGACCTGTTGGGCGGCCAGACGGACCGCCTTTTGGTATTGGCCGAGCTCCGATTGCGGGTCCAACTCACTGACGGCCCTTCGGACGGCTTCGGCAGCTTTGGCCAGGATCTGGCGCGGGTCATCGGCAAATCCGTGCGAGTCGATGTCTGGCCCGAGAATCACGCTGCTGTCGGAGCGTTGGACACCGACGGTCACCACCACTACCCCATCGTCAGATAGGTGGCCGCGGGCCCGTAAAACAGAGTTGTTGACATCCCCAGTCCCATCGAAGTACACATAGCTGGCGTCAACGGCCCGGCGGGTCACATGGGTCCGGTTGCCGTCTATCTCGATCATGTCGCCGTCTTCGAGGATGTTGACGTCGGGAACCTTCATCTGCTCGGCCAGCTCAGCATGCGCCCGCAAATGGCGATACTCGCCATGAACCGGAACGAAGCTCTGGGGCCGAATGACGTTGAGGAAGGTGGTCAGCTCATCGCGAGCAGCGTGCCCTGACACATGCACCTTGGCGTTGCGGCCGTGGTACACGCGGGCGCCGGTTCGATTGAGCTTGCTGATCACCTTCGACACTGCCGCTTCGTTACCGGGAATCGGGGTGGCCGAGATAAGGACCGTGTCGTCGGGTTCTAGGGTCACCCATTTGTGCCGGCCGGCGGCCATGAGCGACAGCGCCGCAAATGGTTCACCCTGGCTGCCGGTGGTGATGAGGAGCTGCTGGTTGGCTGGGAGCTTCATAAGGTCGTGAATTTCGACGATTTTGTCGGCAGGAATGTCGAGTACCCCGAGTTCAGTGCCTACTCCCGATACCCGATGCATCGAGCGACCGGCGAAGGCAACTTTGCGTCCAGCAGCAATTCCGGCGTTGGCGATCTGCTGGACCCGGTGGACGTGTGACGCAAAGCATGCCGCCACGACCCGTCCGTCTGCACCAGCGACGATTTCGCCGATTTCGGAGGCCAATGACGTCTCCGACGGCACGAACCCGGGGATCTCTGCGTTGGTCGAGTCCGACATGAGCAGCCGGACACCTTCTCGCCCGAAATGGGCGAACTGCTGCAGGTCGGTCGGCCGGCCATCAACCGGCGTCGGATCAAGCTTGAAGTCACCTGAATGGATGATGAAACCTTCCGGCGTATCGAACACAATCCCAGCGCCCTGAGGGATCGAGTGGGACACCGGAATAAACATGAAACCGAACGGTTTGTGCTGCACCCAACGATTGTCCTCGCACCCGACGAACTCGGCCTCAACTCCAATCTCGTCGACCCGGCCTCGAGCCAGCGCAACGGATAGCTCAGTTCCGTATACGGGAACACCGGGGAACTCCTTTAAGAAATATGCGAGTGCTCCAACGTGATCCTCGTGCCCGTGGGTGACGATTACGCATTCAACGTCTTTCTTGCGTTCAATGAGCCATTCCCAGTTCGGGAAGACGAGATCGACGCCCAACATGTCGGCTTCGGGAAACATAAGGCCGCAATCGACAAGGGCAATCTTGCCGTCGTGTTCGATAGCTGCGCAGTTGCGTCCGATTTCGCCGAGGCCGCCGAGGAATGTGACCCGAACGGTCATAGCGACTGCGCCTTACCCACCGCAGCTACCAACTGACTGGTGGTTTCGTCGAGAGCGGGAAGAAGGGGAAGGCGGGGCGGTCCCATCGGCTCCCACAGGGCAGACATGGCTCCCTTCAAGGGCACCGGGTTCGGCTCCAGGAAGCATCCAAGGAACGTCGGCAGCAACGCATCATGGAATCGGGTTGCTTCGGCCAGGTCGCCCGATGCGGCGGCCGTCACCATCTTCTTTATCTGGTTGCCAACAAGATGACTGGCTACCGAAATGACTCCGCTCCCCCCCACCGACATCATCGGAAGGGTATTGGCGTCGTCTCCGGAGTAGATGATGAAACCTTCTTGCACTTGTTGCCTCGTCCTGCTCGAAAATCCGACATCACCGACCGCGTCCTTGGTTGCGACGATTCGCGGATGCTGGGCAAGCTCAACGAGGGTCGGGATCTCAATCAGCGTGCCGGTTCGCCCGGGAATGTTATAGACGATGACCGGCAGTTCGGTCGCATCGGCGATTGCCGTGAAGTGAGCAACCAGCATCCGCTGGCTGGGCTTCGAATAGTACGGCGTAACCGCCAGAATCCCGTCAACCCCATGGTCAGCAGCCGCCTTGGTGGCCTCCACGGAAGCTCGAGTATCGTAGGTTCCGGTTCCAGCAATCACCGGAGTTTTGCCGCCGACGGCCTCTACCGCCCCGGCGTACAACGCCAGTTTCTCGGCTGATGTCAACGTAGGTGACTCCCCCGTCGTCCCCGTGACAACGAGACTGTCGGAGCCGTGCGAAATGAGGAATCTGCACAACCGGTGAAACTGGTCGTAGTTGACGGCGCCGTCAGCATCAAAAGGCGTAATCATCGCCGTCATCACGGTGCCGAAAGGCAGCTGCTGGGAATATCGGGTTCCGTCTGGCATTGCCCAGAGGTTACACACATTGGCGGGCGTTCCTGCTCGTTGCGGCGGGAGAACCAGCTCTGGCAGACCACTAGAGTTTCCGTATGCCGAATCCTTATGTAAAAGACGTGACCGAAGCACAATTCATGATTGAGGTGGTCGACCGATCAACCCAAGTCCCGGTGCTCGTCGACTTCTGGGCCGAGTGGTGCGAGCCGTGCAAGACGCTCAGTCCGATGCTCGAAGCCGCCGCCGCTGAGTACGAGGGTGCGTTTGAACTCGCCAAAATCGACGTCGACGCCAATCAGGCGCTTTCCCAACAGATGAAAGTACAAGGCATTCCCACCGTGGTCGCCTTTGTCGGAGGCCAACCGGTCGGTCAGTTCTCAGGTGCGGTGTCCGACGCCGAACTCCGGGCGTTTATCGAACAGTTCGTGGGTCCGTCATCGGACCCTGAAGTAGAGGCAGCACTCGACCTGCTCGACGCCGGCGACTCAGCTGGAGCCGAAGCGGCTCTGCGAGCCATTCTTACAATTCGAACGAGCGAAGATGCCAGCAAGAGTTTGGCCATGCTGTATATCGACAGCAATCGAATGGACGAAGCAATCGAAGTTCTTTCGACTCTGCCTCCCGATGAAGAAACCAAACGGCTATCGGCCATGGCGGCGATGTCTACGGCAGGTGCCAACATTGACTCGTTTGCCGCTGCCTTCTCGCAAGACCCGACGATCGACAACCGGGTCCCATACGCAAAGGCACTGGCTGGGGCGGGCCAACCTGAGCTTGCCTTCGACGTACTCCTCGATGCGATTGAGTTGCGAGACGATGACAGCGACCTTGCCCGACTGGCGATGATAGAGATCTTCGACATGCTTGGGAACGAGGACGAGCTCGTCGTGGCGTACCGCAAACGCCTCGCCAACGCTCTGTACTAGTGACACTCCAGTAGGCAGCGAATTCATCAGCCGCTTGGTCAAACCAACCAGAGCGAGGCTAATGTCCCAGGTTCGGTTTCCAAACCGACCATCCAATCCTGAAAGGCCATCATGGCATCCCAGTACGACGCCGCTCCGGCACTCACCATTGATCTTGACAAGTCCTATACCGCCAAATTGCAGACCAGCCACGGCGACATCACCGTCGAGTTGGACGTAGTGAAGGCACCGGTCGCGGTCAACAATTTCGTGTTTCTTGCCAAGGACGGCTTCTACGACGGGGTGATTTTCCATCGGGTCATTGAGTCATTCATGATTCAGGGTGGCGATCCGACCGGCACAGGACGGGGCGGACCGGGATACAAGTTTCGCGACGAACTCGATGGCGGTGGCAGCTACAGCCGCGGCACCCTGGCAATGGCCAACGCTGGACCCAACACGAACGGGAGCCAGTTCTTTATCGTTCACAAGGACGCTGGCCTCCCCAACGACTACACGATCTTCGGCAAGGTTCTCGACGGACTCGACACGGTTGATGCGATCGCCACCACCACAACCGGCCCAGGCGATCGCCCCCACAAGGACTGTGTGATCTCGAAAGTGGAGATTTCCGAAAGCTAATGCCGACGAAACTGAAGATAGGGACGATCCTGGTATCGATCGTCGTTGCTGCCTGCGGAACGGGCGAAACCGTCGAGCAGTACAGCGCGAGTGACACCCTGGCTCCGTCGTCAGCTACAACTAGCAACGCTCCCGCAGCGCCAACGACAACCGCCGCCAGTCCAGGTGTCCCGACCGAGCAGGGACCGACCAGCTTTGACGGACCACCCGAACTCACGATTGATGAGTCCCAGACCTACACGGCGACCATCTCAACGAACCTGGGGGACATCGTCGTAGCCCTCTTCGTCGACACGGCTCCAATCACGGTCAACAACTTCGTGTTCCTGGCCAAGCAGGGCTATTACAACGGCGTGGTCTTCCACCGGGTCATTCCCGGATTTATGGTCCAAGGTGGCGATCCGACCGGCACCGGTCGGGGCGGACCGGGTTACAACTTCGACGACGAACTCAACGATCCACTCCCCTACACACGCGGCATCGTGGCGATGGCTAATTCCGGTCCGAACAGCAACGGTAGCCAATTCTTCATCATGCACGCTGACACCGGACTGCCCTATGCGTACAACATATTTGGTGAGGTGACCTCTGGCATTGACATCGTCGACGCCATTGCGGCGACACCAACCGGACCGGGCGACCGGCCTACCACCGACATCATCATTCAGACCATCACAGTCACCGAGGGATAACGCCGGCTGGGCCAGCCGGCGGTTGCTTGCGTCAGATTGGTACTACCGAGAAGATGATCGTATGACCGGCGAGAGACTCAACGGACCTGTTCTTATCGGTCCCGTGTGCGCAGGGAAGTCAACCGTCGCTCCCATCGTCGCCAGTCTTTTAGGAAAGCCGGCGGTCGACATCGACGATCTTGCCGCCGACTACCTCAACGAGATTGGGCGCGGATTCGAGGCGATGACCCGCATCGGCGATGCGGAAGGATTCATGGCTGCCTACCTCTGGTGGGAGCCCGGATTGGTTCATGTGGTTCAACGGACTATCGAGGACCATCCGGGTTCGGTACTCGCCATGGGTGCAGGCCATACACACTTCCTGACACCTGGCCTGTTCACCCGGGTAGAGCGGTTGCTTACCGAATGGTTCTCTGTTCTGCTGCTCCCATCGCCTGACCTGAACAAGAGCGTTGAGATCCTTCGCGGGCGAAGCGTCAACGAACGCGACACCGATTGGAAGCACGGTGAAGTCGACTTCATCGAACGGTGGGTCAAAGATCCGGAAAACCATCAAATCGCTCAATTGACCGTATTCACTGCTGGGCAAACGCCCGACGAAACGGCGGCCCAGATCGCCGACGCCTTTGGCTCCAGGAGCTTTTAGCGGCCTCAGCTACCGACAATCCCAGGCCTAGCGCCGTCGACCGCGTAGCCTGGGGTCATGGCTGAGTATTACTACACACAGGGAAAAGACCGACACGGACCGATTGACCTCACCGAACTTCAGGGTTTGGTAGGTGGCGGCCAAGTAGGTGGAACCGAGTATTACTGGACTACCGGAATGGCTGATTGGGCCACGGTATCGAGTTCAACTCTCTTCTCGACGCGAGACATGCCCTCAGTCACCGGCGCCGCGCCGTTGTCGTCCGAACCGACAGTGTCTGGCTCAGGGCTGGCTGATTCAGGACTGGCTGATTCAGCACTGTCCGAATCGGCA
>CBDTUI010000131.1:0-6111 GCA_965363765.1 uncultured Acidimicrobiia bacterium
GTGGACCACCGCAACATGGTCACAAAGTCGCTCGACAACCTCCATTACGTGGCTAGAGAAGACTACTGTCGCTCCACCATCGACTAGTCGTTCCAGAATGGTTCGGATCACTCGCACACTCAGCGGGTCGACTGACTCGAATGGTTCGTCGAGAAACAGCACGCGTGGGCGATGCAGGATTGCGGCACCGAGAGCGATCTTCTTTCGCATGCCAGCGGAGTAATCAATGACAAGCCGTCCTGCCGCCTCGTCGAGTCCGAGGACATCGAGAAGTTCGTCTGCGCGGGATTCAGATTCACGCCGCTCAAGCTTTCGTAGCTGGCCAACGTATTCGAGAAGTTCGCGGCCGGTGAGGCGCTCGAAGAGTCGGAGATCTTCTGGCACAACCCCGATGCGCTCCTTGACGAGCCTGGTGTCGCTCCATACGTCGAGGCCGTCGACCATGATTGACCCGGCATCGGGGCGAAGCAGGCCGGTTGACATCTTCAACGTCGTTGACTTGCCAGCTCCGTTCGGACCAACCAAGCCAAAGAACGTTCCCGCTTTGACCTCAAGACTGAGGCCGCGGACCGCTTCTTTTGGACCGAATGACTTGTACAAACCCTCGACACGAACAGCGATGTCGCCAGAGTCGGATATACGTCGATGGCGCGATGGCTCGGTCCGCAGCATGGGGCTGTCCTCCGATAGAAGTCTGTGCTAATCAATCGTCACAAAAGGCCAGAACATGAGGCCGAATCCCCCTAGCCGGGCTATAGGACCTGGCACGTTTTGGAGCACCAGCGAAGAAAGCTGGTGAACGAACGAAGCGAGTGAAGGTGCCCGGAGTGGGACTCGAACCCACACGGAGATTGCCCTCCCGAGGGGTTTAAGGCCCCAAATACCGTCCAAGTCAGCCTCGGGGAGTCCGCAAGTCCAGGAGTCCACTCAAATAGCAGCCTGATAACGCATGCCCCCAGACAACCAATCTCTGGGCAGACCCAAACGTCAGCTCAGGCTGAGGGCGGTCCGTGCAATGGCGTCGATCCACGTCGTGAAATTCTCGGTCCCGGGCGCCAGCGAGCCATGACCACCCGGCAGGAGGATTAGCTCGACGTCGTAGCCGGCAGCAACCGCCGCGGCGGCGAATTCCCGGTTCGAATCCGCGATGGGATAGACCAGGTTCGGATCCGCACCGGGCTCGTTCCCTAAGTATCCCCGGTCGTCCTCACCGACGACCAGGACAATCTGCAGGTCAGCGTTCCGCCCGGCCTCAACGGCGAGGAAAGGATCGAAGGCATCGATCTGCCCCGGCGTCAGCGCGGTCCACTCGGGAAAGGGGAACCGACCCAGACGACCCCACTCAGCGACGAACATGGGGCCTGCAACACCAACAACCGCCGCAGGCGCCAGGATCGTCGGATCGACAACACAGTCCGTGACCGGAAGCGGCGGATCGTCACCGATCAGCGCATGGATCACCGCCGTATATCCGCCGGACGAGAACCCGGTCGGCATCACCCGGTCGGGGTCGCCGCCGTACTCGGCCGCGGTGGAGTGCGCGAATGCGAGCGCACAGATCGAATCCTCCGAATCCCCTGCCGGCCCCAAGCCGTTCCACGTCGGGACGTAGACGAGGACGCCCTGCTCAGCGATCGCCTCTGCGACAAGCCGCTCACCCTTGCGCATGTCGGGATCGCGAGTTGGGTTGCCACCGTGGAATTGGACGATCACCGGCCAGTCCTGCCCCTCGGTCGGGACGTAGATGTCGAGCTGCTTCTCACTCGTGTAGGCCAGGTCGGCGACGACCTTGACCGTTGGAGCCGCAGACGTCGGAGGAGCGGTGTCGGTCGCCGCTTGGTCAGCGGTGCCGGAGCCCCCGCATGCCGCTGCGACGAGCATTACAACGAGTAGGGCTGGAAACGGAACGGTCATACGGACCATGTCAAACCTCCAACATCGGTGTACCTCAAACGATACGACGGCCCCGGAATCCGGGACAGAGCACAATGCCCCGGCGCGTCTACTAACACCTGGCGGGATGAGGTCGCGCCGAACCGATCGTCGAGGACATCGACACGGTCGAGCAAGACCAGCGCGGGGTTGCTCCGCTCACAGGCCCGGTTCAGTGCCAACAGGTCCCTGCGCAGCGACAGGGCGTAGTGGGGCCTGCTAAGTAAGCGGCCGAAATGTTGCGGTCCATCTCATGGGTCCGGTACACAAACCGGTGATACCGGAGGTCTGGCGATCTACTGCACGATCTGGACGACGGAGTGTGGATTGTTTCCACCCTCCAACAGAACCAGTTGATTCCCGACGACGGCTGCGACGGCGTGGCAAATAACAACCTTCGATGGCGCCACCTACACCAGTCGCCCCTCGCAAACATGCTGTTCAACGCGTTATTGGAATATTGGTGGACACAAGCCGAGTGCTGTTCCGAAACAGGCCCTCTGCTTTTGGTCCAGTAAATCCGATGATGTCCAGCTAGGCCGGCACAGTCCAGACGACACGGCGAAACCGCGCAAAACCAGCCGTTTGACGTATTTCGTGCGCGCTCAGATTTACCGCAGACCGCACGTTTCTGAACACCTGCGAAGAAAAGTGGGGAACGAACGAAATCACCAACGTGCCCGGAGTAGGACTTGAACCCACACGGAGGTTGCCCTCCCGAGGGGTTTAAGACCCCCCAAAATCGGTCCAGTCAGTTCTACCCAGTCCGGTAAGTCCAGGTAGTTCAGCTACCGAGTCCAGCCAGTCTGGTGGAATCCAGCCGTGTCCGGACGGGTCCAGCAAATCCTGCGCGCGTTTTGTGCGCGTCGTTTTCGAGTCGATATTTTGGCAGGGACTATGACTTAACACTTCGACTCAGGCCGATGCAATGTGCCCGCCCGAGGATACTGCCGATCCTCGTTGCGCCGCGCCGAGCAAGATCTGGGGCATCTGTTCGGTCGCATCAAGCGCCGCGCCGCAGGACAGGTCGCCGTGTACCAAGGCGCCAGGTATATCTCGAACTTCGTGTGAACGCTCGACGCACCCTGTGAAAGGGAAGGCGAGCTCACCGTAGAACTCCATTGTGGTCGCGGTCGTCAAGATGGCGTTACAAGGCTCTGGTCTCCACGGTCAGACGCTTGCCCAAAAGCGCAGTCGGCACCTGGGCATATCAAGTCCGACTCGAATCTGTCGGAGGGGCGCAGAAGTTGTAACGTTGAAAGAGTAAAGACGCTGAGCGCGGTCCACGCCGGAGACGGGGAAGGCAACCGTGGCGTGAGCCCCGGTTCACTCAGGTCATGTCCTGGTTGGGCCGCAACCAGGAGTCTGACCCATGAAGACGATTATCGAACCATTCCGCATCAAGTCAGTTGAACCAATCCGGTTCACCACCACTAAGGAACGCGAAACCCTTTTACGGGCTGCCCACTGGAACACCTTCCGGTTGCACTCAGACGACGTGCTCATCGACCTACTAACCGACTCGGGGACCTCCGCGATGAGCGCCGCCCAGTGGTCAGCGATGATGAACGGCGACGAGAGCTACGCAGGGTCACCGTCGTTCGGGCGGTTCGATGCTGCGGTACGCAACCTGTTCGACTTTACGCACATCATCCCAACGCATCAGGGACGCGCTGCGGAGGCAATTCTATTCTCAAGCCTGGGTGGAGCAGGCCGCAAAGTCCCCTCGAACACGCACTTCGATACGACCAGAGGCAACATCGAAGCCACCGGTGCAGAAGCAGTCGACCTGCTCGTTCCCGAAGGCGGCGATCCCAACAATCTGTCACCGTTCAAGGGCAACATAGATTTGGTTCGGCTCGAGGAATTCATGCGCGACAACGCCGATGACGTCCCCTGCGTGATGATCACCGTGACGAATAATGCCGGTGGTGGCCAGCCCGCGAGCCTTGCCAACATCAAGGCCACCGCCGACATCGCGCACGCTTACGGCAAGCCGTTCATCATCGATGCCTGCCGCTTCGCCGAGAACGCCTACTTCATCAAGACCCGTGAGGAAGGACAACGGGATCGGTCGATTACCGACATCGTACGCGACATGTTCGCCACGGCCGACGGCATGACGATGTCGGCCAAGAAGGACGGCCTGGCCAACATCGGCGGTTGGCTGGCACTCAACGACGACGAACTGGCTGCACAGGCTCGAAATCGACTGATCATGACCGAGGGTTTTCCAACCTATGGCGGGCTTGCTGGCCGTGACCTGGAGGCGATCGCGCAGGGTCTCACCGAGGTCGTCGACGAGGAGTACCTGCGCTACCGCGTCCGCACCAATGAATACATTGTCGAGCGGCTGGACTCGATGGGCATCCCGGTGATCAAACCAGCGGGCGGCCACGCCGTATTCATCGATGCTCGTACGTGGCTGGCGCACATCCCACCACTTGAGTATCCAGGCCACTCGTTGGCATGCGCCTTGTACGAAACCGGTGGGATTCGAACCTCCGAGATCGGTACGGTCATGTTCGGCCGCCACCCCGATGGGAGCGAACATCCAGCGGCAATGGATCTCGTTCGTCTAGCGATGCCGCGGCGGGTCTACACGCAGTCCCACGCTGACTACATCGTTGAGGTGTTCGACGAACTCCGCGCCGATGTTGGTCAATTGCCCGGGTTCGAGATCATCGAGGAGCCACCGGCCATGCGGCACTTCACGGCGAAGTTCGCTCCGCTTCGAGGTTGACCGCTGCTTCTGACCAGATGTGACGAAGCTGCGGGCTTTCTCGTCGCAGGCGGAGTTGCGCCTCCCGCTCCGCTGGTGTGACGATCGGGGTATCGGCTCCTGTCGCTGCAACGACAGATCGAACGATCCTCGCCCTCCTGGACAACGCAATCGATTGCATGCGACGGACTGGACTCCGGCAAGTTTTGTGACTCAGTAGCCAACCCGCTGAGACTTCCTTAACCTCTTGCACTCAAACGCCCGCCGCACCTCAACAGGTGGACAATATCCGACCGCGGAATGCAGACGCTGATTGTTGTAGAAGACATAGGTGTAATCCTCGACCACAAGCGCCGCCTGAGCACGAGTGGCGAACACCGTCGGATGCACACATTCCTTCTTCAACGAAGCAAAAAACGACTCCGCCAAAGCATTGACAGACGCCGTGCCAACAGCACCCATCGACTGACGCACCCGGCCCTTCCGCAAACAGGCCCTGAAGCTCCGAGAGGTGTATTCCGAGCCCCTATCCGAGTGGAAAATGGCTCGATGTCGCACACGACGATTCTGACGGGCCATCATCAACGCAGCACACACCAGCCCAGCCTCGTGATTGTCATCAATCGCCCAGCCGACCACTTCACGACTGAACAAATCGATCACCGTCGCCAGAAAGATCGGGCCCTCCCACGTATTGATCTGCGTGACATCGCCCACAAACCTGACACCCGGACGGTCAGCAGTGAAATCTCGCTTGACCAGATCAGGTGCCGGCGGAGACCCATCAGACTGCGTCGTGCATCTCCACGATCGGGGGTGAACTGATGACCATCCGCGTGCCTCTATGATCTTGCGGACTGTCCGTTCGCAACACTTCGCTTTGCCCTGCCGGACCAGTTCAGCGTGCACCCGGTCCGAGCCATATGCGCAGCGCGAGTCGCGCCATACCGCTTCGATTTCGACGGCGAGTAGGTCGTGGCGTGCCGCGACCGCTGACGGCGTGTCTCGCCAGTTCCGGTACCCCGATTCCGATACGCCGGCGGCATTGCACATGAACCGGATACTGAGGGTGGAGATCTGCTTCTTCACGACGATGATCACTTCGAACCAGTCTCCTGGTCGTAGTTCTCCGCGGCGAAGAAGCTTGCAGCTTTTCCCAAAAACTCGACCCGCTTTTGTTCATCGGCGAGCAGTTTCTCTTTGGCTTTGATGTCGCTGCGGAGTCGCCCGTTTTCGGCTTCGAGTTCCTCGTATGACAGTTTCTTTTTCGCCACTGGGAGTCCTTCTCTGCGTGCCCGGTAGATCCACGTTCGCAGAGTGTCTAGTCTGACGCCAGCTTGTTCGGCGACCACGCGGATTGGTTGCGAGTGCTCGATGACCGCGCGTACGAGGTCGGTCCGGAACTCTTGGCTGTATTTGATTCCTGATCCCATGTGATTCTTCCCTTTGGTTAGGGG
>CBDTUI010000132.1:0-6026 GCA_965363765.1 uncultured Acidimicrobiia bacterium
CTGGACTCCACCGGACCGGCTGGACACAACTGAGATCGCCTCGGGACCGAATCGGCCAAACGCAGAGGGCTACTTTTCGGGGCGGGCGAAAGTTGTGGCCCGCGGTATGTCAAATAAGGGTTGACCAGCATGTTCATCGGCTGGAACGCCTCCGTTCGACTGGTCGCGTTCGTCATTGACGCAATCGCCACGCCGGTCGGTCAGTGAACTGAACGCTGGGCAGACCCATGCTCTCCTGCGTGTGAGAGTGGCTTCACGGGTTTCGTGGTTCAGATGCTTGTTGTTGCGCCGATAAAGAATGCATGAAGCGGTTCGGGGTTTTGGTGTTGATGGTTGTTGGGTTGGCTGGTTGCGGTGAGCGGGGCCTTTCCGATGGTCAAGGAGCAGCGACACCGAGCCTCTGCGCCATGAATATCACTTCGGAGGGCCGACTGAATGGTTCTGACCCGGTGTTCGTTGCTGACGGGCAGCTACTCGCGGTCAGGGTCGACCAAGCAGACCACACGGGCGAACTGATCAAGCGGGATTTTGTTGGTTACCGGTTTATTGATGCTGAGGTGGAAGTGACTTCGGCTCGGATAGGCGTCGACGATGACGGCAACGCAACGACGGCGGGGGGTTTCGGTGAATACAACACGGTCCCTGGAACGTTTTATCAGTTCTATCATTCGGGTTTCGCTGAGCAGGTTGTGATCGAAGTTCCTACTGGACGGTCGTATAAGTTTTACAGTTCAGATGCGAGCAATGGGTTGGTTGGGACTTGTGACGCTGAGTAGGCAACGGGGTCTGCTGCGCTCCTAGGTGACTGTTTGGTTAGGCAGTAAGGAGCGCTGCGGGAATGACAGCGATTCCGTCCTGGCGGCGGTAGGCATCGGTGCCGGTCGTGATCACTACGGCATCGAGTAGTTCGTCGCCAAGCGTGTGGGAAAGCCAGCGGAGATGCCGGACGTCGTTGTCAGTGACCGTTGTCGAGAGCTTCACTTCTGCGGCCACGACGCGACCGTCGCGACGTTCGATGATCAGGTCGATCTCGCGTTCCCCGCCTCGGGTGCGGAGGTGATTGACTCTCGCTTCGTTGGCTTGTGCGTAGGTGCGAACAGAGAGGGTCACGAGCGACTCGAATAGGGCACCGAGTAGCGAGCCATCACGTGGGATCTTGCTGGCGGCGTTCGTGCCGTCCAGTAGTCCCTCTGCGTTCACGCCCAGAAGCCGTGCGGCGAGCGCCGGGTCGGCGAGGTGGTGGACGGGCGAGGAGGATAACCGTCGGAGCCGGTTTCGAGTCGGGAGCCATGCTGGTGTCTCCTCGATCATCCAGAGTTGCTCGAGCGTTGCCCTGTAGGGGGCAGTCGTTGTTCTTGCTGGTTTGTCGGCTTCGCCTGACGATGCGGCGTCGCGGATTGTTTCGTACGATGCGGTTGTCCCGGTGGCTGCGGCGTAGGCGGTGAGCCATCGGCGCAACGCTGTCTTGTTGCGGATGGCGTGTCCTTGCTCGATGAAGTCTCGTTCGACGATCCGTTCGAGATATCCGTCGAGTTGGGCGCGTTGTAGTCGGGGGCTGAGCGGCCGGATCGCGGGGAAGCCTGAGCCGACGATTTCGTTGGTGTATTCGGTTAGGCCGACATCGCATGAGCCGTGAAGGGCCGGACGTTGGCCTGACAAAAGGCTGGTGAGTGTGACGCTGGGTTTGCTGATCGAGCGTTCGGCAAGTGAAAGTGGCCGCATTCGAACGGTGACGATCCGCCCCGCTCCTGAGTGGGCAGGCGCCTCGAGGGGTGTCGCGGACCCGGTGAGAAGAAACTGGTTGGTGTTGCCGAGTTCGTCTACCGAGCGGCGGACGATGTCCCACGAGGGTGGGAACCGCTGCCATTCGTCTATGAGGATTGGCGATGTTCCTTGCGCTAGGCGGCTTGGGTCGCCCTTGATGAGTTCGAGGCTGGCTGGATCGTCAAGGCGGTAGGCGGTGGCAGCTCGCCGAGTAGCGGTCTCGGTTTTGCCGACGGCCTTTGGACCCTCTAGAGCGATGGCTGGCAGGCCTGCGAGCAGTTCGTCGAGTTCTTGGTCCACGATGCGGTTTGTGTAGTTGGACATTGCTCTACACTACTAGTTGGACATCATTAACACTACAGATTGGACGGTAGTTGCGCTGCTGATTGGACGGACTTGGTGTTGGTGGCTGTGAGGTGTCAAGAGGCGAGGAATCGTTCTCGTCGGTTGCTGGGGTCGAAGGTCCGGGGTGGTCCGTTCCGCCAGGTGTGGGCGGCAGCGTTGATGGGGCGCAGGCACCGATTCGTGTAGCGGCGAGACATTCAAGCGTTGTGAGTGATGTGCCGATGGGAGTGATGTGAGACGTTTCTGGCCGCTTGCGGTGTTTCTTGTGGTGGCAGGGTTCTTCGCGGGTGGCTGCAAAAGCGATGAGTTGAAAGCGTTAGAGGCTGAGTCGGTGGCCGATATCGAGGTTGATTCGGCTGACCGGGTTGAGATCAGAACCGGCAACGGTGGGACTGCACTTGGCAAACCAGCACGCTTGTATGTGACCCAGGATTATGTGCCAAAAGATAGTTTCACGCCGCTACAGGTTGCTGACGATCTGCGTGACGCGGTGATTGCGTTGGGGTGGGGGGTCGAGACGACACGACCCGATGACGATCCTGGTACGTACCGGTTCGTCAATGAGACAGACGATGCAAACTCGCTACAGGTCACTATCGCCACCAAGACTCTGAACCCACCAGATGATCGCCAATCCGACATTGAAGGGGTGTACCTCAGACTGGATCCGGCTTGAGAAGTTTGCCGATCGGCCTGAGAACGTAGGGGCAAACACTGCTTGAACAAGTATTGGCATATAGGCGGACAAAACATTGCCTCGAAAACGGCGCGCACAGAACGCGCACAGGATTTGCTGGACACGGGCGGACGGGCCTGGACACCACCGGACTAGCTGGACTCGTTGGCCGGATTACCTGGACTTCTTGGACTCGGTCGGATTGTGTGGACAGTTTTGGGGGGTCTTAAACCCCTCGGATTCGAAAGGATCGTGCGGGTTCGAGTCCCGCTCCGGGCACCGTCACTCACTTCGTTCGTTTACCACCTTTCTTCGCTGGCGCTCAGAAACGTGCGGTCTGCGGCAAATGCGGGACGCGCACGAAACGCGCACAAAGTTGTGCGCGGTGGCGCTCGTCCACTTTGGTTGATGCCATCCGGTGTGCCGACAAGGGCTGCGATCGAGGCTTTGGCTAGCGGATTCATGCCTCTCTTACGTGTCGGCAGCGCCTGATTTGTGACAGATTCCTTTGACAAATTTCGATCTGAACGCGAATCTGGTCGCCTGTTGGACGACTGCTGGGTGCAGGATTGATCGTACGGATGGGTTGGCAACCGGATATTGCCCGCTCGGTGTACTCGGCGAACACTCACTGTCGACTAAAGGTGCGACTAACCCAACCACCTCGGAGTAGCACCATGTTGCATGCCGGTCTTGGGAACTTGGGAGCATTGTTGAGCGTCTCATCGATATGACTCTCGTTTCACGGATCGCATTTGTCGGTCTCGCAGGCTTTCTTTTTTTGGGCTGCAGTACTTCAGCCGACGACGGCGAGCCTTCTGGACAGTCGGACGACACTCCAATCGACGGCGACGAGTTCCGCCGTTTCAATGTTGATGGCGCCGAGGTATGGGTCCGGTCCGAGCTCCCCGACATCCCGCGATCTGCTTCCACGATTCAGATCACGGGCATGTTGATTGACAGTGGCGACGGCCCCGAGATCTGCCACGGTGCTGTCAACGATTCGTATCCGCCGCAATGCGCTGGCCCAGTCGTCGTAGGGCTTGCTGATGGTTGGTGGACCGAGACAGCCGGCGGTGTGCACTGGGGGGAGCGAACCGTGACGATCACCTGGCCCCCAGTCGATGACACCGTTGATCTGGTCAGTGATCAGGCCCCGATCCCTCGGCGTTGGCCTGACCATCCGACACGGCTTGATCTGCCTCGAGAGTGCGCCAGCATTGAGCAGTTCGTTGACTATCAGACACTCCGAAACTGGGAAACAGCCAACCCGGACCGGAACAGTCACGTCCGAGTCGTCGAAGATGCGACGATCGCAGTGTTGGCTGTCGACGACGATCTCGAAGCTGTCCGCACGGAGCTTGGCGACGGTGACCGCCAGGCGTGTGTCGTTCCCGTTGGTTACAGCCGTGAAGAACTTCAAGGCGGCCAAGACGATCTGAACGAGCTGTTCGGCACCGACGTGTACCTCGCTACGACTGGTGGCGGTAACGCCTATGACCGGGTGACTGTTGAGGTGTTGGTCGCTGATCGTGACACGGTGGAGAAGATCGTTGATGCTGTCGAGCATCCTGACATGTTGTTGATCACGGGGATCGCCGCGATCGTTGACGGCACCTAACCCGCCTCATCCACCGACGAAGTGTGCACCAGGCCCGTGCGTTGCTGCTCGCGATGCAATGGCTAATCGTATGAGATTTCTCGCTGCTCTTACGGCGTTTGGTTCGTTCGCTATTCTCTGGGGTTTACGGATGCTGCATGAGGTAGATCGGGCTTCGATGTCGGTTGTTGCGGGCTAGGTGTCTGCTCCCCGGAGTTCCTCTATCCAGGTGGTGAAGAGGCGGCGAATGTCTTGTGGTTTTGGGGTGGGGAGTTCGTCGTTGTCGAGACGGTCGATGTTGGTGAACGCGTCTGCGATGGCGTTGGTTGTGAGACCAGAGTCGAGTTGTTGGGCCCACTCGATGCATGCTGGTCGCGTGTAGAGGTTCTGCAGCGCGTGGAGGTCGGTGAAGTCTCGTCCTTCGGCTCGGTCCAGGATGGCCAGGATCTTGCGGGCTGCGAGGTCTTGTCGCGAGAGCGTTGGTAGTCCGTCAACGATTTCGGTTGGGAACAGTCTGGGCGAGTCGACAGCGAGGTCGACTTCGACAACGACAGCATCTTTCTTTGCGAGGATCCGGGCGAAGGTTTGGTGTTCTCGAATCGTGGTTGGCTCCCATCCGTGTTGATGAAGGCTGGCGATGAGCGCGTGGAGCAGTCCGGTTACGTCGCCTGGTGGTTTTTCCGGTCGGGCTTCGATGAAGGCGTCGAGGTCTCGGGTCTGGCGGTCGATTGCTTTGTGGGCGATCAGTGCGGCTCCGCCAGCGAGCGCGTAGTGGTCCGCTTCGGGGAGGCTGAACAGGATGGCGGCAATTTCTTGTTGGTGTGTGTCGAGTGTGCTCACGCTGCGACGACTGCTGGATTGAGCGGCTGGACCGTGGTGAGGAGGGGTTGCCATGCTTGGCGTAGGGGAGCGGATAGGACGAGGTCGGGCCAGGCTTCGGCGAGGAGAAGTTCGTCGATGATTGGTTCGATATCGGCGGGTGTGCCTTCGCGTAGGAAGATCTCATATGCCCGGAGTCGATCGCGGCGTATCGCGAGGTTGAACGTTCGTGGCGGTCCGCTCCACCAGGTGTGAGGCGCGGTGCTGATTGTGGCGAGTGCTTGGTGCGGGGGGAGTCGCCATGTTCGTGAGGGTATGGCGTAGGGGCGGAGGGTTTCGGTCCAGTGCCATGTCACCGGGGGTTCGACAGTGAGTGCGGTGCCGACCGCAGCGAGGAGGTGTTCGACGGTGGTGAGTTTGGGTTCGCGTGTGCCAGCTTCGTAGGCGGCGATGTTGGGTCGGGCGATGCCAGTGGCAGCTGCGATGTCAGCTTGGGTTAGGGACTGTTGTTTTCTCAGTGTTCTTAGGAGGTCAGGAAAGTCCATAGAATGTATCGTAAACGATACGGTTCAGGTGGTCAAGGGAGAGGGCTGGACGACGGAGGTTCTGGGCTGCCTTGAGAACTGGATTGACGCGCACAAAACGCGCACAGGATTTCCTGGACTCCGGCGGACACGCCTGGATTCCACCGGATTGTGTGGACTTGTTGGCCGGATTACCTGGACTTCCTGGGCCGGGCCAGATTGTGTGGACTGTTTTTGGGGGTCTTAAACCCCTCGGGAGGGCAACCTCCGTGTGGGTTCAAGTCCCACTCCGGGCACT
>CBDTUI010000133.1:0-6021 GCA_965363765.1 uncultured Acidimicrobiia bacterium
GATGGTTTGATCGTGTGGCGACCGCGGCCGCCGGTCATGGACCGCAGATCGATCGAATAGCGCAGGACCTCGGCGGTCGGGACCAATGCCGTGACAATCTGGTTTCCGTTCGGTCCCGTGTTGGTGCCGAGCACCCGCCCTCGCCGCGACGTGATGTCGCCCATGATGTCTCCCTGAAACTCAGACGGGGCAATCACGGAGATCTCAGACAACGGTTCAAGGATGACCGGCTCGGCGGTCGCCAAAGCTTCGTGGAACGCAGCCTTGCCTGCCATTGAAAACGCCAACTCGGACGAATCGACTGAATGGTATTTGCCTTCGAGGCAGGTTGCTTTCAGGTCGGTGACCGGGAAACCGTGCTTGCCGCCACCTTCCATGCCTTGGCGGATGCCCTTCTCGACAGCCGGCAGATACTGCTTGGGAATCGAGCCTCCCTTGGTCGCATCGACAAACTCGAATCCGGAGCCCTCGGGGAGCGGTTCGAACAGGACCCGAGCCACGCCGTACTGGCCGTGCCCGCCACTCTGCTTCTTGTGCTTTCCTTCCGCCTCGATGGCACGGCTGATGGTTTCGCGGAACGGCACCTTGACCGGTTCTTCGGTCACAGAAACTCCGAACTTTGAAGCCATCCGCTCGAGTGCGATCGATAAATGCATTTCGCCCATCCCGTGGAGGAGGGTCTGATGAGTGATGGGATTCTGCTCGACCTCCAGGGTGGGGTCCTCCGCTCGTAACCGGTGGAGAGCGTCGGCCATCTTCGTTTCGTCCGACTTGGAAACCGGAACAACAGCGGTGGCCAAGGTCGGAACCGCTGAGCGTCGGATCGGTAACCCGACCGGCTGAGATCGCTTCGACAACGTGTCGCCGGTTTCGGTTTCGGCCAATTTGGCAATGGCACCAATGTCGCCAGCGCCGAGTTCCATGAGATCAAGCTGATCTTTGCCTCGCAGCCCGAACAGCGTGTGGAACCGTTCGTCGGTACCGCTGCGATGGTTATACAGATGGTCGTCCCGGTGGATGGTCCCTGATACGACTCGGAAAATCGAGATGGCTCCGACGTATCGATCGAAGGCAGTTTTGAAAACGGTAACAAGCGGTTCTCCTGCCGGATCGGCTTCGACGGTGATCTCGAGTTCTCCAGCAGTAAGCACGACAGGTCGGTCGGCGGGCGAAGGTCCCACTTCGCAGATGAAGTCGGCCAGCCGATCCACCCCGATCGGTCGGGTTGCCGAGCCGCACACCACCGGGAAGACGGTGGCGGCGATCACGCCCTTCTTCATCGTTTCTTCCAAGACCTCAACGGATGGAATAACCCCATCAAGGTAGCCAGTCAACAAGTCGTCGTCGGCGACCACGATGCCTTCGACGAGTTGAGCATGGACCTCGTGTTCATGTTCGGCCATGTCCTCCGGCATATCTACGACAGTGGCCGACCCACTGTCGTAGATGTACGCCTTGTCTCGGAACAAGTCGGCGACACCATGAAAAGTCGGGCCTTCGCCAATCGGGAGTTCAATCGGAGCCACCCCAGATCCGAGCTTGGAGCGAAGATCGTCCATGGTCCGCTCGAACGAAGCGTTGTCCCTGTCGAGTTTGTTGATGAAGACCATACGGGGCAGCTTGAGTTCCTCGGCGGCCATCCAATAGTGCTCAGTATTCGGTTCCACTCCATCGGTAGCGCTGACGACGAACACCGCCAGATCGACGGCGGACATCGCGGCTAGAACGTCGCCTTCGAAGTCGGCCATTCCCGGCGTGTCCACCAGGTTGATTTTGTGTCCATTCCATTCGATGGGAGCGACCGCCAGGTTGATGGACATGCCATGGGCCTGCTCTTCGTCACTGAAGTCCGAGACCGTGTTGCCATCCTCGATCCGGCCGAGGCGGGACGTGACTCCGGCCCGGTAGAGCAAGGCTTCTATCAGAGTCGTCTTACCTGATCCAATGTGACCGATCAGCGCGACATTGCGGATCCTGTCGGGGGCGTATACGTCCACCAGTGACCTCCGTAATCGAGACTGCCTCCAAACTTATCTGAAAACCAGCCTCCATGGGGCTGCCAATAAGACAAACCATCGGGGTCTTTCGACCCAACTGGTCAGGGCCATTGATGGCCTCACACGATTGCAGAGTTGCGCAAAACGGCTACTAAGGTTGCGCTTGTGAAACGAATCACGATGCCGAAGGCCACGGTCGAGCGGCTCCCGCTCTACCTCCAGTGTCTCCAGGCCATGGGCGACAGTGAAACAACGGTTTCTTCTGATGCCCTCGCCAACATCGCTGGAGTCAACTCGGCCAACGTGCGCAAAGACCTCTCCTACCTGGGCTCCCACGGAGTCCGCGGCGTCGGCTACGACCGGCTCGAACTGTGCGTGCAACTGCGCAGGGCACTCGGCCTGGTCGACAAGTGGCCGGTCGTGATCGTCGGGGTCGGAAACCTCGGCTCGGCTCTTGCCAACTATCAAGGATTCGATGCGTCTGGCTTCAACGTGATCGGCTTGTACGACGCCGATCCATCCAAGATTGGCGAGAAGGTCGATGGACACCACATCAAGTCCATGGAAGACCTCGAACTCGACATCAAAGAACACGATGTCCAGATGGCCATCCTCACGACTCCGGCAGCAGCCGCACAGGCCGTGGCCGACACACTTATCAACGCCGGGGTGCAGTCGATCCTGAACTTTGCTCCGGCGCTACTCAAAACTCCAGAGAACGTGAACTGCCGTCAGGTCGATCTGGCGACGGAACTCCAGATCCTCAGCTACTACCAGGCGACCCGCATCGCCTAGGTCTCTGGCCCAGGGGCACTAGGTCTCGATCTGCCGGTTCTGCTCGGATTCATAGCGGTGCAGCGCAACGAGGAACATCACGAACAGAATCAACGACGCCAACAAAAAGGTGATCGGGACGATCCGAATCTCGAAGCCGTTCAGACCTTCGATGCTCGCCTGGCGAGGACCACGCGGGGCGTAGAGAATGAATAGGAACGAGTTGATGGTGTTCCACCCGAAGATGCCCGCACCGGTCACCAGAAACCCGAGCCGTTTACCAAGATTCGTGGCGTTCAACAGGTAGCCGGAGCCATAAAAAACCACGATCGATCCGAGCGTAAGCAGGATGCCGGTAACGAGCAGGTTGGCTGACAGGATCTCGCGAATAAGTAGTCGCATGCCCTACCTCAACACTTCGCCGCGTAAATACTCGATAACAAGATCGAGGTCCGTTTCGGACAGAACCGTACCGAACCCTGGCATGTAGCCGCGTCCGATTCCGTTGACGCCGTACCCGGCCCCAAGCTTTGAACCTTCCGAAATGAACTTCTTCATGTCGTCAGCGGTGAGAAACTGGATGTTGGGCCGGCCGTCCCACAACGCAGGTCCGAGCGAACCGGCGCCTGCCTCCTGGGTAAAGGCGGGACCCTCCGAGTAGCCCGAGGTGTGGCACCGGGCACACATACCTTGATAGACGCCAACGGAGCGAGTGGCCTTGACGATGTCTCCGTCAAAGGTGGCGTCGGCGATCGCCTGAAGATCAAAGGCATACAGCTGATTATCTGATGCGGTCTGCAAGAAATCTAGGCCAGTTCCCCCCTGGGCGGTGAGTCGATCCAAGTTGTCGACCGCTACGCCCAAAGTAACGAGTTGTTGCTTCATCTCGCCGAGCTTCGTCAACGCCAATTCAGAGTCTGCCTCGAGTCCGGTCGTGTTCGGGTTACGAGGATCGAAGGTGACTCCCAATGTCGCGAATGGTGCGTACCCGCTGTCTTGGGCGCCGGTGAAGATCTGACTCAGTTCCTCTTCTGCCCGGTCTGGCAAACCGTCTTCGTCGGTGTCAATCTTGTACGAAGCTTCCCATTCGGCCAGATCGTCGATTCCATTGTTGTTGGCATCGACCTTCTCCGCCGGTGGTTCAAGGACGGCTTCGGCCAGCAGGGTCCAGAAGTCGACGACCTCATGGTTGGCGACCGCGTTCGAATAGAAGGTAAGCAGTTGCTCCTGTGCGGCAATAGCGCTCGTAACGGAAGCGTCAGCCGTGTCGAGTGCGGTGATCGCTCCGGTGATCAGCGCATCTGCATTGGCGGCGGCGGCCGTCTGGTCGACCTGGATCGATTCGAGGTAGTCGAGGACCTCTTCGATCTGCGCGGCATTCATCGGGCCATTACCGGCCTCGCCCCAGGCGGGCATCGGACTGTTGGCCCGGCCGTACACCAGCCAGAACTTGATCTCGTCACGGTCGTAGCGCAAGTAGATGTCGTTCAGAGACGGAGCGGCCCAACTGACGGCCACACCGGAACGGGCGTCAATGTAGGCAGCGACGCCCCCGACCAGACCATCGCCGTGGCAGCTAGCACATTTGAACTCGCTGACGTGCAACTCCCCGCGGTGAACGGCTACCGCGTCGAACTCCTCGACAAAACTCTCTTGCCGGTTGCGCTCTCCCAGGTAATAGACGGGAAGAGAAATCGCCAGAAACGCCGACAAGACGACCGCGATCCCGAGCACTCGATCGAGATGTCGATTTTCGAGTTCGTCGTCTGTCTTATACACCTCGACGTTCGACGCAACTGTATCTTGGGAGCGACCTCGTAGCCCGTTGGCAACCAGGAAGGCCAGCCACCCGATGGCGACGAGCGCCGCGACAACAATGACCATTGAGCTCATTCGACTGCGGCCGCCGTGCAGAAAACCCCTTGCGGGTATTTTACGCTTTTGACCGGGGCACGCGCGGTCGGGATAACCGACCCGGTCTTGACAATGAATTCGCCTTTGGCGTCAACTTCGACAACGAATCGGTCAAGGTTGCGGGGGGCAGGTCCCGCTTCGTACTCTCCGATCCGGTTGTACTTCGAGCCGTGGCATGGACACTCGAAACCCTGGGAAGACTGACACCACGGCACGGCACAACCAAGATGCGGGCACTTCTGCCACATTGCGGTCAGGCCAGCAGCAACAACCTGGCCTTCGGCGAACTGGGAGTCCGTAAGCACCGAGTCTTCGATTGGGACAATCCACGCTTTGGCCGTTGGAAGGTAGAACGGGGTGATAGTTCCGTCCGCCTGGGAAATGGCGTCCTTGATGTCCTGCACCGGACCGGCGTTGACATCGGACCCGAAACCGCCGCTCACCTTGGGCCACATGAACGCGAGCGAGGCGACACCAAACGTTCCCAGGGTGCCGAAAAAGGTAGCAGCCAGGGCCCGATTGAAGAACTGGCGACGATTGACTCCTTGTTCGGATGCCGACAATTCGACAACTGACCGGGTCTTCTCAACCGGTTCCTCGACGACGGCAATGGCGACCGCTCCGGACGGGGGTTCGACCGGCGCAGATGCATCAGCTGACTCAGCGACCGCGGTGGCCGGTTCGGCTTTGGCGCGGGTGAACACGCCAGGAATCCGACTCCGGTCCGTCTTCCGAGCGTCCGTTTCGAGCTGGTCTTCCCACGAATTCGGACTACGCCGATAGGCAATAACGAACGTTGCCAACCCTCCGAGAACGAACAGGATCGAACCAAGAATGGTGAGGATCTGGGGCGCGGTCATTCGAAGTTCACCCAGTCTTTCAGGTCGTCGAAGAAGATGCCGTCCGCCCAGGGGTACGTGAAGTTGAACCCCGGTCCCCGGAAAAACACACCGAGGATCGTCAGCGTCGACGCACCCATCAGGAAGAACGTGTACATAAAAATGGCGAACTTACGATCGGATGGTTTATTGGAGGGGTTCTTGTCTACGTACGGAATCGCCATGAATCCCACCAGGCCGATGATGAGCGGAACGCCCACGCCCGCCACCTGAGGGTCGAAGTACGACAGCAGCTCCTGCAGTCCAAGGAAGTACCACGGGGCTTTGGAAGGGTTCGGCGTTGCATTGAAGTTGGCGGACTCGAGCAACGGGGCTTGGAGGATTACCGACAGGACAACGAGGAATCCGGTAACCGCCAGAAGTGCGGCGAACTCCATAATCATCAAGTGCGGCCAGGTGCTGACCTTGTCGCTCGGTTCGGACTTGACCTGCTGAAT
>CBDTUI010000134.1:0-5994 GCA_965363765.1 uncultured Acidimicrobiia bacterium
TCTGTTTGCGGACTTCGTCGCGTCGGGCTTGGTCTTCGGGATCGGGCTGGGCGGCAGCATCGCTGCTGCAGAGATATCCATCGTCCTCGCCGAAAGTCGAGAGATATCTCTGCGTATGTCTATGGGCGCAACGAGAGCTGGCATAGCGACCCTGTTGATGATCGAAACAGTGGTCGTCACGGGCATCGCAACGTCAGCGGGCACAATACTCGGACTAATCGCTTTCCTCGGATGAACGCAATCAAATAATCTACCTCCCGTAGCTCCCTCTGCCGTGATCATCGGAACGCCTTTAGTCGGCATCTTGGTTGGCTTCCTCGCTGGCCTTCTCCCGGCAGCGAAAGGAAGCAAAATATCACCGGCAGATGGGGTGCGGACGTGAACCCGAATGGCTGCGGGTACGCCCAGGTGCTGTGGTGAAACTAATTGAGGTACAAGACTGCGAGCAGTCGTGCTGCTCGCAGTCTTATTGTTGCTGGCCGCTGCCTGCGACTCCTCATCTCCCGCTACAACAACTGTCCCAAGTGTCGCGATTCCAGACGACCTGAGCGCCTTCCAACGGGCAATCGTTGAAGGCGGAATGGTATCGGACTCTGTTCAGTCGGTTGTTGAGAGCATGGGTGGCCGCCTAGAGATGGTCGCGGTGTTCGATGACGAACGAATCGCCATTTCACCCAAAATTAGATAGCACCTACCCGTCAAACCACGGTCGCTCAGCAAATCCAGGGCACGACAACGGCAGACGAGAGCTAAACTTTGGTAGTGGGTAACTCCCATTGTGTCCACAGTAGGGTTGGTGGACATTGTGGACGAGGGAGTCCGAATTGCCACAGTCTTCCCGTACGAGCCCGAGGCCTCCTCCGATTTCTATGTTGTAGTGGTCGAGGAGCGCCGCACGATTCTCCTGGTCGTTCATTGGCTCGGGGATGGGGGCAGGGGTGAGTTCTGGGACTCGTTAACCGGGACGGAGATCGGGGCAGTGGCAACCAGCCCGAAATCGAACAATCTCGCGGCGCCGATCGTTCGAGTCCAGATTTGCTTGCCTCCGCGAATTTCTATCGATACCGTGAACCGATTTCCAATTCGGGACAAAGAACATGGCAAGAAGCGAATACGCGAGAAGGAAGATTATGCGACAGAGATCATTCCGACGAGGAAGCGTCCTGATAGTTGCAGTGCTTATGGTCGGGGCTATTGGGAGTACCGCAAGCGCTGCTCGAACCGAGCCACCGATTCCCGTGGAGACATTGGAGGTCCTGAGCGAAATAGAACATATGGAGGAGGTGACTCGTGCTGATGGATCGGTCATCGATGTTGAGGCCGTAACCGTACTCTTGGCTGGGCATCAGCCTAAGGGCCAGGTCACGGTAGCTTCACATTGTGTGATTAGCCTAACGGCTACGGCCCCGTGGTCAGAGAACGGGCCAGTTGGAGGCCTCAATACCGCCAACTCCCGCACGACCGTTGACGTCGGCAGCACTTGTTCCAACGACTACTCGTTTTGGACCAAGCTGCAGGAAGACAACGGATGGTATCGAACCCGTGACTCGGGTAGTGGTACTGCCACCCCCCAAGGAGGTCCAATTACGATCTTCCTCACGGACACCTGCGACAATGCGGACCACGAAGACTGGCGCAACAAGACTAATTTCACAACCAATTACAGCTGGATCGCCTGTAATTCGTGATCCACTCCCGCAGCTCTGAAGTAGCGTTCGCTTGGTCAAACGGGCGAACACTACTTCGCTACACCCAGACTGGCCTGCTGTCGTTCTCTGAGTCTGGCACCGAAAACCCGGAGACCGTCGTTCTCGGCCGAGCCAGCCGCAGACCGCCCGGCCGCCTCTTTCTCGCCGGCTGCGCCGCCAGCCGGTTTGAAACTCACATCTACGGAACACTGCCCAAGGGCATCAATTCTGTAGCTATCGAAGGAGTTGATGTTCTCGCGCAAGTACGTGTTGGTCGCGCTTTCGCGGCCATTCTCGACGGAGCAGCAGTGTCAGGCGTAGTCGTCCGCGATACGGTATCCGGGCAGAAGATTCCACTCGCCTCAATGAACCGGGCCGGCCCTCCTGAGTGAAAGAGCAACACTATAGGCGGACGGATCCGCAATGTGAGGAGCGTCAACGGCTGCCGTGTTTACCGATACGGGACTTGCCGCTCGGAATCCACTACGGGTAGCGCCATCAAATGGACGAAATCGGGCGGTGCGGTTCGATGCGTAGTGGTCGGTGAGTCCCGGTGGGTGGTGGTTTGGGGTTGGTGAAGTCGTATCGGCCGTAGAAGTTGATGTGGTTGTGGCTGGCTGGTGAGAGTCGGGTGATGTGACGATCGTCGGTGTGAGTGCCTGTTTGTTGCATCTGGGCGATGGCGTGGGCGACATAGACGGTGTTCCAGGCGATCACAGCGTTGGTGATCAGGGTGAGGCATTCGCCTTGGAGGTCTTGGTCGTCCACCACCTGGGGACAAGCCGTAGCCGCCTTGGTAATCCTCTGTCTCGCCGTGGCGGTGACAGTACGACAGATCGCCGTACGTCAAGTCTGGCCCCGGCCGTGGACGTGACCCCAACTCATGAGAACCCTTCGCATAGAACGCTCCCGGATCCCCGCATCCGACCAGGTTCACCCCGAAACAGTCCTATCAGCTCGCACAGCGACCCTGCCGCGATCACACTTGACAAGAAACGCCCGGCCAGGTGGAGTGCAGTCTCCCAGCGTTGTGCTCGACTCTGACACGGCGAGCTCGTCGATGGTGACGGCCATTCCGCCCGGACTTGGGGGTGTCGGGCCTCCGATACGAGAACAAGTGTTCGATAGACGTCCTGGACGCAAGGTTCTTGGGCAAGGTTGCGCTGGCCTTCGATGGTTTGGTTAGGGCGCTTGACTGAGTCTGCTTCTGTGCGTACAATTGTCCGTACACGGATCGAGCAGGTATTCAGATGGCAGTTAAGTCGGATCGGCTGGAAGCACGAGTCTCGCCGGAACAACGCTCACGACTCGAGTGGGCCGCCCGTCTCTCGGGGACCTCGGTCTCGGCGTTCGTCGTCGACGCCGCGGTGGAGCGCGCTGAGGAACTGATGACTGCTCAGATGTCCACCAGCGTGCCAGCCGACTATTTCGATCGTTTGGTCAACACGCTCGATCATGCAGACCGCGCTCCGGCGCTGGCCAAGGCGGCAAAGCAAGTCGAACGGAACCAGCGGATCGCCTCTCGGTGACGTTGCGCGTCGCCGCGCTGGACAGATCATTCGACCTGGCTGGGTTTAGGTCCGGCAATCTCGAACTGGACAGGTGGCTGTGCGATCATGCAGAACTCGCTGCTGGGCAGGGTACGCGTACCTTTGTCGTCTTGGATAGCGATGACATTGTCGTCGGGTACTTCGCTATCGCCCCACACGTTCTCGACCGCGCCGACGCACCCGGAAAGGTCGCTCGAGGAGCCCCGCGCCAGATCCCGTCGATCTTGCTGGCGAAGCTTGCTCTCAGCCGGGACCTTCACGGCCAGGGGCTCGGTGGCGAACTCTTGGTGCGAGCGTTGAGCACGATCGTCGAAGCCGCCCGTTTAGCCGGCGGCAAGCTTGTTGTGGTGGACGCGATCGACGCTGGAGCCGCCGCGTTCTACCGCCACCACGATTTCCAACCGCTCCCGAATCGACCCGACCGGCTTGTAATGAAGCTCAGCACCGCTGCTCGCGCGCTCGGCGGCGACTGGCCCTGATCGGCCGGGAGCGGGCGTTGGTCTGCGATCGCTATGTCAGGCTGCGATCGAATATGACTTTGCCAGCGGAGCTGGCCATGTAGTCAGCACCGGTATCGGTCCTCCGACACGAACCTTTACTCCACGCGGACTCATCTTGACTGAGATGTTCCCTTCGGGGTGATAGGCCAGGTCTACTCCGTTTTCTTCGTAGAGTTCCGCTTTGTCTGGGGGACACCCACGCTCATTACCCTGCCCAACAGAGAGCCCCTACCGGGGACGGGGAACCACTAGCCGAGTCTCCATCAGACCCAGTGGGGTTCACCGGGCGGCCCCTCTACCTCTTGACTGTATATCTGATTCAGGTATAGTGGACCCATGTCGCTCGCTGAGTCGCAACTCCACGCCCTATTGGTGCTCGCCGAGGGAGACGCCCATGGGTATCGCATCATGCAGGCCACTGATTCCATGACCGAGGGCGCGTTGAGCCTGCGCCCTGGCGTTCTCTACGCGGCACTCGGGCGCCTCGCCGATGTCGGTCTGATCGTCGAGACCGACGAACGTCCCATCGCTGAACTCGACGATCAACGGCGCCGGTACTACCGCATCACCGACGCTGGTCGCGAGGCGCTCGGAGTCGAGATCCGCAGGCTGGCTCGGCTGGTGAAATATGCCGTGAAGGTAGATCCATCGTGGGCGCACACATGACTCGGTCTCGGGTGCACGTCCGGCTCTACCGCCTTTATCTGAAACTCTTGCCGAAGGGCCACCGTCTCCGTCATGGGGCCGATCAGGTTGAACTCTTCACCGATCTCATCAACACCGGTCACCCGCCCTGGCGGCTCTGGGCGGGCGCGATCCCAGATCTGCTCGCCGTTACCCGCGCCACGCCCAGGAGGCTCGTCATGTCCCACATAGCCCGACTCGCCCTGTACTCGCTTTCGCTTGTCAACATCCTGGCTGGCATGACACTCGCAGGGGTCGCTCTAACCGCAACCTCGGTGCCCGCCTGGGTGGCCGGTCCAGCAGCGGTCATCACCATCCAGGGCGGCTACACACTGCTCTGGCTCGGATCCCGTCTCCCGCTGCGGAGAGCATCAGCTGATCTTGTCTTTGCGATCGGAGAATCGGCTGCCCTCGTGGTGGGCGCCACCGGGGTCGTTGCCGCCCTGATCTCTCAGGCCGGTACCCTTGACCCCGAGTACGGGCCACCAACGATGTTGACCCTTGTCGCAATCCACGGGCTGGTCGGCCTGCTGGCCCCAGATCGACGAGCGCCCGATGCGGTAACCGCGTGAGCTAGTCGGCTGACGTCATATTGCGTAATAGATGACAACCCATTCTCGGACTCGCCAGCTTGCGTCGTTGTTATCTCGCGCCGACATCCCTCCCGACACCGCGAGTCGACAACCCTCCAGTGGGGCCATCTCCTGGATGGTTACGTTTGACGTTTGTACACAGCGATGGTCGCTTCCGCGTCGTCGGTGAACAGCGGATACGCTTACGAGTCAGTTCCTGGGTGCCCTAAGTGTAGACAAATTAGTCAACTGTTTGGTATACTCAGTTCATGAGTACCACCATCAGAGTCAGCGAAAACACCAGAGATCGGTTTGCCAGACTGGCGGATTCGACCGGGCGTCCCATGACGCAGCTGCTGGATGAGGCAGCTGATGCGCTGGAACGCCGCCTGTTCTTTGACCAGATGACTGACGGATTCGGCGCACTCCGAAACGACGAGGCGGCGTGGGCCGACATCGAGACAGAGCGTGCTCTCGAAGACCGCGCGGCTAGCGATGGGTCTTGATGACGCCACGGCGAGGCGAGATCTGGCTGGTTGATTTCGGGGTGCCGGTTGGACGAGAACAGTCGGGCCGCCGTCCCGCTGTAGTGGTTTCGGCGGATGCGCTCAATGACAGTCCGGCGGGAGTGGTCATGGTCATTCCTTGTACGACATCACATCGGAATCTTCCGTCACACATTGAGATTGACCCAGAAGATTCGGGATTGGATGCGGTGAGCTATGCGAAATGCGAGGACCTCAAGTCGGTTTCCGAACGGCGGATGATCGCTCGTCTCGGGCAGGTCAGTCCTTCTGCGATCTTCGAGATTGGCCGAGTCCTTCGGTTTCTGCTCGAACTCTGATGGGGCGTTCGAGGTTCCTCGGACTACGTGCGATCCTCGGGTCAATCACGCTATGCGGCGACCAACCACGTCTCCCAAGGGTCCGCGTGTACTTGGGGTTGCAGTCGCCCCTCCGACACCAACTTTAAGTACAGCCGTCTCCACAGCAGCACGAAC
>CBDTUI010000135.1:0-5934 GCA_965363765.1 uncultured Acidimicrobiia bacterium
CGATTCGTGTCATAATCATGACACATGAGTCAGGTCTCAGATTCTTCCATCGTCACGACCCCGCCAACCGCCCGCGGTCGGGCGACGCGTCAGGCGCTCCTAGACGCCGCCGAAGAAGTATTCGGAGAGTTCTCCTACGAGCGGGCCTCTGTCTCGGAGATCACCCGGCGGGCCGGGGTCGGCCAGGGCACGTTCTATCTTTACTTCGCTGACAAGCAGGCGGCCTTTGTCGAGTTAGTCCGCCACCTCAACCACTCACTTCGAGAACACATAGCGATCGCGGTAGCTGGGCTTGACGACCGACTCGAGATCGAACGGATCGGGTTTCGGGCGTACTTCGACTACATCCGGGGACACCGCCCCCTCTATCGCATCGTTCGGGAGGCTGAGTTCGTGGCACCCGAGATGCATCGCTGGCATTACGACACCCTGGCCGAAGGGTATGTGCGGGGCCTCGAACAGGCGCAGCACGCCGGCCAGATACTTCCCGATCTTGAACCCGAAGTCATCGCCAATTTGCTCATGGGCGTGGCTGAGTTCGTTGGCGGTCGGTACCTGCTCCGTCAGGGGGCCGACCTCTCGGAGGACGTTTACGAACAGGTGCTTGGCTTCGTCGGCAGGGGTCTCGGCTACCGGCCAAAGGAAGCCCTGTGAACGTGCCGCCCCAGCCCGGAATCGACTCAAGCGTCGTGTCGTCAGACAGGCTCACCACCCGCGTGCTGTTCAGTGGTCCGTCTGACGGTGAACCGGTTTTGTTCCTCCACGGCAATCTGTCGACGGCAACCTGGTGGGAGACGACGATGCTGCGGCTCCCTGACCGGTTCAGGGCGATCGCACCCGATCAACGGGGGTACGGCGGTGCCGATTATGCCGCCAAGATTGAGGCCACGAAGGGTTTAGGCGACCTCGCTGATGACGCGTTCTCGCTCCTCGACCACTTAGGCGTCTCCCGTGTTCACGTCGTCGGTAACTCGTTGGGCAGCAATGTGGTGTGGCAGATGATGGTCGACGACCCGACTCGTCTTCTGTCGGTGACCCAGGTGGCGCCGGGTTCGCCGTACGGCTTCGGTGGAACCAAGGGCGAAGCGGGGGAGCCGTGTTTTAGCGACTACGCCGGTTCGGGCGGAGGGCTCATTAATCCCCAGCTGACGGAACGTCTCCAATCAAAAGACGCCGGCCTGGAAAGTCTGTTTTCGCCTCGCAGCGCTCTGCGGGCGCTGCTTGTGGCCCCTGGTTTTATCCCCGGCGACGAGGACGCTCTCGTCTCGGCAATGCTGGCCACCCACGTCGGCGACGAGGACTACCCCGGCGACATGGTCCCGAGTGTCAACTGGCCATTTGTCGGTCCTGGCATACATGGCCCCAACAACGCGCTTTCGCCCAAATACACGGGGGATCTCGTCGAACGTCTTGTCGCTGCCCAGCCCAAACCACCACTGGTATGGATTCGGGGCGACCTCGACAAGGTGGTGGCGGACGCGGCGATGAGCGACCCGGGAACCCTTGGCCAACTCGGTCTGATCCCTGGCTGGCCCGGCGCTGACACCTATCCGGCTCAGCCCATGGTGGCCCAAACCCGGGCGGTGCTCGACCGCTATCAAGCCGCCGGCGGCGACTACCGCGAGCACGTCATCGAAGGTGCCGCCCATCTGCCTTTCATCGAACTACCAGAAGACTTCGACTCAGTGTTCCACGCCCATATCAAAGCAAACGGAGGAAATAAGTTATGACGAAATCAAGATTGCGAATCCCGGCATTGCTGCTGGTGATGGCATTGATCGTGGCCGCGTGCGGTGGCGATTCGACAGATACAACCCAACCTGAAGTAACCCCCGATACGACCGCGGCAGCTGCCGTGACAGAAACAACACCCGCTATGACCGACACCACTGTCGCAGCAGCGACGGGCGGCGTTACCTGTGACGAACCAGTCACCGTTGGTGTGGTCACTGACCTCTCCGGCGCACTGGCGATCTACGGAGCGCACATTAACCGGGCCGTGCCGATCGGGTTCGCTTACGCGACGGACAGCGATGTCGGCTCCGGCCTTGAGCAGACGTACATGATTGACGACTGTGAGATAAACGTCATTTTCAAGGATGACCAGTCAGACCCCGAATTGACGGCTACCGCAGGTCGCGAGCTCATCGAGGCAAACGGTGCTGACATCATCATCGGAACCGTTAGTTCTGGTGCCACCGCTGGTCTTCAGAGCCTGGCGCTTGAGAACGATGTCATTCTGATTGCTGCTCCTGCAGCAGCGAACGACCTTACCGGCAAGGATTTCAACGAGAACACGTTCCGGGCGAGCCGGAACAACTACCAGGACTCAATGGCCATCTGTGAGCAATTCGTGAACGGCAATGGCTTCGAGACGTTTGTCCAGATCGCTCCGGACTATTCGTTTGGATACGGCGGCGCCGCTGCCTATCGGGACGCCTGCACGTTTGCTGGCGGAGAGTTCCTAGCTGACGACGTGTTCGCCCCGGCCGACACGACCGACTTCACGGCGTTCCTCGAGCCCTTGGCCGATAGCGAAGCAAATGCCTTCCTGGTGACCTGGGCTGGCGGAGGTTTCGTGCCTCTGCTCCAGTCGGCCATCGATCTGGGCGTCGTCGACGACAACACGGTCCTCGGGGCCGCGTTCGTTGACAACATTGTGATGCCAGCGTTCTTCTCGAACGCCATCGGCTCGACGTCAACCATCCTGTACCACTACACCGCTCCCGACAACCCGATCAACGATTACCTGATCGAGAAGGCCGCGGATGCGGGTGCGTTCCCGGACCTGTTCGACGCTGACGGCATGAATGCCGCCATCATGGTGGTCGAAGCACTCAAGGCGACAGGTGGAGCTGTTGACGCCGACTCGCTGCGAGCGGCACTCGAAGGTATGTCCTTCGAGGGACCCAAGGGCACCATCGAGATTCGCGCTGAGGATCATGTCGCAATTCAGGACATGTACATCGTCACCCTGCTCAATGTCGACGACCCGGAATTCAAGTACTACGAGTACGTGAATACCGTTCGCCCCCAGCCACCTTGCCTCCTGGAGGGAGACTTCGCGTCTCGCTGTGGGAGCCTGCCGGTCGGAAGCCTGACAGGAAACTGAGGTAAATCGGGTGGGGGCGCTCTGCGCGCCCCCACCTGTCACCTCCTGATGGACGTCATCCTCGAAACCCGGAACCTGCGGCGAGAGTTCGGTGCCTTGGTCGCCGTCGACGATATGTCGGTGTCGATCGAAGCCGGATCGCTTCATTCGATCATCGGACCCAACGGCGCAGGCAAAACCACCTTCTTCAACTTGGTGAGTGGGACGCTCCGTCCGACCAGTGGCCAGGTGTTCCTCAAGGGGGAAGACATCACCGGGTTGCCCATGCACCGATCGATTCATCGGGGCATCGGACGTTCGTTTCAGATAACCAACCTCTTTCCAACCTTGACCGTCACCGAAAACGTTCGCCTCGCCGCCCAAGCGATGGGTCGCGACAGCCTGCGAATGTTTCGTTCCCATTTGAAGTTCGGCGAATACCTGACCAGGGCGGCCGAGGTCCTCGAACAAGTCGGGCTAACCCCTCGGGCGCAACAGCTCGCCGGAACTCTCCCACACGGCGACCAACGCAAACTCGAGCTCGGCATGATCCTCGCTCCCGACCCCGAAGTGCTCATGCTCGATGAACCGACGGCCGGGATGGCTTCTGAGCAGGTGCCCGAATTGATGGCACTCATCCAGTCCATTCAAAACGCTGGTGATAAGACAGTGGTCCTCGTTGAACACAACATGAACGTCGTGATGTCCGTTTCGGATCGCATCACGGTAATGCACCAGGGAGCCTTGTTGGCGGAGGGGACACCAGCGGAGATCGCCTCCGACGAGCGGGTGCAAACCGCCTATCTCGGTCAGCTCTACAAAGATACAGGTGACTCCGAATGAGTTTGCTTCGCCTGACCGACATCGAGACTTTTATCGGGCAATATCACATCCTCCAGGGGGTTTCCCTCGAAGTACCGGAGGGGAGCATCGTCGCCCTGTTGGGCCGCAACGGTGCCGGAAAGACCACGACCCTGAAAACCGTCATGGGGCTGACCCCAGCTCACAGTGGGACGGTCGAGTTCGCAGGTCTCAACATCACCCCCCGTCGCAGCTTCGACATCGCCAACCTCGGCATCGGGTATGTGCCGGAACACCGAGCGATCTTTGCCGATCTGACCGTCGAAGAGAACCTCCGCATCGCAGAACGAAATCGGGGCGATCTCGCTGCGAAAGAAGAACTCATTTTTGGCTTGTTCCCTGATCTGAAGCGTCTAATTCGTCTCCCCGGTACCAACCTCTCCGGGGGCCAGCAACAGATGTTGGCTGTCGCTCGTGCCCTGGTGCCGGACAACCAGCTTCTGCTCATCGACGAGCCGAGCGAGGGCCTGGCGCCCGTCATAATCGAACAGATGATGGAAGCGATCCAACAGCTCTCTGATCAGTCGACAGTTCTCTTGGTCGAGCAGAACTTCATAGTCGCCAGCCGCCTCGCCCAGCACTACGTCATTGTCGAAGAGGGCAAGACCGCTAAGGCCGGCAGCATGGCAGATCTCGTCGACGACAAAGAGACCATTCGGCGCTACTTGGGGGCGGCGTGACATACCGCGGCTGGCAAACAGATCGGGTCGAGCGATGACTGCTGAAACGCAGATCGCGTCGAAAACGGGTCGTACCGCCACCTGGCTATCTGAGAACCGAAGCCGGGTCACTGCCGTGTCTGTCCTCATCTTCTTCTTCATCGTTGCCATGGCCGGGGTGGAACGCGACGACTGGTTCTCGACAGTCATGCAGGGACTGTCGGTGGGCGCGATCACGTTCTTGGTAGCGTCCGGTCTGTCGCTGATATTCGGCCTCATGGATGTGCTCAACCTGGCTCACGGCGAGCTATTCATGCTGGGTGCCTACGTCGGTTGGACTGTCTACACCCGCTTCGACACCCTCGTCGATCTGGCTGTGCCCGCCCTCGTAGTGGCCGCTCCTTTCGCATTGTTGCCGCTATGGCGCCGGTTTGGTGCCGTAATTGCCACACAACCGACCCGACGCCGGTGGGGTGGGGTGGGGCTGCTTGTGTTGGGCGTTGGTTCCACATTTATGGCAGTGACTCGCTTCCCGCTCGCCATCTGGAACGCCAAGGAATTTGCAGCCAGTCCGACGAACTTCTCGGTTCAGGTCGATCTCGGCATCCTGGCGCCACTGCCAGCAGGCTCCTACGGCTGGCCCCCGGTTGTTGCGGTCGTGGTGGCGCTACTCGGGGGATCACTCCTGGCACTCGGGTTTCAGGTGCTCCGTCCCCAAACCGGCGAGTTCATGAAAGTCACCACTAAGCACCGGGTCGGATTCGGGGTACTCCTTGCCTCTGCGCTCATGCTTGGTCTCTTCAAAGGACCACTCAATGAATGGGTGTTCCAGCTGAGCACCACCTGGCGCTTCCTAATGGCAATCGTCGTTTCGGTGGCTTTGGGAGCTGCGGTTGGTGCCCTCATCGAGGTGGCGCTGATCCGCCCCCTGTACGACCGCCCGATCTATCAGCTCATGGTGACGCTCGGTGTGGGATTTGTCATCATCGAGATGGTCCGCGAAGTGTGGGGTCGGCCCGAGTTCACCATGAGTCGCCCGGCGGCGTTCAACGGAACCGGTCCCGGATGTCCCGGTGAAGGGCTCGGCGGATTCTTCAGCGGATGTTCGACCGTGGACGCGTTCGGAAGCCGGTTGCGCGTATACAACGAAGGGTTCGTGATACTCGCCGGGATCGTGGTGCTGGTCGGGGTGACGTTGCTGTTGCGCCGCACGCGGATCGGCATGATCATTCGCGCTGGCGTCCAAGACCCCGAGATGGTTGAGGCGCTGGGGATCAACGTCCGCCAGGTTTTCACTCTTGTTTTTGCGTTGGGTTCGGGTCT
>CBDTUI010000136.1:0-5830 GCA_965363765.1 uncultured Acidimicrobiia bacterium
GGCGACATCGAGCTAGAAGACTCCCCGTGGCTCGAAGGCGCCTCCCGGGAGCATTACACGTTGTGCCGGTGCGGAGCCTCAAAGAACAAGCCGTTCTGCGACGGTACCCACTGGTATGTGGATTTCAGGCAGGGAGCCGGCGACCCCGTGTTTCCAGAACAGACGACGGAGTGGCACAAGGTCGCCGATCTGGACGAAGTGGCCGACGGTGAGCTACGGGCCATAACAGTCGGGTCGGAAAGTATTGCGTTCAGTCGGGTCGGTGAAAACTACGGTGCTCTCCCCAACAGCTGCCCTCATCAGGGCGGGCCACTCGCCGAAGGAACCCTGGAAGACAACTGCGTGCGGTGTCCGTGGCACGGTTGGGCATTCGACCCCATTACCGGTGTAGCGCTCGACGACCACTCCCACGGCATCAAGCCCTATCCGGTCGAAGTGGGCACCGACGGCATTTACGTCCAAACCACCGAGCAAACCAAACACATCCGAACAGTCTCAGATGTGATGGTCGAAACCATGATCAACTGGGGAATCAACGTGGTCTTCGGGATGGTCGGACACTCCAATCTTGGCCTGGCCGACGCACTCCGACTCCAGGCAGAGGGAAACTCGTTGCGGTACTTCGGGATCCGTCACGAAGGAGCCGCCGCATTCGCCGCTTCTGGCTACGCCAAACTGACCGGCAAGCCCGCCGCCTGTATGGGAATAGCTGGTCCGGGCTCAACCAACCTGCTTACAGGTCTTTGGGACGCCAAGGTTGACCGAGCGCCGATCCTGGCGCTATCCGGGCAAGTGAACACCCAAGTGCTCGGTCCCGGAGCGTTCCAAGAGATCGACCTGGCGGCCGCGTTCAAGCCGGTCGCCCGATTCAGCCAGACCGTTCTCGCGAACTCAGATCACGCAGAACTGATGACCCTGGCAGCGAAGACGGCCATCGTCGAGAGAGACGTCTCACACCTGATCTTTCCCGACGAAGTACAGACCATGCGCGCCGAAGACGGGCGGCTCCCATCTGGTCCTGAGGGACGGATCGGTCCCACCGAGATCATCCCACCCACCGAGAGCCTCACCGCCGCTATCGAGCGACTGGCATCCGCCTCGAATCCACTGATCGTCGTCGGGTACGGGGCCCGATCCGGGATGGCAGACGTGGTGAAATTGGCCGAGCAGATCACCGCTCCCGTGGTCACGACATTCAAGGCAAAAGGACAGATCTCGGATAGTCACCCGTTGGCCGCCGGTGTCATCGGGCGCTCAGGCACACCGATCGCCAGCTACCTCATGGAGCGAGCAGACCTGCTGGTTGTTTTCGGAGCCTCGTTTTCAAATCACACAGGCCTGGACAATCTCAAAGACATCATCCAGGTCGACTTTGATCGGATGGCCCTCGGAAAATTCCACCCGGTTCAAATCCCGGTCTGGGGCGATGTCGCCACGACCGCCCGGCTCCTTTCCGAATCATTGCCATCGACCCGATCGTGCACCGATCAGACCGACCTCATTCAGGACCGCTGGAACCTCTGGCGAGAGGAGAAGGGGCGACGCTCCCACCTGACGTCGCCGGACGGACTGAGTTCCGCTGCGGTCTTCGAGGTGCTGACCGACCTCGTTCCGGCCGATGCGGTGATACCTGTCGATGTCGGCAACAACACGTACTCATTCGGGCGCTACTTCGAGTGCAAGAACCAGACGATCCTGATGTCCGGATACCTCGGATCGATCGGTTTCGCCTTCCCGGCTGCACTAGGCGCATGGGCAGGGGCGGCCGGGCGCAAGGTGGTTTCCATCAGTGGCGACGGTGGCTTCGGCCAATACATGAATGAATTCACGACGGCCGTGAAATATGACATGAACATCACGCATGTCTTACTCAACAACAGCGAACTGGGGAAAATCTCAAAGGAACAGCGAGCAGGTCACTGGCCGGTATGGCAAACCGACCTCCACAACCCAAATTTCGCCGAATACGCCGAACTATGCGGTGGACGGGGGATCCGAGTGAGTTCGATTGATGAGCTGCCAGATGCACTGACGAGAGCCCTCGACTACGACGGTCCGTCCATTGTCGAGATCATGACCGCCGCCGACTTGATCTAGAGCTAAGCCACAAACCAAAAAGGACCCGGCCGGAGCCGAGCCCTTCTCGATTGCGAAAGATCGAACTTACTTCAGTTCGACGCTGGCGCCGGCAGCCTCAAGGGTCGCCTTAGCCTTCTCTGCATCTTCTTTGGTCGCGCCTTCGAGAACGGTACCGTTCGCTTCGACGAGATCCTTGGCCTCTTTGAGACCGAGGTTCGTGATGCCACGGACCTCTTTGATGACCTGAATTTTCTTGTCGCCTGGGCTGGTCAGGACAACATCGAACTCGTCCTTCTCCTCCTCGGCGGCAGCTTCACCAGCCGCGGCAGGGGCCATGGCCATTGCCATCGGCGCCGCAGCGGTTACGTCAAACTTCTCTTCAAATGCGTCCAAGAAATCTTTGAGCTCAAGAACAGTCATTTCTCCAAAGACTTCCAAGAGGTCGTCAGTACTCATCTTCGTTTTCGCCATGGTTATTCCTCCTCGGCGGCCGCGGCGCTGGGCGCCTCGGTCTCTGTTTCGGTCGCAACTTCTTCGACAGCCTGAGCTGCCTCTTCCGGTACGGTCACTTCTTCAGGAGCAGCTGCCTCTTGCGGGGCGGATGCTTCTTCAGCAGCAGGGTCACTTTCTTTCTTTTCGAGCAGTTGCGAGAACATCGAAGCGGCATCGCGGGTAAACGATCCCAACATGCCGGCGAAGTTCACCAGTGGCGCTTTGGCAGCACCGGCGATCTTGGCCAACAGCACTTCACGGGGTTCGATGTCAGCGAGCTTGGTGACTGACTCTGGAGTCAGCACCTCGGCACCGAGAACACCGGACTTGATGATCAACGCCTCGTTCTCCTTGGCAAAGTCACGGAGGACCTTGGCAATGGAGACGGCGTCAGTGTCGGCAAAAGCCAACCCGGTCGGACCGGTCAGATCGTCGCCAAAGTCGAGACCAAGCTCATCGGCAGCCCGACGGGCCAACGACATCTTGACGACCTTGAACTCCCCACCGGCAGCACGAAGCTCCCGACGGAGTTTCTGCTGCTGCACAACGCTCAACCCGCGATATTCCGCCAGGTACGTCGCTCGCGCAGAACCGAACCGTTCTCTGATCTCTTCAACTGCCTGGACCTTCTCAGGTCGTGGCATAGACTCCTCCTCAATAGGAAAAGGTTCTTCGACCGCAGAACGAAGAACCTCAGTGAGGGCTTCAACCTGCGTTGGACGAGCTCTCGCTCTCTTAGGCCCCTGAGGGGTCCGACGGTCTGGGGTCGAAGACTGGTCTTGTGACCAGGCTTGGAGTTGTTGGCGACAGCTTACCGGCCCCGCCGATCCGTGTCATATCCACAGATTTTCTTGGGCGAACCTCACGCGCGGTGACCGTCAGGGGCGGATCGGGGCTTGAAGCTCACGCGCTGTGGGTATGGGGAAAATTGGCGGTAGACAGTCCGTGGATGAGGCGCGATAGTCGAAACACGAAGACCCGGGGCATCACACCGGGCGGGGATTGACCAGGAAAGGCACCAGACAAGAAAACAACTAAGACCTTCCCTCAATGCAGTCAGATTGGTCGGGCATTACGCCGGAGGGACCACTCTCTCAGAGCAACTGTGGAACCCTACCCTGCACGGTTGCGACCACCTTCTGGCCAAGCTCATGAGCACTGTCTGCAGCGAGTCAAACCCCACATGACGGAGAACGCCCGGTCCGCAGCCCGGGCGTTCTTCTATTGGTGGATCGGGACATACCTCTCGCGACGTACCTCAGTGCATCGACTGTGCATCTATGACATCTATAGCTGGATTGATGCACGGTCGATTACAGCGACCGAGTAGTAGGCGTCGCTCGAGCGTTTACGCCTTCTTGGGGGCCAGACTCTCTACCTTGATGCCGGGGCCCATCGTGGACGATACCGACACATTGCGTATGTATACGCCTTTGGACGAAGCCGGACGAGCCCGAGCAATTTCTCCGGAGATGACGACGTAGTTCTCAAGGAGCTTGTCGGCGTCGAACGACACCTTTCCGATAGGCACATGCACGTTCCCGAACTTGTCGTTGCGGTATTCGATTCGGCCGCCCTTGAATTCAGTAACCGCTTTGCCAATGTCCTGGGTAACGGTGCCCGCTTTCGGGTTCGGCATAAGACCCCTGGGGCCGAGCACCCGACCGAGCGTACCAACCTTCGCCATCATGTCAGGCGATGCGATCATGAGATCGAAGTCAAGGGCACGGCCGGCGGTGAGTTCGGCGACGAGTTCTTCTCCACCGACCAGGTCGGCGCCGGCGGCTTCCGCTTCTGCTTGTTTGTCGGGGGCAGCGATGACCGCTACACGAATGGTCTTACCGGTTCCGTTGGGCAGTGAAACCGTCCCTCGTACCAGCTGGTCAGCGTTACGAGGGTCGATGCCAAGCCGGAAGGCCGCCTCAACGGTTTCGTCGAAACTGGCTGACGCCAGAGACTTGACAAGTTCGAGCGCCTCAGACGGGGAGTACTCGTTCTGGTCGTCGAATCGCTTCTTAGCTTCGATCGTCTTTTTTCCAGACATAACTTCTTCTCCTATGTGGTCCAAGCGGCCAAAGCCTCCCACGTATTCGTTTTTTTACTCAGCGAGTCCCAAGAGTTCGAAACTCAAAACCGTCAGCCGCAGTTCGGCGTAGCCGACACTGCAAGCTGATCCGAAGGATTAGCCGGATACAGTAATTCCCATCGACCGGGCGGTTCCCTCGATGATCTTCATGGCAGCGTCAATGTCGTTGGCATTGAGATCAATCATTTTTGTCTCGGCGATCTGGCGAACCTGAGCGCGAGTGACGCTTCCGACCTTGTCGGTGTGCGGCGTGGACGAACCCTTCTCGAGGCGGGCTGCCTGGCGAAGCAGTACAGGCGCCGGGGGCGTCTTGGTTATAAACGTGAACGATCGGTCTTCAAAGACCGAGATTTCCACCGGGATGATGGTCCCGGTCTGGCTCGACGTGGCCTCGTTGTAGGCCTTCACGAAATCCATGATGTTTACACCATGCTGACCGAGCGCCGGTCCGACGGGCGGAGCCGGACTGGCCTGGCCAGCCGGAATCTGCAACTTGATTACGGTCATCAGTTTTTTGCGACCCATGATCTATTCCTTGACTCGAAGTTTTCTCGTTAGTTCTCAGCTACCAGCCAGAAGCTGATGGTGATGTCTGAGCAAGACACCAATCACCGGGCCGGACCTGAAGGCAAAACCGAAGCTTTGCCCGAAAGCGTATTAGTTCTTCTGGATGTCGGTGAAACCTAACTCAAGCGGTGTGTCGCGCCCGAAAATATCCACGAGCACGGTGACCTTGGACTGGTCGAGGTTGATCGATTCGATGATGCCATTGAAATCCGCGAACGGACCGACGACTACGCGCACCGAGTCGCCCATTTCCCATTCGGGCTTGAACTGGGGTGCCTTGACCTCTTCATCGACCTCAGCGCCACCGAGGAAACGTTCGACTTCGCGGCGGGACAGGGGAACCGGCTTGGTTCCTGAGCCGACGAAACCAGTGACGGCCGGCGTGTTCCGCACTGCGTACCAGGTGTCGTCGTCGAGATACATCCGGCAGAGGACGTAGCCGGGCAATGACTTGCGCTGCACCGTCTCCTTTTTGCCATTCTTGATCTCGATGACGTCTTCCATGGGGATGACGACCTCAAAGATTCGGCTCTCGAGATGCATCGACTTGGCGCGGGTTTCGAGGTTCATCTTGACCTTGTTCTCGTACCCGGAGTACGAGTTGAT
>CBDTUI010000137.1:0-5623 GCA_965363765.1 uncultured Acidimicrobiia bacterium
TATGGCGGCGGATTCGGGTTCCAACTCGGGTTGGGCGTGGTCACGATCGTCACAACCACCGCGGTGTATGCCACGGTCGCCCTGGCGATCCTGTCGGCCAACCCGATCCACGGAGCACTCATCGGAGGGACGTTCGGGCTGGTCCGCTCACTCCCAATCCTCACGGTTGGGCGGGTCGTTTCTGGCGAAACGCTTCGCACCTATCATCGCCGGATGCAATCGTACGCTCCCCGAGCAGACTGGCTCGTCCGCCTCACTGTCGTCGCAGCCGGACTCGTTGTTATCGGCGGTGCCCTGTGACGCAGGTCAGCGACCGTGGCATTACCGTCGACCTTCCTGCGGGATGGGAAGCAGACTTTTACCGTCGTAGCGCGGCCTCAGCGCCATTGGCCGAAGGCCATCCGCCGGAGGTCACCACCACCATCGCTCACTTCGCCAACTGGCCACTCCCGACTGAGCGGGGGGACTTTGGCGGTGGGGCAGTTGAACTCATGCGTCTCGACGACATCCTTATCGTGCTGTTTGAATACGGCGACGCCGAACGGGGAACAGCGCTCTTTTCGAACAATGCGGTGCCCTGGCCGCTTCGAGCTTCAGACTTCGACGCCAATCGGCTCCAGCGCCCTCTCCCCGGCCAAGCCGGACTGCAACAGTTCTTTTCGTCGGAAAGCGGGCGACCCTTCTGTTTATTCGTGGTTTTGGGATCAGGTCGGGCGGCCGAGACACTGGTCGCCGAAGCCAACGACGTGCTGAGCACCATCTCCCTGTCGTGATACGTCCGTTCCTACTGATCGTGGCGCTGGTCGCTGGAATCGTGTTCGGGGCCAACCCGGCCATGGCCGAACACATCCCTCCCAACGGGTACTTCACCGATGATGACGGTCTGGTCCACGAACGTAATATCGACGCGCTTCGTGCCGCTGGCATCACCAAAGGCTGCAACCCTCCTACCAACACCCGGTTCTGTCCTTCCAACAGTGTGACCCGTGCCGAGATGGCGACATTCCTCGTTCGGGCCCTCGATCTTCCAGCGACCTCAGCCGAGTATTTCGGCGACGACAACGGCAACATCCACGAATCGGCGATCAACGCCTTGCGAGCGGCAGGGATCACCACTGGTTGTCGCCCGACCGGTAACCGGTACTGCCCGGATCAGCCGGTCACGCGCGGCCAAATGGCGGCGTTTCTAGTGCGAGGCTTCGGTCTCGCCCACTCGACTACCAACCACTTCTCCGACGACAACGACAGCATCTTCGAAGGCGACATCAACGCTTTAGCTGCGGCAGGAATCACCGTCGGCTGTGCTGAGCAGCTGTTTTGCCCGACCCGCACGGTCAGCCGGGCCGAAATGGCCACCTTCCTTACCCGGGCCGTTCCCCTCACCATTCCCCTGCTCCATGACCGGCTTCTGTTCTCACTGCCGTTTTCTGGCGTCTGCGACCCGCTCCAAGTGTCTTGCCAGATCACGATCAACTCGCCGTTACTCGACGAGTACTACATCAACGAAGGCTGGTTCTACGAAGGTCCATTCGCGGCCGGCGACGAAACTCGCTTCACCGAGGCCACGTTCGCGGTGACGATGGATAACGTCCCCGTCACCCTCGAGGTGTCGCCCGACGCTACGTCTGGCTCGACCACTCGCCGGTCGTATACCGCCACGATCAATGGACTGGGTCCAGGTACGTACACCTTCCGGGGCGCGTGGCGATGGGACGGACAAGTGCTCTATTCGACCAAAATCACGCTGAAGATCAGCTCCTGATTCGAGTCAGGGCTATCTCCCAGGATTGAGATCCTCGATGATCTGGGCGCATTCAGCATCGGCAGCGATGAAGTCTGGGTCAGCGAAGTCGATCTCCCCAAACGGACCCTGAAAGCCATCCGGGCCACCGAAGTTCAGATCCAGTTTCGGGTCGGGCAGATCAAACCCATTCGCTCGCATACATTGGGCATACTCCAACATTGCGTCCTCGATGCCGGTGAGATCAGTACCGATAAAGCCGATGGTGACTTGCTCAAGTTCATCTCGACAAGCATCCAACGCGGCGTTCAGTTGATCGGAAGTGATTTCAGACAAATCGGGCGGCTGGGTGAACCGAGGATTCCCGTCTGCGTCGACCGTCGGGTCAGGTACATCGACACCCTCATCGCGAAGGCAGGCCGTGAAGGCGAGCATCGCCACTTCAGCCTCGTTGTCGTCAGCCCCTGTCACGGACAAGGTCGTCGAGGACGTCGTCGTAGAGTCGATCGTCGCGACCTCGGCGGTCTTCTGCTCGCCGCACGCCCCCACGATCAACGACAAGGCTATTAACAGGATCACTAGTTGACTGCGCATCACCACAGTCTGGCAAGGTTGGTTCGCTACTTGGGACGCCGAGAGGACCCAAAAGTGCTGCGGACCTACCGAATTGGCTGACCCCACCATGCGGACATGACGTCCCGAAGACTCAACCCGGCGTTTTCGAACCACGATCCATCGGGCGCCAGCGGGGCCAGAACGATGAACAGCCCGAAGGCAATCGCCGCCAGAATCACCAGGCGGACGAGGATGACTACCGGGCTTTTCGAACGAGCCATTTGCGCGGACGCTAACCCGACACGAGCGCCGCCACGAGCGACGACCCATTCTCAACGACTGGCTGACCATGCCCCACCAGGACCACCGAATAGTCAAACCCGGCCATTTTGGCGATCGAATCGTTGGCGGTGTCCATATCCGGTGTGTACTGCGGATTCGCACCCGAGAGGCTGGTGCCGTCGGTCCCGTTGAGCGAATCACCGGCTAGGAGGATGCCAGCCACCGAATCGAGAAGCGAGATATGGCCAGCCGTGTGACCAGGGGTCCCGATCACCCTCAGGTCAAACACCGAATCACCGTCATCCAGTGCCGTCAATGGTCGGGGTGACGTAATCGCGGGGAGATCTTCACGTCCGGCATAGCCAGTAGCCGCAGAAGCGGCCGTCATGACATCGGCCCAACTCCCGATATGGTCGGGGTGTAGATGGGTCGCGACAACATGCGAGACGTCCGGCCACCCGAGTCCAATCTGACCGAGCGTGTCAGCAATGGCGGGGGCGCTCCCAGATCCTCCGGTATCGACGATGATCGCCTCACCAGCACGGGCCAGGACGTAGGCAGACACCGAACCCAGCCTGACCTGTTCCCAGCTAGTCACCGCCGTCGTCGGCTGGGCGGTCGTAGAGGATGGACTCGTAACGGTTGCTCGAGTCGAGGTGGAACCACCGCCCACCGTTGACGGGGTTAAGGAACCTACCGTCGATTCGGAGGCAGCGGTTTGATCGTTTCCGCAAGCAGACACCACGACCATTGCCACGCCGAACTTGCCAAGATCCTTCAAAAAGACCCTTCGGTTGATCACAGCGGACCTTCCCTTCGTCGGACCCCAATCGTATCTGTCACTCGGGCCTACCGCTTTCGGATCAACTCGATGATCATCCATATGCCGAACGCTCCGATCATGTTCGCGAGTAAATCGAACGACGCGTCACGGCGAAGGCTCGTACCCCGAAACAGGTCAAGGCCTAGTTCCAACACTTCATTGGCGACCCCAAGCACCGAGGCAACGGCCAAAACGGCCAGGAAGCGATTCATCAGCCCTGCGTTAGACATATGGGCGATGAAGTAAAAAGCAACCAGGGCTGAGCTCACGCCACCGCCGACCAGATGCTGCGAGAACGTCGACGTGTACTCGCTGAACCAGGGGCTCGGCAGGTCCCACGACACTCCAACTGCTATCGACGCTCCGACTAACCAAAGGTGATTTCTGACCTTGGGTGATTTCCCCATAATGACGAGCGCGAGCGGAGGTCCGATCATAAAGACGGCGGCGAAAACCAGAGTCACAAGTGGAGGCATCACCGACCATCCTACGGGTGGATGGCGTCGTTCTAGTTCTGTCGCTCCGACGAATTAATCGTACTTCTGACTTCGACCTGATACCGCGCCTCGAGTTGCTGGCGTACCACCCAGATTGTGTGGTCGGCATTGGCTGCATCGGACCCTGATCCAGCGGCCTTAGCGTGCTCGACACAACGCAGTACAAACGTTTCGACATCCACGGAGACGACGTTGCCGCACTCAGTCAGATGCGGACGGGCCAAGCCGCACTCACCCGTGAGCCAGATTGGCCCGACCATACGGGCGGCCTCGGCTCGAACGCCGTTCTCAGTTTCGAGAATACGTTCGGTGAGTTCAATAGGGCCAACTGCCCGCAGCGTGCCAAGCCCCAAGGTTGTGTCGCCGAGCGCATCGGGCTCGGTCCAATACGCGTGGATACCGCATCCGCAAACGACCGAAGGCGAGGCATGCTCAGGCGCTTGCCGGTGGTTGCGATACCAGTCCGAAGCCCCGAAGTGATCGCTCGGGGGTAGGCACCGGGCCCGCACAGAACGATCCTCCCACATGAACTGGCGGCTCGTAGATGCGAGAGCTGGAAGGCCATCCGCATCGTTATGAACAACTCGCCAAACCCGCCATCCGAGCGCCGCTCCCGGCTCACCTGCTCGAATATGGGTACGAGACATAACCGGATCAGCCGCCAACAGATTCGAGTTCGCCACTTACGCTTTGGATCAGCGTTCTCGCCTTTTCGCTGGTTGCGTTGGCCGTTTCGAGTTTTTCAGCGACCAACCGCTTCATCTCTTCGGGAGAACAGCCGAGCGACTCAGCCCGGTCGATGAGGGCACCAACGTCGATATCGGGCAATTCAGCATCGGTGCTGGAGTCGAGCTGGGTGAGTGCGTCGGACAACTGGTCTGAAAACTTATCGGCGAGCTGAGCACACGATGAGGCAATGATTCCGTTGACATCGACACTGACATTTTCCTTGATGGTTGAGCAGCCAGCCAGAACTACCAGCACGACCAGGAAAGCCAGCGGACGACGGATCACGACGAACCACCCTTTTGGGCCTTCCGGATCACCGCCATGATCTCTTCGCAGGTCTTGCAAACCGGATAACGCTGCGGGTCCCGGTTGGGAATCCACACCTTCCCGCATAAGGCCATCACGGGAACCCCTTCGATATTGGCCCGCACGATGTCGTCTTTCTTCACATAATGCGAAAACCGATCGTGGTCGCCGTCGGTATCGGTTGTTTCCGGCTTGATGTCCGTGTCAGTAGAAGTCACGGCCTCATTCTGCCATGACCAAGCTCACTGAGGAACTCGTCACCAAGTTCGATCAGGTGAGGACCTCGGGCTGATCAGCAATGATCTTGTGAAAATTTGGCTGAAACTGGTGCCAAGCTTCCAACGGAGTCCCGATCGAACCACGGGTACGAACGGCTGTCTCGTGGCTGAGCAGGGCGGGTTGCCCAACTGAGTATGCGTCGACGTGCACCTGACACACCCGCTCCAATTGGAGAAACCAAGCTGCCGCCTCGGCAACGGTCTCCCCGACGGTCAAGAGGCCATGGTTTCTGAGTAGTACCGCTTTGGCCCCGCCCAGGGCATCGGCAATCGGCTCGCCTTGCTCCCGGGTTTCGACAAGAACATCTTCGCCCTCGAAGACCACATGATCGTCATAGAAGACGCATGCCTCTTGAGTGATCGGCTCGATCGGTCGCATCATGGCCGACCAAACCACCCCGTAATGCGAATG
>CBDTUI010000138.1:0-5580 GCA_965363765.1 uncultured Acidimicrobiia bacterium
AAACCAACCAGGTATCCGGCCGTGGATCCGGTGGCCGCTTCCCAGCCTCTGTCCCCACCGGCATAAAACGGCAATCCGGCGGCGCCGAGTAGCCAGTACAACCCCATGCTGGCTGCACCGTTTCGGCTCCCTAAGGCCGCTCCTGCCAACACGACCCCGAGGGTCTGGCCGGTGATCGGCACCGGGGTGAAGCCGAGCGGGATCTCCCACTGGGCGAGCACGGCGGTAAGGAAAGCGAATCCAATGATCGAGGCGATCGCCACGATCTTGGACCGGGGCAGCACTCGAGCTCCGAGAACAGCGGGGTGGGCGAGCATGCGGGTTCCTCCTGGGGGTTTACGAGATTGGACCGGTCGAACGTTGCTTACGTTACCCGGTGGAGGCGGACCGGACTCGGACCAAGCCGCGGCGGAAGTCCTTGACGTTAAGAGGCAGTGGCAGGTATATTCGCACCACGACAAATCGTCGGGCTGCTTCGAGCGGCCTGGCTTATGTTCCTCTTTTGCTAGGTAGGCTGGCGTTCGCTAAGCTGCCTATTCGCTTGTCGTCTCACAATCCCTTTTCGAGGAGGAACGCCGTTGGTCTCGCGCGTCGCTGAACGTTTATCGTTCGCCAAAATCCCTGAAGTACTACCTTTACCCGATCTACTTGCAGTTCAGCATGAGTCCTTCCGCTGGTTTCTCGAAGAAGGCCTCCAGGAGATCTTCGATGAAATCTCGCCTATCGAAGACTTCACCGGCAGCCTTGCCCTGGAACTGGTTGATCACCGTTTCGGCGATCCCAGCCGCACCATCGAAGAGGCCAAGGAACGTGACGAGAACTACTCGCGCCCCCTCCATGTAACGGCGCGCTTCGTCAATAAAGAGACAGGCGAAATCAAAGAACAGCAGGTCTTCCTCGGCGATTTCCCGATGATGACCGACAAGGGTGTCTTCATTATCAACGGCACCGAGCGGGTGGTTGTTTCTCAGCTCGTTCGCTCGCCAGGTGTGTACTTCGACGTCAATCGGGATAAAACCTCCGATGCGCTCATTTACGCGTCCAAGGTCATCCCTGGCCGTGGAGCATGGTTGGAGTTCGACACCGACAAGCGCGGGACGATCGGCGTTCGCGTCGACCGCAAGCGCCGCCAGTACATCACTGGATTCCTCAAAGCTCTTGGCATCGCTGAGACCGACGAGGAAATCCTCACCATGTTCCGTGGTGCCCCTGCGATTCAGGCGACCATCGACAAGGATCCGGCGCAATCAAAGGAAGAAGCGCTTCTCGATCTTTACCGCAAGCTCCGTCCAGGCGAGCCGACCACGGTCGATTCAGCTCGAGGGCTCATTCAGACACTGTTCCGCAACACCAAGCGTTACGACCTGACGAGGGTCGGTCGCTACAAGGTGAACACCCGGTTCGGCCACGAGGTGCCAGAAAACTATCGCGTCGACGACCAGCAACTCCTGTCCGATGACGACATCCTCGACACGATTCGCTACCTGGTTGCGCTCCATGCTGGCGACACCATGTACACGACGAGTGCCGGAGTCGAAGTTCCCGTACAGACCGACGACATCGATCACTTCGGTAATCGTCGTATCCGCACCGTTGGCGAACTCATCCAGAATCAGATCCGGGTTGGTTTGACCCGTCTGGAGCGTGTAGTTCGTGAGCGCATGACGACCCAGGACCCTGAGGCGATCACGCCCCAGTCCTTGATCAACATTCGCCCGGTCACAGCAGCCATCAAAGAGTTCTTCGGAACGAGCCAGCTGAGCCAGTTCATGGACCAGCCCAACCCGCTCGCCGGTCTCACCCATCGTCGGCGCTTGTCAGCGCTCGGCCCTGGTGGCCTGTCGCGGGAGCGGGCCGGGTTCGAAGTACGTGACGTTCACCCATCGCACTATGGGCGCATGTGTCCGATCGAAACCCCCGAAGGGCCAAACATTGGTCTTATCGGTTCGCTCTCCTCATATGCCAGGGTCAACCGGTTCGGGTTCATTGAGACGCCGTATCGCAAGGTGGAAAAGGGAACCGTCACCACGAAGGTTGACTATCTCACCGCCACCGAAGAAGAGCGTTACGTCATTGCCCAGGCCAACGCCCCGCTGACCACCAAGATGGCTTTCGAGAACGAGAAGGTTCTTGTCCGTCGTGCTGGTGGCGAGGTCGATTACGTTCTGGCGAACAACGTCGATTATATGGACGTTTCTCCGAAACAGATGGTCTCGGTATCGACGGCCCTTATCCCATTCCTTGAGCATGACGATGCCAACCGTGCCCTCATGGGTTCGAACATGCAGCGTCAGGCCGTGCCATTGCTGCGGGCAGACGCCCCTCTGGTCGGCACCGGTGTTGAGCAACGGGCCGCTCAGGATTCTGGCGACATGATTATTTCGACGGTCGACGGCGAAGTCGTCGAGATCACCGGCGACGAGATTGTCGTCAAAGAGTCGGGTGCCAACAAGAAGCACACGTTCCCACTGAAAAAGTTCGAGCGTTCGAACCAGGGAACCTGCGTCAACCAGAAGCCTCTCTCCAAAGAAGGCGACAAGGTGAAGGTCGGCGACGTGCTGGCGGACGGTCCCTCGACCGACGCCGGTGAGCTGGCGTTGGGTCGTAACCTGCTCGTGGCATTCATGCCGTGGAAGGGTTACAACTACGAAGACGCAATCATTCTGAGCCAACGCCTGGTCAAGGACGACGTCCTCACGTCGATTCACATCGAAGAGCATGAGGTAGATGCCCGCGACACCAAGCTCGGTGCCGAGGAAATCACCCGTGACATCCCCAACGTTGCCGAAGAGGCCCTTATGGACCTCGATGAAAACGGCATCATCCGGGTCGGTGCCGAAGTCGGTCCTGGCGATTACCTGGTTGGCAAGGTCACCCCGAAGGGCGAAACCGAACTGACTCCTGAGGAGCGACTGCTCCGAGCGATCTTTGGCGAGAAGGCCCGCGAGGTCCGTGACACCTCATTGAAGGTGCCACACGGTGAGGCCGGCAAGGTCATCGACGTGAAGGTCTTCAAGCGTGATGAAGGCTACGACCTTCCTCCGGGCGTCAACGAACTCGTCCGGGTCTACGTTGCAAGTCAGCGCAAGATCTCCGAAGGAGACAAGCTGGCCGGTCGCCACGGAAACAAGGGTGTTATCTCCAAGATTTTGCCTGAAGAAGACATGCCGTTCATGGAAGACGGTACGCCGGTCGACATTATCCTGTCGCCGCTTGGTGTGCCTTCCCGAATGAACCTCGGTCAGGTCCTCGAGACGCATCTTGGATGGGCAGCTGCAGTTGGATGGGAACCGCTTGATAAGCACATGGACTTCAGTCCCGCCAAAGATGGCGCCAAACCGTGGACCAAGGTGGCAACGCCGGTCTTCGATGGGGCCCGCGAAGGTGAGATCGCCGAAGTCCTCAGCCATTCGAAGGTCAACCGTGACGGCACTCAGCTGATCGGTGAGTCCGGTAAGGCGATGTTGTTCGACGGTCGGACTGGTGAACTGTTCGATACGCCGATCACCGTTGGCTACATCTACATTTTGAAGCTGGTCCACTTGGTCGACGAGAAGATTCACGCTCGGTCAACCGGCCCATACTCGATGATCACCCAGCAGCCGCTCGGCGGTAAAGCACAGTTCGGTGGTCAGCGCTTCGGTGAGATGGAAGTTTGGGCTCTTGAGGCGTACGGCGCTGCCTATGCGCTGCAGGAAGTCCTCACGATCAAGTCAGACGATGTGCAAGGCCGTGTCAAGGTCTACGAGGCCATCGTCAAGGGTGAAAACATCCCTGAACCGGGTATTCCCGAATCATTCAAGGTGCTGATCAAAGAAATGCAGAGCCTCTGCCTCAACGTAGAGATGCTCTCGGCCGGTGAGGAAGTGCAGCTTCGTGAACTCGACGAAGACGCATTCCGTACGGCTGAGTCGCTCGGTATTGATCTGTCCCGTCCCGAACGACGTGAGTCGTAGCGAGCGCTGGAGGAAACATGCGACAGTTTTTTGATGAGCTAAAGATCAGTCTCGCCACCAGCGACCAGATTCGTTCATGGTCCTATGGCGAGGTGAAGAAGCCAGAAACCATCAACTACCGGACGTTGAAGCCGGAAAAGGATGGCCTGTTCGACGAGCGTATTTTCGGTCCTCAAAAGGACTGGGAGTGCTACTGCGGTAAGTACAAGCGGATTCGCTACAAGGGCATCATCTGCGAGCGTTGTGGCGTCGAAGTCACCAGGGCCAAGGTCCGTCGCGAGCGGATGGGCCACATTGAGCTCGCTGCCCCCGTTACCCACATCTGGTTCTTCAAGGGTGTGCCTAGCCGGCTCGGTTACCTGCTCGACATGTCACCCAAAGAGCTCGAGAAGGTCATCTACTTCGCGGCGTATCTAGTCACAGATGTTGACGATGATCGCCGTCACACGGACCTGCCAGAGCTCGAAGAGACCATGACCGCCGAACTTCAGGTCGTGCGCGAAGAGTTCGAAGATTGGCAAACCGATCGCCTTGAGCGCCTCGAAGCCGAGCTCGCTCAGATGGAAGAGGGCGGCGCCAAACCGCAGGAGATCTCGGCGCGTCGCCGTGAGGTCGAAAAAGAAATCAAAGAACGCCACGAGCGCTCCGAGATGGAAGTTGACCTTGTCAAAGAGGCGTTCGACCGATTCTCCGGGATGAAGCGCAAGACGCTCATCGAATCCGAGCAACTCTGGCGTGAGATCATCGACCGTTACTCCGACTATTTCACCGGTGGCATGGGCGCCGAAGCAGTCAAGGATCTCCTTGGACGCATCGACCTCGACAACGAGATGGAAATGCTCGAGGAGAATCTGACGGCCAATTCGGCTCAGAAGCGTCAGCGGGCCACGCAGCGGATGAAAGTTGTCAAGCCCTTCTGGGAAGGCAAAAACGATCCGCAGTCGTTGGTCCTCGAGACGGTTCCGGTCATTCCGCCGGATCTGCGACCGATGGTTCAGCTCGACGGTGGCCGTTTCGCCACATCCGACCTGAACGACCTGTATCGCCGGGTCATCAACCGTAACAACCGCCTGAAGCGTCTTCTTGACCTCGGTGCGCCTGAGATCATCGTCAACAACGAAAAGCGCATGCTCCAGGAGGCCGTCGACGCACTATTCGACAACGGTCGTCGTGGCCGTGCCGTGACCGGTCCGGGTAACCGCCCGCTCAAGTCGCTGTCTGACATGCTTAAGGGTAAGCAGGGGCGTTTCCGCCAGAACCTGCTTGGTAAGCGAGTCGACTACTCGGGCCGTTCGGTCATCGTCGTCGGCCCGTACTTGAAGCTCAATCAGTGTGGTCTGCCCAAGATCATGGCTCTTGAGCTGTTCAAGCCGTTCGTGATGAAGCGACTCGTTGAGCTTGATCTTGCTCAGAACATCAAGTCCGCCAAGCGCATGGTCGAGCGCCGTCGCTCGCAGGTTTGGGACGTGCTCGCTGAGGTGATCCAGGAACATCCGGTTCTCTTGAACCGTGCTCCTACGTTGCACCGGTTGGGGATCCAGGCTTTCGAGCCGATCCTCGTTGAGGGCAAAGCGATCCAGATTCACCCACTCGTTTGTGAGGCGTTCAACGCTGACTTCGACGG
>CBDTUI010000139.1:0-5576 GCA_965363765.1 uncultured Acidimicrobiia bacterium
GCGGCCCGCAAAGCGGGCGCGTCGTTTACTCCGTCGCCAGTCATCGCAACGATCGCCCCGGTGTCTTTCCATGCCTTGACAATCGCCACCTTGTCACCCGGTTCGACCCGTGCAAAAACGCCCACGTTGGCGATAGACGACGCATCGAATCCGCCTGATGTAGATGGCTGCACTACTTCCCGGTCGCCCACGAGGTCCAACTCCTCGGCAATGGCACGAGCCGTCGAAGCGTGGTCACCGGTGACCATGACGACCTCCACCCCGGCTGCTCGTGCGGTGGCGATTGCCGCAGGCGCTTCTCGACGAATGCCGTCGGCAATCCCGGCCACGGCCACGAGCACAAAGTCTTCTTCGGACTCCTCGGTGGGCCGCTCATCCATCAGCCGATAGCCGAACGCCAGGGTCCTCAGGCCCTTGGCCGCCATCGATTCGGCCGCCTCAAGTGCATTTGAGCGGCGGCCGTCATCTAATTGGCGAACGCCGTCCACCGATTCGTAGCGCGACGAGCGTTCAATCACCCTCTCCGGCGCTCCTTTGAAAGCCAACAGGTAGCCGTCGTCAGTCGCATGGATGGTGGTCATACGTTTGCGATTGGAGTCAAACGGAATCTCGTCGATCCGCTCGTACCGTTCCCGCAACCGGCTCACATCGGTCAAGATCGGATCAACGGCCTCGATGATGGCCACCTCGGTCGGGTCGCCAATGAAGCCTCCGTCGCCCGGCCGGGCATCATTGCACAGTCCGGCAATCTGGCCGAACCGCTGAATGCGAGGATCTCCTCCCGGAAGGGATCCGACCTCGGCTTCGAGGTCGGCGAATGACAGCCGTTTCACTCGCATCCGGTTCTCGGTGAGCGTCCCCGTCTTGTCGGTCAGGATCACGGTGGTGGCGCCGAGCGCTTCGACAGCTTTCAGTCTTCGGACGATGGCGTTGCGAGCCGCCATAGCTTGGACACCGCGCGCCAGGATGACGGTGACCACCGCCGTGAGCCCCTCTGGAATTGCGGCAACGGCAAGGGCAACGGCGGACAGGAACATCGACTCGGCCCCGTACCCTCGCAGCACCCCGAGCCCGAACACGAAGACGGCGATGAAGACGGTGAGGATGGCAATCTTGCGGCCCGTGGCATCTAGTTCGATCGCCAGTGGCGTGGGCGGCTCGTCTTCTTGGAGCATATCGGCGATCCGGCCGAGCTCGGTGTCACGCCCAACGCCTATTACGACCGCCGTCGCCCGACCCACCGAAACGGTCGTCGCTCCAAACACCATCGACTTTCGGTCAGCCAACGTCGCTTGTTCAGCGACGGCTTCGACCTGCTTGGCAACCGGTCCCGACTCGCCGGTCAGCGCCGATTCATCGACCCGAAGCCGGGTCGTCTCAATCAGCCGGCAGTCGGCTGGGATGGCATCGCCTACCTCGACATGGACGAGGTCACCTACAACCACTTCGCTGGCAGGAACTGTCGACCGTATACCGGCCCGAATGACAACAGCCTCGGGAGCAGCCATGAGTGCCAGAGCTCCGAGGGCTGATTCGGCACGCATCTCCTGAACGAACCCGATACTCGCATTGAGCAGCACAATCGCGAGGATCACGCTGGCGTCGATCCATTCGTTCACCACGAACCCGGAGATGCCCGCCGCTACGAGCAGCACCCAAACAAGAACGTCGCGGAATTGATCACCCAGAATCCGAATCGCCCCGCGCCCGGCGTGGGTTTCGAAAAGGTTCGACCCGTACCGCTGGCGCGATGCCAGAACTTGCTCTGCGTTGAGTCCGGACTCGGGGTCGGTCTGAAACTCGCCGACGACGGCCTCTACGCTCATCGCATGCCACTGGTTCATGGACCTCATGCTCGCGGATTCAGAGCACTAGATGAATCGATCCAACCGACCATCCATTCCTTCTCCGTGACCTCACCACTCTCCAAATGACTTCAGAGGGACGAACGGACCCTGAATCCGTAGGGTGGAGGAGATGAGGACCTTCATAACGGTCTGGGCAGGCCAGGTCGTATCGCAAGTCGGATCGGCGATGTCTGCCTTCGCTTTGCTGATCTTCGTATATCAACTCTCCGGCTCAGTTACTGACCTATCCCTCGTACTGCTGGCGACGAGCCTGCCAGCGCTGGCCATTTCCCCACTCGCAGGCGTTTGGGTTGATCGGCTTGACCGGCGGGTCGTCATGATGGTCGCAGACGCAGCCACCGGAGTTGGAGCCCTCGTCTTGCTCGTCATCGCCTGGCGGTCGGAGCTGACCTTCTGGCCAATACTCATTGTCATGGCGTTTGCTTCGGTGGGCGGGGCGTTCCAGGAACCCGCCTATCGCGCTTCCATCGTGACGCTCGTCCCCAAGGACAACCTGGGCAGGGCGAACGGCATGATCGAAATGGGTCCTGCGATTGGAATGATGATTGCTCCGGCGGCCGCCGGAGCAATCATCCTCACTCTTGGCATCGAGGTCGTTCTGGTGATTGACGTCATCACGTTCTTGGTGGCGGTGGCGACTCTGTCTCGTGTTCGGTTTCCGAGACTGGCTGTCGTAGAACAAACCGTCCGAAGTCGGGTACGCACAGAGATGGCCGAAGGCTTCCATTACCTTCGCGAACGGAGCGGCCTACTCGGTTATCTCTCCGTTCTTGCCATGCTCAACTTCTTCCTCACGTTCGCCAACGTTCTATGGCTTGCCGTCTTCTTAGGGTTCGCAAACGAGGCGCAGGTCGGACTCCTCATGACAGGAATCGGCGTGTCCCTCCTAGCGGGATCTCTCATCATGAGCGCCTGGGGCGGACCAAAACGCCTCGTACCACCCCTGCTCAGCATCATGGCCCTGAGCGGCGTACTTCTCAGCCTGACAGGCCTCCGTCCTTCACTTCTGGTGACCGGCGCGGCGTTATTCGCATTCATGGTGCTGTCCCCCCTCGTCAACGGCATCTCGCAAACGCTGTGGCAACGGAAAGTCGCCCCCGAGATTCAGGGCCGAGTTTTCTCCATCCGCCGCATGACCGCCTCGATCGCCTCACCCCTGGCTTTCATCTTGGCCGGTCAATTAGCGGACAGAGTCTTCGAACCGCTGCTGGCTAGAGATGGGGCGCTTGCCGAATCCGTCGGCCAAGTCATCGGCGTTGGGGCAGGTCGAGGGAGCGCACTGCTGATCATCATTGCGGGACTCGGCACCACGATCACAGCGCTGGCCGCGTGGTCATTCCCCGCGATGCGCAACATCGAGTCGGACATTCCCGACGCGGTGGTCGACATCGCCTAGAAGCATGAACGATCCGTCGCGGGCGCGATGTCGGCGAGCCCCAGAATCATTTCCACCCGACGCTTCCTGCCAAGATGGGCCGGATGGGATTGGAAGAACTGGTAACCGGTTGGGCAAACGATCCCGACCTCGATGGCGAACTCACTCACCTGGAGCGGATCAAAGCGCACGGGGCGATCTTCGGCGACCTAGATCCTCCGCTTCCTGATCAACTGGCTTCTCGGTTAGCGGACCTCGGGATCGATCGGCTGTACCGCCACCAGGCCAAGGCCATCGGTGACATACGCCAAAACAAGAACACCGTCGTCGTAGCCGGAACCTCGTCAGGCAAGACGCTCTGCTACACGATTCCCATCGCCGAGCGGATTCTCAAGCAGCCCAAATCGACTGCGTTGCTGCTCTATCCAACCAAAGCACTTGCCCAGGACCAGCTGCGGTCGTTCGGGAAACTGGCCATCGATGATCTGGTGGCCGCAACCTACGACGGCGACACCGAAATCGACCAGCGCCAATGGGTTCGTAAGAACGCCAACGTCATCTTGACCAACCCCGACATGTTGCACCTGGGGATCTTGCCGAACCATGGCAAGTGGGCGGACTTCTTCCTTCGCCTCAGATACGTCGTGGTCGACGAAATGCACATGTTCCGAGGCATCTTCGGGTCGCATGTTGCTTTGATCCTTCGGCGCCTGCGTCGACTGGCCGCCCACTATGGAGCCAACCCCGCCTTTATTTTTACGTCGGCAACGATCGGCAACCCGGCCGATCTCGCCACCAAACTGTCTGGGCTCGAAGTGGGGTTGCGAGACCAGGACGACTCACCGTCTGGCGACAAACTCGTTGCGCTGTGGAACCCGCCGATTGAGGACGAGGAACAGGGACGGCGCCGGTCGGCCATGGCTGAAACCTCCGATCTGTTCGTCAATCTGGTTCGTCACGACCATCACACGATCGTCTTTTCTCGATCTCGCAAGGCCACCGAACTGATCTATCTGTGGAGCCGGGACCGACTCGACCCGACCCGAAAGGACCGCATCGCACCCTATCGAGCCGGTTACACCGCCGAATCGCGCCGCGACACCGAAGCCGCCTTGTTCTCGGGAGACCTGCTCGGCATCACCGCCACGAACGCATTGGAACTCGGTATCGACGTGGGATCGCTCGACGCCGCAATCATCAACACGTTCCCTGGGACCATCTCCTCGTTTCGTCAGCAAGCAGGGCGCGCCGGTCGGACCCAGCGAGCCTCGGTGGCTGTCCTGGTCGGTGGTGAAGACGCCCTCGATCAGTATTTCATGAACCATCCTCGTGAGCTCTTCGATCGAGTCCCCGAGTCGGTGGTCATCAACCCTTCGAACCCCCTGGTGTTGCAGGCCCATGTGGCGTGCGCCGCCCACGAACTGCCACTGGAACCTTCGGACTCGGAGTTCCTCGGCGACGATACCGAGGAGGCTGCCACCGCTCTCGTGTCCGAGGGCCATCTGGAGCTGCGCCGGGGGCGGCTCATGTGGGCCCACCAGCAACCACCCGCTCCGAGGATCTCGATTAGATCGTCGGGTGGCCCGACGTACACCATCAGTTCGGACGAAGGCCTCTTGGGCACGATGGAGGAAACCCGGGCGTTCACCGACGCCCACCCCGATGCCGTCTACCTTCACCAGGGCGACACCTACGTCGTCGACGAACTCGACATTCGTCGCCACGAGATTCGGGTCACCTCGGGCAAAGTCAACTACTACACCCAAGCCAAGTCAGAGAAGCTGCTTGAGGTGCTGCAAACGTTCGAGTCACGGCCGCTCGGATCGATGACACAACACTTCGGAACGATCCGGGTTGAGTCGCAAGTGGTCGGCTATCAGAAGAAAAAAATCGGGAGTGGCGAGACGATCGCTCACGAATGGCTCGACCTTCCGGCTTCGGTGTTCGAGACTCAGGGGGTTTGGCTGGAGATTCCCGACTCACTGGTGGCAGACATGTCGACCGAGCGATTGCTGGGCACGCTCCACGCCGCTGAACACGCCGCGATCGCCATGCTGCCGCTGTTCGCTGTATGTGACAGATGGGATATCGGTGGCCTGTCAACCAACTGGCACCCTGACCTGGGCGGTCCAGCCATCTTTATCTATGAGGCCTACCCGGGTGGGGCTGGCATCTCACCGGTTGCGTTCGAGATAGGCGCCGACCACTGGCAGGCCACGATGGAGGCCATCCGGACCTGCCCGTGCAAGGCCGGCTGCCCATCCTGCGTCGTGTCGCCAAAGTGTGGCAACTTCAACGAACCGTTAGACAAGCGCGGCGCAGTCGAGTTCCTC
>CBDTUI010000140.1:0-5562 GCA_965363765.1 uncultured Acidimicrobiia bacterium
TCACCTCCAACGACACCGAGGCAATTCTGCTTGGCCTCGATCTCGTTCGGGTCGGCGGGCGGTTGGTCCTCGCCTCCACCAAGGGAACCTCCCCTGTGAACCAGCTGTTTTCAGACATCATCGTTCTCAAGGAGTTGAGCATCCGGGGTGCCTTCGGGGCCTCGTCGGCCGGGTACCACTGGGCAACCCGTCAGCTGGCTGCCGATGACCGACTGGACCACATGGTCTCCCACGAATTCCCCCTTGAAGAGGCCGACAAGGCCATCCAAGCTTCTGCCGGGCATTTCGGCAGGGAGGATCTCATCTCGGTTGCCCTGGCAGTCTCGTAATGCCTTCGCGTCGGCGACTGGTCCTTATCGCGAACCCGGCCGCGTCCCAGTTCACCGGCGGCATGCACCGCGAGGTCCTGGCGCGCCTCCGTTCCGAGTTCGACGTTGACGCTCAGTGGCCCGAGACGGCTGAAGCAGTCACCGACGTCGCCGCCGTGTTCGCCGAGCAGGGAGTCGATGTAGTGGTAGCGATGGGAGGCGACGGGGTTGTAAACCGGGTCGTAAACGGGATCGCCCAATCGTCTACAGCTCTCGGGATCATCCCGGTCGGCACCACCAACGTCCTGGCCGCCATCCTGGGTATCGACCCGGACCCCATCAAGGCGACTGAGCAGATCGTTGCCCGCCCGGCGCCCCGCCACCTGGACCTTGCCCGGATCAGCCTCGACGATGCTCCGCCGATATACGCAACGTTCGCTGCCGGCGTCGGTTTTGACGCCGAAGTCGTACATCAAGCCGAACGCACCCCCCACAAGAAGCTCTCGCTGGGCGGATTGCACTATGCAAAAACCTCGGCTCACGTGCTCTGGTCACAGTTCCGGCACCGTCTTCCGACATTACGCGTGTCTGTCGACGATGGCAGCTACGACGCAGTCGTAGCGCTCGTCGAGATCCACTGGCCATATACATACTTCGGAAAGGTTCCACTCAGCCTTGCCAAGGAGGCACCGACGCAGGGATTTCATCTCGCCGGCCTGGAACGGCTACCGCTCCGGCGTATCCCTGCGGTCGGCTTGGCTGCTAGTCGGGGCGGTTCGTGGGGTGACATCAAGGGTGGATTCCAAGCGCTTAACAAGCTTGAGGTGTTGATCGAAGCCGATCCGCCTGCCCTCGTGCAGGCCGACGGGGATGTGCTCGGGTCAGCCAGTCGCATCGAGATCGTATCCGTACCCGATGCGGTGCTGGTCGTCGTCTAACAGTCGGCGCTGCGGCGAGACTCGGCCCGTACAACTAGCGAAGTTCCGGGGAAACCTGTCGCTCGGTGGCGAGGCGCGACACGTCACCAGGTGTCAACGGACCGGTTTCACTTATGACTGCCGAGAACCATGAAAGTGGAACAAGGTCCATGTCCATCGACTCGGCCATGCTGGCGGCGTTGACGAACAATTCCTCAGCGAGAATCTTGTCAGTCGCGGCGATCACATAGCGGGGAACGTCTGCGTCGAGTCCGGCTTCGGCAATCCGGCCGGTACCTTTCTTGTTGATCACCCGGCCGGGCCCAATCGCGTCGGCGCCGACCATGATGAGGTCTACACCGGCCACGTAGGCGGCGGCGTGGTCAACAGACAGCATCTCAATCGAGTATCCGGCATCGGCCAACTCTGCCGCCATCTGGCGACCTTCACCGGAGACCTCCTCAACCGTGCAGGTGACCGAGAACTCTACCGACTGGCGGGCCAGATCAAGCACGGCACGTACGGACGACGAGAGCGAATGGACCAGAACGCTATCGCCGACTCTGATCAGGGCCGAACCCTGCTCGGCGAGCTTCAGCGGGACCTGACCAAGTCGATCAATCTCAGCGTCGAGGGTCTTGAGAAGCAGCGCCAAATCGGGGGCGCCGTAAATGAGGTTCCGTAGGTTGGCGATAGGGGCGGCCGTCGGGTGGGCGCGCATCACAACTTCGATACCCTCCCTGACCGGGAGGCAGGGATCCTCTACATGGGCACTACGTGCAGCTTCGCCAAGGGACCGCAGTTCCATCGCGGTCCGGACGGCCACGGTGGTCGAACTCGAAACCTGGTCGGCGGCGAGACCGGCCAGTCGACGCCACGCCGGCCAGGTGATCCAGATTGTCAACGGTTGCTCCTTGCGGCTGCCTGGTCCGTAAGCCCATAAACGAAGGCTCCGGTAAGGGGGGTAACCGGAGCCTTCGTTGCGGGATGCAAGAGGCTTTCAGCAGAATCGATGCCAGGGAAAGTCTCGAGACGCGACCTCTTGCCCCCATTACCGTCACCAGTATATGCACGTTCGACAATACTCACCCGATAGTACCGGCATACCCGATACCAGGTATCTAGCGATTTTTTCCCAGATCCTGTGGGATTCGTCAACCAGAATCACCCATTTTCACGATATTGAAGGTCTGGAACGGAATAACAATACTCTCGGACCGGAACCGTTCGGCAATTCGCTCGAGGGCGATCCGCTTCACTTGCCAGCGAGCATCAGCCTGAGTGACCAGTATCGCACGCACCACGATCGCGGATCCGGCCAGTTCGTTGACACCCTGCACTTCGCCTGGTTCTGCGAACAGTTCGGGAAACTCAGCTTCGATGGAGCGGATCTCATCCTCAAGTAGACGTTTAACCTTGGGAATGTCCGAATCGTAGGCGACCGCAATATCGACAACCGCCCGGGAGAACTCCTTGGTGAGGTTGGAGGCGACGGTGATTTGTCCGTTCGGGACAAAGTGCACGGCTCCGTTTAGGTCCCGCAACACTGTCACCCGGAGCCGAATGTCGGTAACCGTCCCAGACACACCGGCCACCGTGACCGTGTCGCCAATGTCGAATTGTCCCTCGGCGAGAATCAGAAACCCGGAGATCAGGTCCTTGACCGAATCCTGCGCACCAAAACCTACCGCCAAACCAACAGCTGACCCGACCGCAAGAAGCGGCGTGATCGGCACATCCCAGATGCTCAACAGCATCAGAACGGCGATGATGGCCAGCAGGATGAACACAATGCGACGGCCCGCCAACCACAGGGTTGCCACGCGCTGCTGTCGTTCCGGTTCGAGCGGATCGACTCGTGCGGCGGCTCTCCGCCCGATACCGGCTATCAACCACCCGGCGATCAGGACGGACGCCAACACTCCCAGGCTCTTGATTACCTGCGGGCTAAGACTCGACCAAAGATCTGACATGAGCCAGGATCTTAGGCAGATTGCTGGGATCGCTCAGCTTCGATGGCGATCTGAGCGAGCAACGCACCAAGTTCTGCACGCTGGCGGACGGCGGAGCGGAGCGGGGCGCCGAGACTTCGCTCTAATTGGGCGTCGAGGTCCCCGGCCAATTGGTGGCGGAACGCTTCGATTTGACCGGCACCGAGTCGGCGCCCAGAGGCATCCAGCCAGCGGCTCAGCCCAAGCCCGACAACGATGCCACCGACGACCAGCACAACCGACCAGGGCACTGATCCCCGCACTGGTGGGCTGGCATACCACCACACGGCCCCGGAAACGACCGCGATGGTCAGCAGCCATTTGATCAACCCAACGATCGCCCACCATGAGCGCCGTGGGGTGGGCATATCCGCACCACGGTGCAGTGCGACGTCCACTGTCCGGTCGACGGCGTCTGTGAGACGTTCAGTGTCGAACTCGGCCCGAATGAACCGCCCGTAAGGGCCGCCAGCCGTAAAGGCAATCTGGGAAACGAGCGCCTCGATAGTCCCGAGGGCCTGGTCTCGTCCCGGTCGGCTCGCCCATTGCCGGGCGGCCTCGGTAGCCAAGTTCCCCCGGGGAGCCAAACCCAACGCTCGGGCGAGCCGGGTATCACGAAGCCTTGTTATCAAAAGCCCGAGTGGGCCTACGCCCGTCCGAAGCGCGGCGGCCGCTCCCTCGTTTTCCGCTTTTTCGACTACTTCGTCGGCTACGACCATACGAACAAGCCCGTCGACCACGCCAGAACGGGTCTGCTCCCACTGGTCATCAAAACCGAGTCCCTCGCCTGTCGCACCCGTCGCCTGCGCAAGGGCTCTGCCCGCCCGACGAATGTCGATCAACGTCTTGGCGGTGACGGCCTGCTTGGCGTCTTCAAGCTCGGCCAGCGAGCGGGTCAGTTGATCGAGCCCGATGGGGGGGCCGTTAACCGGGTTAGCCGCCACCGGGATGATGATCGGGTCGGAAATGCCGGCTTCGCGTAGGCGTTTTGCAAAGTCAGCCACCACCACCGGGACTTGCGATTCGTCGAGCCGGTCTATCTGATTAAACACGAAACGGAACTGGCCCTGGTAGTCGGCTAGCGGCCCAAGAAAGTCATGGTGGAGCAACCGATCAGAGTATTTCTCAGGGTCGACGACCCACCACACGACGTCGACCCTGGGCAACAACTGTTCGAATGTGGCCCGATGTGCCCCGACGACCGAATCGGTATCAGGCATGTCGATGAGGACGATCGGACGATCGTTCGAATGTCCAACCCGGCGCTGGACGCCCATGTCGTCGAGGAGCCGAACGACACCGGGTTCAGGAACCTCAGGGATCCAGGCCAACGGCTCCGAGGTGGTCGGGCGGATGGCGGCAACTTCCGCAACCACCTCACCGGCGAGGGCGTTGAGGAGCGACGACTTGCCAGAACCGGTACCGCCCGCCAGGGCGACGACGACCGACGAACCCAGATACCCAACGCGCCGCCGGGCACTCCTGGCCAGTTCGGCGGCCGGGGCGACGGCGTCGGGCCCAGCCGATTCAGCGGCTTGTCCAACGGCCTCGTCGAGGAGGTCGAGCAGCTGCCCGAGGTCAGACATGCCAGTCTCGCAACGCTCGATCAACGGTCACCACAACCTGCTCGAGTTCGGCACGGTCACCTTTCCCCAGAACTGCGAGAAGCTCCAGGAAACGTTCGGCATCTGCTTCCAACACACCCGCGATCGCCCCAAGCAGATCAGCTCTCGCCTCGTCGGCCAAGCTTTTGGCAGCCGCTGACCCGAAGAGATGTTCGAGCAGTTTCTGTTGAGCGGCGGCTGCACCAGCTGCGATGCCGACTTCGGTGCCCGTAAGCCCACTCGTGTAGGCGAAGACCGTCACCATAAGACTCACCGCCACCGCGTTCACGCCAACAGACGCGACCTGCGCCCATCGCTTACGTCCAACCCCGTTGTCCTCGATCATCCGGCTGAGTCCGGCGATCCAGTCCTCGACGACCTGCTGAGCTCGCTCAGGGGTTTCTGGTGCATGGCGCCAGAGACTGGCGTTCCGAACGTAGGCGGCCGTCCCGTCCTGCAACTCCCAGGCACTCGCCACCGTATTCGACGCAAGGTCTGCCCGTCTGCTGACGAGGGCGACCAGTTCGTGTTCAGCCTCTGCGCCGACTCTCTCCGACTTCTCGCCAACGCCTCCGAATACGCGAGTCGCCCATCCTCGGACCCGGGTTGCGCCGTCTGCCAGAGCTTTGGTCAATTCTCCGGTCCCGATGAAACTTTGCCAGCGGGCCAGTACCTCGCCGCGGATGAGTGTTCCTTGACGTAATGCCGCCTCGATCTCCCCCATCTGGTCGGCGTAGGCATT
>CBDTUI010000141.1:0-5435 GCA_965363765.1 uncultured Acidimicrobiia bacterium
CTTCGGTTTCGGCGACTCCGATTGCGTTGTGGAGCCGACAACCCATAAGAGTGCGAACGCGGTCTGGTGATACGCGCAGCGATCGAAAAACACCTCGCGCTCGGTCGAGGTCCTTCGCTATGGTTAAAACTGGGAATAGTTCGTATTTATTAACTGGCTGCTTTGTCTTCATGCGTAGTGGGCGCATTCCGCGTCCGACGGACTAGGAGGAAAAAATGCCGACGGTATCGGAGATATTCGCCACCACGAGAGATGGGCTGCCCAACTTTTACCAGACGATGGATCGTCCCCAGGGCGAGATTGGTGTGGATGGCCACGACGAACTGCTCAACTATCGATACGTCGGTGGCGAGGTGTTCGTTCGAGCGACGTCGAGTCGCGACCGCCTGCGGGAAGTTTTCTCCGCGGCTGATTTCGACTCGCCGGAGTTCCCGGCCCCGGGCGCCTTTGCTGCGCCGCCAGGGTCTCCATCGCTTGGCGAGAGTGCCGTAGGAGACGGTATTTCCTCAGGCGGTCCGACGACTCCGACGAGCGGTGCGGACCGAATTCGTTTGACTCTGCCTGATCCAACGAAAGTGCCCGATACCGTAGACCTTTTGACCGCGGCCAACATCCCGTCTTCTCCGCACCACGTCTATGTTTCGGGAAACCACACCCAGTTCGGACCTGCGGATTCGCCCGAGGACGTTTCTCCACCAAACTGGGCTGCCGAGTTCCTTCATGCCCAGGGACCGCGCGGTCCCGGTTCGTCGGTTGCAATTATCGACACGGGTCTTCTACGTCCGAAACAAACCCCATTCCCCTTCAACTCTGCTGTCGCGCCTTTTGACCTCGAAGACAACCAGCAGCAACCCAACGGGTCGGTCGCACCGTATATCGGACACGGTACGTTCGTGGCAGGCCGAGTGCTACAGCAGAGCCCGTCATCTCACATCATCATGGTGCGTCCGCAGAATGTGTGGGAAACGGCAAACGGGCTCAGCCTGGCGATGCATGACGACGATTTGGCGATGGCGCTGGCTCGGGCGGTGGCGGTTGCTGCGGGCATCGATGCTCATGCCGATGGCCCGGACAGCGCTGCCGACTTCGCCAAAACCCACTTCGCGCTACTTGATCGCCGGGACGCTGACGTGCCTTCCGTTTTGAACCTGTCGCTTTCCGGTACGGCACATTCCATACCAGCGTTGAACGAGTTCAGCGGGATGCGCGATCTGCTCGACGTCTGGGCGGCCCACGGCACAAAGATCGTCGCTTCAGCCGGCAACGAACATAGTCGGAGGGAGCATTTTCCAGGTGCCTATGACGATGTGCTTTGCGTGGGTGCGCATGATGGCAACGGCACGATCGCCGACTTCAGCAACTTCGGTCCGTGGGTCAACATGTATGCGCCAGGCGTGAAAGTTGAAAGCTGGTTCATTGGCCCTGGTCCGGCGGCTCGAACTGGGTACGCGAAGTGGAGTGGGACGTCGTTCGCTGCGCCTTATGTGGCCGGGTTGATCGCAAAGTGAGCGTGTGAGCGGCGTCGTGTGTGACGAGTGCCTTGCCAGGCTTGGCGAGGCGTTGGAGCTGGTCACGCGCAACGCCGGGGATCCGCATGAGCTTCTGGCTTCCCTCGAAGGCCGTTGTAGGTCTGAACCCAGTATGGCGGCGCAGATTGGTCGGATCACCGGGACTCACCTGCGCAACATCGGTGAACTCGACGAGAGTATCGAAGCGCTCACCAAAGCCGGCGAGTTAGCAAGGAGCGATGGTGATCTCGACCTGGCCGACGAGATTGGCATCACGCTGGCCGGTGCCCACGCCATGGCTGGGGACACGAACTACGCGGAAATAGTCACCACGGAGATTGCTGATCGCCGAGACGACCTGGTCGGCCTCAAGGCTAAAGCCCAGCTGGGAGGGCTAGCCAACTTCGTCGGTGATGTACCACGACAGATGGAAATCCTTGACGGACTGGCTGAGGCGTTCGTCGACCACAACGAACTCGAATGGGCAGCCCGTTGCTACTCAAACTACGGCTTTGGTCTGCTTCAACTAGGCCGGGCCAGGGAAAGTCTCGAACCGTTGCAAGAGAGTCGGCGTCTTTGGCTACAACTTGGGTCGCCCGAGATGGCCTCCCAGCCACTCAACCACTTGGCCGTCGCCTACTCGGTGCTCGCCCAACCGAGCGAAGCACTGAACGCTATCCGCCTCGCCAACTCAGACCGTGAGGTGACCCCTGACGATCTGCATGGGCTTATCGAGCTGTACCAACAGGCCGGACTGGTAGATGACGCTTTGACCTACGCATACGCTGACCGGGCCTCATCAACGTCGCCGCGTGATCGCGGATTGGCCGAATCGTATCTCGCCCGTTTGTTTCTCATTGTCGGTCGGAACGAGCAAGCCGCCGAGGCGGCCGAAGCGGCAGTGGAACTGCTCACCGAAGGCGGCGTTCCCGAATTGGCCGCAGACGCAGCCGTCATCGCGGTGGCCGCCCGGGAGCGTCTCAACCGGACAAAGCCCGGCGACTTCGATGATCTTGAGGCCGTTCCGCCCGAAACCAGAACGGGACGATTCGCCCAGATCGTCAAAGGTGACCTTCTTGTTTCGGCAGGTGATCTGGACGCAGCCGAGCAACAGGTCGAAGAAATCGGTTCCGCCGATATCGGCCTAGTAGCTCAGCTGGAAGCCGACCGACTGCGAGCCCGGATTCTCGCCGCACGAGGAGACACTTGGGCTTCGCTCGCGAAGGTCAGGGAATCGTTACGGAGCATGGGCGATCTGGCCGCGAGCCTGGCGTCGACGGACCTCAGTGTTGCGACCCGCAGTCTCGGAGTGAGCCTGGCCGAGTTCGGCATCGGCATCGCCTTGGAGGCCGGCGACGTTGTCTCGCTCATCGGACTCATCGACGACTTGCGACTCATTGACGCTCCGCCGGAAGTTCGCACGTCTTCCGAAGTCGCCGAGTTGCTCACCGCTTACCGGCGGGTTCGACGGGCCGAGGCTATCGATGATGTGGCACACGTTGAACATGAGTTGCGCGAAGCCATCCGACGATCGGCCAGCGGGACCCGGACACGGGCTCTGGCGGTCTCGTTCGAGGCGACCGCTTCAGAACTCGGGTCGCGTCAGCTGATCATGTTTTTCGAACACGCCGATCAGACCTACCGACTCGATGCAGGCTCAGGTCATTCGGCGATAACCCGGGTAGGGCCAACGAAAGAGATTGATACCCTGGCCTCCAAGATCCGCATGCGTCTGGTCTCGCTCCTCGCCAACCCGGCTGCGACCGGTGAGCCTGGTCCTATAACCGGACTGACGGGACTGATGAGCCGGCTCAACGATCTGCTCATCGGGTTGGTGTCTTCCGATGAGATCGTTCTCATTCCGCCGCCGTCAGTTTTCGGTGTCCCGTGGGCCATGCTGCCGGGGATACGTGACGCATCGATCGTCATCAACTCGAGTTGGTCGGGATGGGTGCACGCCAACCGCCAACCCCAGATCAAAGATCTGGCCTGTCTGTTCGTGGCCGGCCCGGATCTCGAGGCCGGGGCCGCCGAAGTCGACGAGCTCGCCGATTCGGACCTTGGTGACCTGAAACTTGTTGGTCCTGAAGCCACCGGCGAGGCGGTGAGGGACGCTCTGCCACGCCGGGGGAGAGCACACCTGGCGACCCATGGGCTGGTCCGGCCGGACGCGCCAGTGCTCTCGCAGCTGAAGTTCGCAGACGGTCCCTTCACGCTCTATGAGATGCAGGCGTCAATGCCTGGCGAGCTGGTTCTGTCTGCTTGTTCGGTTGGGCGCGAGCGCACCTACCGAGGTGGGCTCGCGGTCGGGTTTCCGGCGGTGGCATTGGCGAGCGGTACCCGGTCAGTCGTGGCTGCTGAGGTCGACGTTCCGGATGGTCCGACACGACGGGTGATGGTCCGCTATCACGAGTTGCGACGGGCGGGTTTGGAGCCTGCTGCAGCTCTGCAACGAACTCGTCAGGATCTCTCTGGCAGCGATCGGGCTGCCTGGGTAACAGCAATGGTGTTTAATACTTACGGAGCTTGATTCCCGACATCGCGCATCGTGATGGTCACGCCGTCATCAAACTCGAGGACAACATCGATCGCTTCGTCGGTGGCCGGCAGAAGAGTCGAGAACATCCCGTCCTCGTCGATCCGTACGAGCTGACGGTGCGGTCCGGCTTTGACGAGCGTCCAGCCTTCGCCAGCTGGATCGGTAAAACCGGTTACCCGGAGGTCGATGCCCCGTTCGACGGTGATTTCCACGCTCCTACCCGAGGCGATATAGCGCGATCGCAAGCCCGGATCCTCGCTACGCATGACCGCCGACTCGACCGCCACCTGTTCGGCCAACCAGCGGTCGGCGAAGCGCAACGAAAACATCGCTTTGGCCATGATGTCAGATTCGCTGGGAACCGGAGATGCCTCCTTGGCTGCCTCTCTCAGTTGGTGGCGGAGGCCAGTTGGGTCAGAATCGTTGCTCATGATTGTTCTTTCATTGTCGCAGCGAGCTTGTCGCGGCAGCGGGCCATCGTTGGACCGACGCTACCCGCCGGTATCCCGATGGCTAGGTCCATCTCTTGGTAGCTGGCGCCGTGGGCCCACAGTGTGATTATTTGTCGTTCTCGTTCGGTGAGTTCTTGGAGGGCTCCTTCGAGTGCCTCGACGTCGAGTTGGCGGAGCGCCTCGGCGTCGGGTGGAATATCATCGGACTCGCAGTTCAAAAGGGTGTCGAGGGGCACGACGTTTCCCGAGACTCGGCCCAGGTTGATGCACTGGTTACGGGCGACGGTGGCCAGCCACGACTTGATGGCGTTGGGGTTGCGGTGGCGGCCTAGATAATCGAAGAAGGTCGCCCAGGTGGTTTGGAACACGTCTTCAGCGTCGGGTCCGGTGACGCCGGCGTTGCGGATCACCCACCACACGAGGTTCTTGTATTCCTCGTAGAGCTGGTCGAAGGCGTCTTGATCGCCGTCGACTATCGCAGCGTAGAGTCCACTGATGTCTCCCCACATAGCTTCGACCCTACCGGTCTTGCTTCGATTGTGACCAATATTTGCCATATGACGTCTGCTTCTGATGGTTGTCGTGGCGAACCTATCTGTACATAAGACGGAGAACCGTCCGGTTTGATACAACGTCGGCTCGGGCGATTCCGAATACGAGCAGGACGGCTAGTTCCGGATTCCAGGCTTGGCGTGCTGCATGGTGGGAACGAAATAGGACCGACCGACCGGCGACTTCGACTTGGCGGCCGACCCGACTGCATCGAATGGGGGATGTCGAAGCCGCGCCCGCACTGCCGCTCCACGACAGGTCGTTGACACGAGGCACGCGCTGAAACCGGGCGCCCTCACCTCCGCCGAGACGCGGCGATCTGAACTTCAAACTTGTCAGCCGGACTAGTCGTTAGAAGGCCGACGAGGTTGATGCGCTTGTCGA
>CBDTUI010000142.1:0-5344 GCA_965363765.1 uncultured Acidimicrobiia bacterium
TCGACATCCATATCGACATCCATGTCGAGGTCAAGATCGAGGTCAAGGTCGGCATCAAAGTCAAAGTCCGTGTCGCCGCCGAGGAACGCCATCATCAAGACGAGTGGAATACCTACGATCGCACAAAACACATAGAGACCAAACACAGTCGTTCTCCTACTTTCGGTATCAACTGGCCGGGCTGGACTTCGGTTCCTGTTTTCGGCCGGCGATTGCCGCCCAAGCGGCATCCCCGACCCACACTACAAGGGCAGCGATCAGCGGGGAAAGGGCGAAAACCAGTACCAGCGGACCGCGACCCAAATCGGCTATCCGCCCAACTGGCCATACGGTAGCCACGACCGCTGCCACCAGCATCGGCAGGCCACGTGAGGCGATTCGACTCGTCCCGTCGGCTGGGATGGCGCTACCCCAACCAGCGGCCAAGCCGGCCGCAGCGAACCCGGAAGCCCCCACCCCAAGCAGGGCTGCTCCTAGGCCAACCCCAATAAGAGTCCCGGTCACAGTGCGCGGGAACGACCGCGACTCAGTGGAACCGTATGCGGCACCTGCCACGGCCACTCCCACCGTCACCGGCCCCGCCACCCACAATCCGTACTGGATCACCGCAACGGCAGAGCCACTGATCGACTGATCCCGGTTGAACACCCACACTCCGGCGGCGACAACCAGGGCGAGTAATCCGACGACGGCCACGAGCAGCGCCGCGACAAGAACCGCCACATAGGCCCACACCAGGGCAGGGCGTAACGCCCTCGCAACCAGTCGATGCTCAATCGGTCTGAAGAAGCTGTTCCTGTCGGTCATTCAGAGACGGTCACGGAAGAAGCCGACGGTGCGTTCCCAGGCCAGGTGGGAGGCCGCCTCGTCGTAGACCTCAGCCCGATCGTCGTTGAAGAATGCATGATCGGTATCGGGGTAGAAATTGAAGTTCGCTTCTTTACCAAGCTCGTGGAGGTGTTCCTCGAGATTGCGGGCGCCGTCCTGGGTGGCCCAGCCGTCGTTTTCGGCGTAGTGCCCCAAATAGGCCGCCTGAGCGTTGGCGTAGTCGGGTTGCATCGAGTCCCACGGGATAGCGCCGTAGAAGGGCACACAAGCAACGATCTCAGGTTTCAGCGTTGACAGCCACAACACTAACCCTCCCCCCATACAGAATCCCACCGCCCCGATCCGGTCCGATGTTGTCGACTCATGATCGACCAGGTAATCGACAGCGCCGCCCAACTGATTGGCAGCCCTGGCGAGTTCCAGGTTCATCATTGCCTTACCGGCCTCGTCAGGTTCGGTGGTCGTATGACCGTCGTACAGGTCAGGGGCCAACGCCACAAACCCTGCTGCCGCAAATCGATCGGCGACGTCCTTGATGTGCGGGACCAGTCCCCACCATTCCTGAACGACGATCACGCCGGGACCCGACCCACTCCTCGGGACGGCCAGATAGCCACTGGCGGTCGACCCATTGGAAGGGAATTGCACCATTTCACCCATCGCTACCTCCTCAACTTCGAGCCTAGGTGAGGAGCCACCCCGGTGGCCGGGTAGGGTGCCGTCTGATGTTCGAAACCTACGTCAGACAGACCGCCGCCCGGGCCGATGCTGCCTCGGACAGCTTTCGAAGCGACCACCCGGGCCAAGCCAATCGGACCATGGTGGTCGTGGTTATTACCTCGGCCGTGGCACTCACGATTATCAACTTCTTCGCCAGGGATCCCGCCTGGGTGTCGGGTCTCTGGGCAGGCGTAGGGCTAGATCCGGCCCCCGTCGTCCGATGGCTTTCGTCGGCGTCGAGCGGTCAGTTAGCCCGACTCACCGTTTGGACAGCTGTACAGCTATTTGCCTATGTCGGTCTGCCGTTGATTGTCATCCGGTTCATCATCCGAAAACCGGTGGCGGACTTCGGAGTGGCGTGGAGAGGCATCGGCACCCATTGGAAGCCATACGTCCTGCTCTTTCTCATTTCGCTGCCCGTCGTTATTTGGGCATCTTTCTCCCCGGCGTTTCTCAGCAAGTACCCGTTCTACGACGTTCCGGCTGGCGAGGGACTGTGGCCCAACATGTGGATCTGGTGGGTGATGTACGCAGCTCAGTTCGTGGCCCTTGAGTTCTTCTTTCGCGGTTTCATGGTCCACGGCCTCAAATGGCGGATGGGATACGCCGCCATTTTTGTCATGGTCATTCCGTACAACATGATCCACTTTGCGAAACCTCTGGCGGAAGCGTTTGGAGCCATCCTCGGCGGGGTAACACTGGGTACGCTATCTCTACGAACGAATTCCGTGTGGTGGGGCGCCGGCCTCCATATCGCGGTGGCGGCCACGATGGATGTTGCCGCGCTGATGCACAAAGGACTGTTGTGGCCTTAAACTTTCCAAAACCAGAAGCCAAGACCGTCTGGCCGCAGCGCCTTGGCGAAGCGATCGCCACGGGAGCTGTCGGCGGCGGCCTGGCGTGGGGGGTTGGTTGGCTCATCGGCCTTCCTATTCCGGCGGCAATCGCCGGAATAGCCAACGGGGCGATCTCCGGATGGCGCTGGATGTACGACTGGAAGAAGAATGGCGTAGTCGCCCTTGTCCTCGACAGCACCTGGGGTTTGCTCGGAACCACCGCCGGGCTGGTTCTCAACCTTGTCAATCTGCCACGCGAGTCAGCCGGGTATCGCTTCGACCTCACCTATCGCCAGAATCATCATGTGTACTCGGCCGGCGTCAGGTTGAAACGGGGCTACGCCTTCACCCTCGGCAACGTCATCTCAGGGGCAGCCGGGTCTATCGACTTTGACGACCCCGAAAAATCGGCCGGTCGCCGTCAATTCATCAAACGGCACGAAGCGCTCCATGTCTGGCAGAACCGGTGGTTCGGACCGCTGTATCAAATCGGCTACGCCGGTTGGCTCATCGGAGCGGGTGCGGTCGGCTTCGTGGTCGCCCTCGTTCGTAAGGAAGATCTCGGGTCGACCGTCGAGACTTTCGCCTACTTCAACAACCCATTCGAGTACTGGGCGTACAAAAACGACGAGTTCTGGCCGCCCAAAGACGCCCACCAGGCTTTTGTATGGGGTGCTTCCAAGTCCCGGGTCGAATGAGCCTGGGTTTGTTCTCGGCCCTCACCGATCATCTCGATCGCCAGGCAGTTTTCCTCGACACGGCCGCGCGGAGATGGACGTTCGGCGAAGTCCTTGACCTGAGCAGTCGTATTGCCGGACGGCTGCGACTCTGCGAACGCACCCAGCAGCATCTGGCCAGCTACAAGCAACCCCGCCGCTACGAGTTTGTTGACGAGATATCTCGCAACGCGATGGGCAAGCTGCAAAAAAGCCGCCTCAGATCTCGATAGCTCCGATTAGCGTTTGCCTATGACTGTGCGGGCATACGAAGAATCGGACCTACCCCATATCCAACGAATGTGGAAGGAAATCGGCTGGGCGACGAGTTCAAAAGAGCAAGCGGCCATGGAGTGGTACGTCGGCGAGGCCGACGTTGCCGTTGGCCTGATCGACGGCGAAGCGGAAGCGCTGGCGGCCGTTCACGACGGGATGATCCGCTACGTCGACACCGACCTCGACTTGGCCTGCGTTACTGCGGTCACCACCAGCCTGATCGGACGTAAACGCGGCCTGGCCAGCGAGACTACCGCCCGGGTGGTCGCCAACGCGTTACAACGCGGCGTCCACGTCGCCGCCCTCGGCATGTTCGAGCAGGGGTTCTACGACCGCCTCGGATTCGGGACCTCGGCCTATACGAACCAGATGGTGTTCGACCCGAGTTCACTTGTCGTCGACGCCCCCTACCGAACACCGAGTCGCTTGTCAGCCGACGATTGGCAAGAAATCCATGCCGCCCAGTTGCGGCGCAAACGGTCACACGGGGGCGTGGCCATCAGCCCACCTACCTACATGAAAGCTGAACTCGCCACAGACTCCGAAGGATCCGGCTGGGGCTATTACGAGGACGGCCGACTCACCCATTTCATCTGGGCGGTCAAGAGCGATTATTCGGGTCCCCTATCCATCAACCTCATGTCCTATGAAACACCTGAGCAAATCCTTGAACTTCTCGCCCTCGTGCGGGAGTTTGGCGATCAGATACGGAGCGTCAAAATGGTCGAGCCACCTGAACTCCAGCTCCATGACCTTCTCCGACATCCAATCCGGCAGCGAATCCAGACAGCCAAGTCGCCCCATGAAGCCAGGCACCAGGCGCTCGCTTGGTGGCAGCTACGCATCCTTGATCTAGATCACGTCGTCGCACAACGGTCGTGGCCGGGCGACGAAATCACCTTCAACCTGGCCCTGACCGATCCGCTGAGTTCGTTCGGCGGTGGCATCGGACTCGACGGTCAGTATCGAGTGACTGTCGGCAAGGAATCGTTCGTCGAAACCGGCAGCGATCCCTCCTCACCAACCATGACCGCTTCCGTCAACGCCTTCACTCGGATGTGGTTTGGGGTACATCCATCGTCCGGTTTGGCGCTCACTGACCAACTATCAGCGCCCGCTAGTTTGCTGGCTCGCCTCGACGAAGCCTTCCTGCTTCCGAGCCCCCATCCAGGAATGTTCTTCTAACCGTCGGTTACAAACCGGGGTTTGCGCGATACTTGGATCCGTGGAGCCCTCTCAACAACAACCGGCGCAGCCGCCAACCCAACAACCGACGCGTCGGGCAACCCGCCAGAACAACGACGTCGCCGACCGTTTGCAGAAGCTATCGCCCGCCCGCGCCGACCGCATACTGCGTCGGGCGATCGAGCTACAAACCGACTCGGACTACGACGACGCCCAGCTTGACGTCGAGACGCTCAACCGGGTTGCTGACGAGCTTGGCGTACACCGCGACATTGTCGCGAAGGCTCTCGCTGAGGAGCTGTCCAAGCCGGACCAGCTCCCACCAGGGACGCTGGGTGAACGGATCTTCGGCCCGAAACGGATCACCGACCAGATGCTGGTGACCTCCACGCGAGCCGAGGCCGAGGCCAGCATCGCCGGGTGGATGACCCGCCATGAGGGACTCCAGATCACCAGGACTACCCCCCAAACTACGGTGTGGACCAAAAGGACGAGCCCGGTCAACTCGTTGCGCCATGGCCTCAAGATTGCCCAGGGCACCGGGGCACTGCGATCTGTGAAAGTTTCCCACCGACTCGAAACCGTGACCGATACCCAACATGTCGTCACCCTCAACGCCAGCACTGCTCCGGCATACTGGACCGGAATCGGCATTGCTAGCGCCGGCGTGCTCGTCGGTCTTGGACTCATGATCGGGCTGGGAATCACCGTCGGATTGCTGGCTGGCCTAGCTGCCGGCCTCGGCGCGCTTGTGGTCCAGGTGGGAGCCGGCATCGTCACCGC
>CBDTUI010000143.1:0-5315 GCA_965363765.1 uncultured Acidimicrobiia bacterium
TGCGGTCGAGCAAGCGGCCGCACTGACTACGAGGAACAGAAACAGGATGACAACGACGGATCGGTACACGTATACATCCTATGCCTCGATCTCGATTAGCGGTTCGGCTCGCCCGAGATTGGAGGCGCATCGGAGGGCTATCGTACGGGGTCGACAAACATGAGGTCTCAGGATGAGTGAACTAACCGGTTCGGTTGTAGCCATCACAGGCGCCAGTTCCGGCATCGGGCCGGCACGTGCCCGCTTCCTTGTCCAAGAAGGGCCACGGGTCTTGTGGGGGCTCGTCGACCATATCGGCCGCGGTAGTGGCCGGATTGAACGAGGTTAAGCCGATGGGAGATAACCCGGTCGTTGAGATGCTAGGTCGGCCTTTGCGGCTGGCCGTCATCGGCGGTGGGCCGGGAAGCTTCATCGGTGCCGTGCACCGGGCGGCCGCCCGACTCGACGGCCGATATGAACTGGTAGCGGCTGTCTTGTCCTCGGATCCGAAGCGCTCGATCGATGCTGCCGTAGCGCTTGGTGTTGAACCAGATCGAGCATACGCCGACGCGTTGAGTCTGATTGATAGTGAGTCGTCGCTCGAACAAGGCGCCGAGGTGGTGGCGATCATGACGCCAAACGACTCCCATCATCCATACGCCCTCGCAGCGTTGGATCGCGGGTTCGATGTCGTGATGGACAAACCCATCGCCAACACGCTTCAGCAGGGCCTAGAGGTACTCGCCAAAGTCGAGTCGACAGGGCTGATCTTTTGCCTCACCCACAACTACACCGGGTATCCGCTAGTTCGCCAAGCGCGGGCGATGGTTACCGACGGGCAACTCGGGGAGATTCGTCTCATCCAGGTCGAGTACGTGCAGGGAGGCAAGGCGGACGAGAACGATCCCGATCCAACCGGTGACGTTCCCTGGCGATTCGACCCCGATCGAGGGGGACCGTCGCTCGTACTCGGAGACATCGGGACGCACGCCCACAACCTCGTTCGGTTCGTTACCGGTCTGGAAGTGACCGAGTTGGCGGCTGAGGTCGGAAGCATTGTGCCGAACCGGTTGGTCCATGACTATGCAGGTGCCCTGCTCCGTTTCGACAATGGAGCTCGGGGCAACTTCTGGGTGACGCAGGCTGCGGTCGGCGTCGAGAATTGCCTTCGTATTCGGGTCTCGGGTACCAAAGGGAGCCTCGAGTGGATGCAAGAGCAGCCCACCAGTCTGACGTTCCGCCCACTCGGATCGCCGGTTGAGATTCGCACACCGAACGGGCCGGGGACCATGCCGCTGTCGGCGCGATCGACCCGGATCGTGGCAGGTCATCCAGAGGCGTTTCTTGAGGCATTTGCCAATGTCTACTCAGACGCCGCCGAAGCGATCGCTGCCCGGCGTTCCGGGATGGAACCAGATCCCCTAGCCCTCCACTTTCCGACCGCCCTAGACGGCGTGGCGGGCCTACGGTTCATCAAGGCGGCCATTACTTCGAGTGAATCTGAAGGCGCCTGGACATCCACAACATGAGTAAGGGGTAGCCCATGGAGCTAGTCCGGTGGGGAATCATCAGCACCGCCGATATCGGCATGTCGAAAGTAATACCTGCCATTCAGAAAGCCGCCAATGGTGACGTCGTGGCGATCGCCTCCCGGGACGCCGAACGGGCTGCGACTGCTGCTGCCCATCTGGGGATTTCGAACTCCTACGGCTCCTACGAGGACTTGTTGGCTGATCCCGAAATCGATGCGGTATACATCCCGCTCCCGAACGATCTTCACGCCGAATGGACCATCAAGGCCGCCCAAGCCGGCAAGCACGTGCTCTGCGAAAAGCCGCTCGCCATCTCGTCCAGTCAGGCGGCGATCATGGCCGACGCCTGCCGGGAAGCCGGAGTGAAACTCGCCGAAGCCTTCATGTATCGTCACCACCCCACCTGGGTTGAAGCGGTCCGGTTGGTTCGCACCGGCGCTATCGGCAAACTCATGGCTGTCCAAAGCTGGTTCAGCTACTTCAACGACGATCCAACAGACATTCGTAACCGAACGGACAACCACGGCGGGGCCCTCATGGACATCGGCTGTTATAACGTCAATGCGTCGCGCATGTTGTTCGGGGGAGAGCCCATCCGAATCGAAAGCGTCGTCCGCAGGGACCCGGAGATGGGTATCGACATACTCACGTCGGGCTTGCTCGAATTCGATGGGGGTGGGCAGGCTACGTTCACCTGTTCATCCCGGGCAGAAGACGATCAACGAGTTCACATCGTGGGGAGCGAAGGGCGGATCGAATTCGACATCCCGTTCAATATCCCGCCCGATCGCCCGACGCACATCCGGCTGACATCTGGTGGTCAGCCCCCGGTGGCACCGGCGACCAGGGTGCTCAGCTTCTCGCCAATTGATCAATATACGATCCAGGCTGAACTCTTCGGTCAGGCGATTCTTCGCGACACCGACGTGGAGGTTGGGGTCGACGACGCCATCGCCAACATGGCGGTCATCGAAACGATTCTGGCCAGCGGCTAGGTCGGGTTATTCGTGAGTTGGTCGATTTTCTGCCCGGGTCGCTTCGCGGGTGCTTTCTCATAACGATTCTGCCCCTTATGCGGCGCGAACGGTCCAGACCTCCGAAGATTGAGTGGGAACTATCCCGCGCCAGAAGCCGGTTCGGGGTGATGACCGCGCGGCCTGTAATCTCGGTGCGTGACTAACACCCTTTCTGCCAAAGCCTCCCCGCCGAAGGTCGATGAACTTGGTCGGATATTTCCGCAGAAACGCCTAGCGGCCGTGCGCGACATGGGCACACCCTTTGAGCATGAGGCGTCCACGACGTTCATCTATCTCGGGCAGGTTGATCGGGTAGTCGTCGAACACTTCATGTCGAACTTCCCGAAGATCCCGGCGCTTCGTCGGCTCGCGCCGGGACTCCACGCCATCACGGTCGAACTGCCGGCCGGAGCGCGGATCGAGTACAAACTCAAGGTCACGATGGGCCAGGAGACCGTCCTCGTCCCCGACCCATTCAACCCGAGGCGGGCAACCGATCCGCATGGATCAAACTCGGTGGCGTTCGGACCCGGCTACGTCGAGCCAGCCTGGACAGCGATCCGGCGAGCCCCCGAGGGCACACTCGTCCGGGGGGCCATCGACTCGGAGGTCTACGACCTCCGGCGAGCGGTGAACTGGTATCACCCCGCCGCCGACACCGATCGGCCATTTCCATTGCTGGTCGTCCACGACGGGACCGACTTTGTGCGCCATGCCGGATTGCTCGACGTTCTCGACAATCTGATAGCCGAGCGGGTGATTCCACCGGTGGTAGTGGCGTTGGTCGACCCGATGGACCGGTTCGTTGAGTACTCAGATGATCCCCGGCACGCCGCCTTCGTGACTGAGATCCTCCGCGAGGCGGTCGCCGCCCACAACGTGGATGGCGATCCGCAACGCCATGTCTATCTCGGCGCAAGCCTCGGAGCGGTGGCTGCCCTGTCGGCGGCGTGGCGCAATGGTGGCAGCGGTGGACTTGTGCTGTTGTCGGGATCCTTTGTCACCGCCCTCGGTGGACCGAACAAACGTGGCCCGCACTTTTTACCCACGATCGACTTCGTAGAGCGGTTCGAGGAGGAACCGCGTAATCCTGCCGCCCGGATCTATCAGGCCTGCGGACTGTATGAGGGTCTGGCTCCTGACAATCGGCGGTTCCATCCGATGCTGGTTTCGACTGGTGCAAAGGTGACCTACGAGGAGCATCGGGATGGCCATCACTGGCATAACTGGCGTAATCGACTTGCCAGAGGTCTTTCTCTCACCCTTGGGAGCGGCGAACCTCCGCCCTCGGTAACGTGGGCTCATGACTGAAAGCATTAGACGGATTGGGTTGTCGCTAGGCGCAGACTTGTGTTGGCCTGTGTATTACGAAAACATTGTTTCGGAGTTGGACCTCACGCTGGATCTTGGCGGGGAGAAGGTCCGGTTCGATGTCGAGCGGGTCACAATTGAGCCGTTCGATCTGACCCAGCCGGTCAAGTATGACGTCGTGATGGATCGGCTGTCCCCCTGGTACCCAACGACGCGGGAATGGATCAAGAAGGCGGTCGTAATGGACGGTCTGTACACCCTGAATAATCCGTTCACGTTCCAGTCAATGCAAAAGCACACGTCGTATGTCGCAATGATGCGACTCGGGTTGCCCGTTCCGAAAACCTGGATGCTGCCACCGCGCGATTACGAGGAAGGGCCGGACCTTGGAATCACGTTGGAGAGTTACGCCCAGATGTTCGACCTGCGCGACATCGGAGCGAAGGTTGGTTACCCGGCGTTCCTCAAACCATACGATGGCGGTGCTTGGGTGGGTGTGTCGCGGATCGATTCGTACGAAGACCTGCAAGCTGCGTACGACACTTCGGGCACGAGAGTCATGCATCTGCAGGAGGCCGTTGAACCGTTCGACTTGTTTGTTAGGGCGCTCGGCGTCGGGCCGCAGGTAAACGTCATGCGGTACGACCCGGCGGCCCCTATTCATGACCGCTACAAAGTCGAGTTCGACTTTCTCGACGCTGACGAGTGGCAACGAATGCAGGACATGGCGTTAATCATTAACGGGTTCTTCGGGTGGGATTTTAACTCGTGCGAGGCGCTGCGACGAGACGGCATTCTGCATCCGATTGACTTTGCCAATGCGAACCCGGACTCCCAGGTGACCTCCTTGCACTATCACATCCCGTGGTTGGTGAAGGCGCTCATCAGGTGGTCCTTGTACTGTGCGGCTACCAGCCGACCGATGCGTATGGCGACCGACTGGGAGCCGTACTTTGAGATCGCCGACAGCGGCGGGTCAGAACCCGAACGCATCAAGGACATGGCGGCCGTCGCCAGAGCCGGGTTCGACCACGCCGAGTTTGCGTCATTCTGCGATACCTATCTTGGCGACCTCGATGAAGTGTCCTGGACGTACTTCGGGGAGGATCGTGCCAAAGCGGCGGTTCGCCATAAGGTTGCCGCCCTCTTCCCTGCCCACGAGGTCGACCGTTTCACCGACCACTTTTGGGGGTTGCTGGATTTCTGGCGGACCACCGAACGAGATCGACTGGATGCGCTCGTTTGAGTATCGACCGGTTGTGGCACTCCGAACGTGTGAACGAGGTGATCAACCTGGTGCGGTGGGGTGAGGTTGGGGTGCCGGTTCTGGTCTTCCCGACAGCTGGAGGCGACGCCTGGGAAATCGAAGATCGGGGATTGATCAGCGCTCTATCACCGCTACTGGCGGCTGGACGGATCAAGGTTTACTCAGTCGACAGCATTTCTGGCCAGTCGTGGCTACGCCATGACGCTCCGC
>CBDTUI010000144.1:0-5287 GCA_965363765.1 uncultured Acidimicrobiia bacterium
GTAATCTCTGAGGCACGGATCTGGACGAGCCGATCTGCGGGCACGTAGACAGGCAAGATGAGTTCGAGGATTGTCTCTATCTCCTCTCGAAACCGCTGATTAACGCTCCGAACCCCGTCAACTTTGAGTGGGACATCAGGCAAAAGACGGACAAACAAGTCGTACGTCTGCGACCAGCGAGCTATCAACGGCTTCACGTCGAAGGGGTCCTCTCCCCCGGTGGCACGCAAGAAGTAGGCGAAATTGTCAACGACGGCACGGTCGGTTACCAATACGTCGGCACGGGTGCGAAGCTCAAGTTCCTGTTGGATCTGAGCCATGATCACCCAGAGTTGTGCCTCCGGTGTGGACCCTTCATTGAGTCCCAAGGGGTTGAAACGGATAACTTCTCGACCGACTTCGACGCTCAGGCCACTTCGACCTACTGCCCCCGCAAATGAGTGGACGGCGTTGGTTTTACGCACGGAATGAGAGCCGATGAAGGCGATCTTCGAAGACTTTTCCCTCGTCACCCGGCCTCCGTTTCGAGACGGCACAGCGGGTATGAAGTCATGACGGTAGGAGCGTTCAAACGAGGGCGTCGGTTGGCACCGCCACCACGGGTTGTTTACTGGCCAAAAGTATCTCTTGAAGTTGGCTCCCGAGCAGGAACTTCCCTACGCGTGACCTCCGCCGCATTCCGAGGACGAGGATGTCATGTTCGATCTCTCCCACCGCTTTTTCGATTTCGGCCACTGGTTCGCCCACGCGGATCGACACGATTTCGGCTGCGTCAGCCACGTTTAAGCCGACGAGTTTGACAGCGAAGTCTCGCCTTGCTTCGTCCATCATCACATCGACGTAGCGGCTTTGGCCGGGAACCTGCTCACGAGCTTGGCGTTCCTCGTTCGAGATCACATGAAGAACGTGGACGGAGCCACCTGTGGCAGAAGCCAACTGTACGCCAAACTCAATCACCTTCTGGGAGCTGCCTCCCCGATTGGCGGCTATCAACACTCTCATGTCAAACTTCTCTCGCTCGGTTCTCCTCAACGCTACACCTGGCCCGGCTGCAGGTGAACGACCTCGAATAGGGGGGTTGTCATCGGGCAACGCCCTTAGTACATTTGATCCTGGCGGCCTGTCACGCCACACTTTCGTCTCGGCGCCCACGCCGCCGACCAGGAAGGCAAAGGGGACCTTGAGTGCTCGGCCGGGATGGACCTACTGACGTGTCTCACGGCGCCCGTCAGCAAGCGTGGGTTGCGGTGGCCTCGGACACGGGGAAGTAGAAGACATGACCCAGCAGGAATCATTCAAACGACGAATACGCGAGCGCATGGAAACGACTGGCGAGCGATACGCCGCCGCTCGGAGAGTGTTGATCGCCAAACATGCTGACACTCGTCGGCGCCACTGGTCGGGCCGGCCGGACTTGTCGGACGACGCAATGCGCACCGCTACTGGCAAAGGGTGGGACGATTGGACCGACCTTATCGACGCCTGGCCAGGCCATACCGATGGGCACACTGCTATCGCCGCCTACCTGGTCGAGCAGCACGGGGTCGATAGCTGGTGGGCTCAGGGGGTGACAGTTGGCTACGAGCGGATCGTTGGTATTCGCCTGCCCTACCAGCGTCCCGATGGCACCTTCACGGCCAGCAAGTCACGAACGGTGGCCATCGACGCTGACGTTATCCGAGAGATGTTGCTCAACGAGTCGGACCGTGCCGACCTATTCGGTGGCCTCAGGACAACGCTGCGCTCCGGGCTCACCGCCAAAGTGGTCCGGCTCGATCTGGCCGGTGCCACCGTGCAGATCGCCCTCGACGCGACCGGCGATGGCCGTACCAAGATCTCGATCGCTCACGAGCGGCTCGGCAAGTCTGAGGAAGTCGAGGAGTGGAAGTTCTTTTGGTCCGAGTGGCTTGACGTCCTTGCCTCTGGACCTCAATAGTCGGCGGCTATTCAGACTGCCCAGGGTTGACGAGAATGAGGGCGCTGTATGGGGCCAGGCCAACCGTTAACGAAGCTGGCATGCCATCGAGTGGCGTGGGAGTTGCCTCGGCTTCGGTGGCACCACTTCCCTCATACGACTCGTGATAGACCGGAGCATCTCCGTCGAACACAACCTCCCAGGTGCCCCCGACAGGGGCACCGATCGAGTACGCCTCGTGTCGGCGTTCCGCAAAGTTGGCGATAACGATCACATCATCACCGGGTCCGGCTGCATCCCATCGGTAAAAGGCCACCACCTTGTCGACCTGGTTCACGTGATGAACTCGAACATGTTGCCCGGTCAGCCCCGCAGATCGACCATCCAGGTTGCGTCGCAGGGCGATCAAGTCCCGGTACATGCGAACCACTCCGGACTCGCTGTCAAGCCGCGCCCAGTCAATCGGATGATCGTCACGGAACCACTGGTCCTCGAGGAGCTCCTGACCTTGGAAGATCATCGGTATTCCTGGAGAGGTGAAGACAAGCGCGGCGCCAAGCGCGGCGCGTTTGCGGGCGTGCCACCCGCTGGCGTTGCCTGGCCAGATTTCTTCGGGAAGACGGGCACTTCCGTTGGCTACCTCATCGTGAGACTCGGTGTAGATAACCCGCCGGAATGCATCGGCGCCGTATCGATGGTCGATGGCTCGGGCTACTGCGGTCATGTCGCGGCTTTGGTCTTCGCGAACGGTCAGCACCGATCGGACCGGGTGGACGAAACGAGCATCCCATTGAGCATCGAACCCGGCTCCACCGGCCGATGTAGGTTCGGTAATGGCCTGCTCACCGAGCAGGTCTTCGGCAATCGACACCTTCCAAGGCTGGCGCCCATTGATCTCGTCGTTGATCCACTGCATGAGGGTCCATCCGTCTTCGAGGTTGGCGCCGGGATCTGACCCTCCCCACACGTTACGAATGTGGGCAGTCGCATCCCATCGCAGTCCGTCGAGCCGGTACTCTTCGAGCCACATGAGCGCGTTGTCGCGCAGAAAGGTACGCACCTCTGGGCGGGCATAGTCGGGTCGCGTATGACCCCACGGAGTCTGAGCGCGCCAGTCGTTGTAGAAGTAGATGCCGCCGCCATCGTTCTCGCTCCATCCGTCGAACCTCCACAGATCCAAATCGGAGGGACCGAAGTGGTTGTAGACCACGTCCATGAAGACGGCGATGCCCAGCTGATGGGCAGCTTGTATGAACTGCTTGAACGCATCGGGTCCCCCGTAGTTCGACTCGATCGCGAATGGGTGAGCGGGGTTGTAACCCCAGGACCTTTCGCCAGCGAACTCCATCGGCGGCATCAGCTCGATGACATTGATACCGAGGCGCTTCAAATGTTCCAGTCGTTCAATGGCCGAGGCGAAGTTGCCGGGGCTGTCACCGGGCTGATCGGTGAACGTACCGAGGTGGAGTTCGTATATCACCATCTCATTCCAGGGAGGGGTTCGATAGTCATCAGGCACAAGCCAGGGGTCGCCATCGTGCGGGTAGATCACGCCGTTGCCGACGCTGCTCGTTACCTGTCGCACGTATGGGTCCATGCGCAATAGCGGTTCGGCGGCAGTGATCGAGAATTTGTACTCATGGCCCACCCGAGCGCCCGGGACAGTTCCAGCCCAATAGCCATTCTCCTGACGCTTGAGTGGATCCGCCGTGTCGGCCCAATCGTTGAACGTCCCAATCACTGAAACCGATTCGGCATTGGGTGCCCACACGCGAAACGTCGTACCACCTTCACCCGGGATGGCTCCCATACCCTCGGCTAACTCTTCGGTCATGCAGTCCTCCCAGCACCCTAAGTTACCGTCCTCAAGCAAGTTCAGTCTGCCATCAGGACGACCGAACTTGGTCGGGTCTGCTACCCGTCCTGGGCAGCGAACTGACCAGTGACGTCGTTTCCGCTCGCGTCGGTGAACCGAAACTCAAAGGTTTCGAGGGATCCGGAACTGAAGTCCGGCTCGTAGTAGAAGCCTGTCGCAAAATACTCGCCATCCGCCAGTGGCAGTTCCTCGTGGGCCTCGTTTCCGTCGACCACAACGGTGGTCGCCCCAACCCCGTTGCGCCCCCACACGATGTAGGTAGGTAACTCACCTGCGTCAACGTTGTACGAGGTGAGTGCGCTCCGATATCCGGAAGGAGCGAAGGGTTCATATGTGCCACTGGAGATCCAGGTAAACCTCCCTGGCAGCACCTTCTGGTACATCCACATGCCGACCTCTGGAGAACTCCCCGACTCGGATTCGAGTATGAGCATTGTGTATTGGTTCACATCGAACCGGCCGACGACCTTGCCGGCCGGCATCGACTCGATCGCATGCCCGATGATGCCCGAGCTACCGTCCCCGAGGGTGGCGCCTACTAGCGAATAGCCAATCATCGGAAGAGCGAGGGCGGCTGTCAGAGCTATAGGCATTGCAGCGAGCAGCAGGGGTTCACGACTCGTCGAGATGCCTACTCGTTCAAGCAGCTTCGCCCTGCTGGTGGAACGCTTCACCCTGGCGGCCAGCAACCGATAAATCCCAAAACCCATCGCCGCTCCCAGCGTATTCAAGATTATGTCGTCGACATCGACAGCCCTTGCCCGAGTCACAAACTGTGACGTTTCGATGAAGGCGGAGATGACGGCCACCCGCCAGATCAACGGCCATGGCCGTTGCAGTTGTTCAAAGAGCAACGGGAGCAGGATCCCCAACGGCGCAAGCAGCAACAGATTCCCCACGATATTGAACGATGCCAGACCTGCGCTCGTCTCCCGGATGAGCTGGAGAATACTGGCGAACGGAACAAGATTGATCCGTCCGAACCAGGAGTAGAAGATGATGGTCATAGGAAAAAACGTAAAGTAGAAGACGATCAGCGTCCACCCGAACAGAGAGGCGACAACTAACTCACGGACCGGATCCCCGCCGCGGCGCCTCCAGATGATCAACCGCCAGATCAACCACACGATGATGGCTATCCAAATGAATCTTGGCGCTTCGAATCTCACCATTAGCGTGCTCCCATTTGAACGCGAACATCATCAGTTGAACGAACGCAGCAATATAACGCAGCGATCCTACGACGTGTGCTGAGTTATCTCCGCTGCTCCCGCTTCCTCACGTGCTTCGAGTTTCAGCCGAGGAGGTTTGCTAGTGCGCCCAGCACACGCGGAAGGGCTTTTTGGCTCCCGCGGCCCGAGTCGGCCCTCCCGTCGAACTAGAGACTCAGAACGCCGGTTCCGGTTCGTTACTGGGTGGCGGGGCCGGCTAACCTGGTGGTATCCACTCGCGTGGCTTAACGAAGGACCGGTCTGAGAGATGACCGGTCGAAGGAT